>JBBIST010000037.1:0-27997 GCA_037441125.1 Burkholderiales bacterium
ACTCGCGCAACAAGTTCCAGTTCGGCTGCGAGTGGGGCCGGATGATCCGCGACGGGCAACTGGCCGAGATCGTGCGCGACCCCAACTACCGCGGCATCAGCGCCACCTTCTGGCGCTCGCTGGCGCAAGTCGGCGATGCCGCGACGATGGAGGTGATGGGCACGCCGTATTGCGGCAAGGGCGAACCGAACCAGGCGATCCGCGTCGGCCACGCCAGCCCGGCCTGCCGCTTCACCGGAGTCGACGTCTTCGGCGCGGAGCGCAGTTGAACGAGCACTTTTTTGCGCTTGCCGATCAAGCGATCGCGCAGTTGCGCAGCGACGAAGTGCTGCTCGTCAACTTCGCGGGCGAGCAGACCGACTTCGTCCGCTTCAACCGCGCGCAGGTGCGCCAGCCGATGAGCGTGCGGCAGGCGCAGTTGACGCTGTCGCTGATCCGCTGCGGCCGCCGCAACAACCTGACGCTCGCGCTCAGCGGCGATCGGTCGCAGGACCAGGCGCACGTTGCCGATGCGATCGGCGCGCTGCGCGCCGAGTTGGACGCGCTGCCCGCCGATCCCTACCTGCTGTTCGCGACCGAAGCGACGACTTCCGGCCGCGTAGACCGCGGCCGCCTTCCTTCCTGCGCTGAAGCGATCGAGCAGATCACCGCCGCCGCCCGCGGCGCCGACCTCGTCGGGCTGCTCGCCAGCGGGCCGGTCTACCGCGGCTTCGCCAGTTCGCTCGGCAGCCGGCACTGGCACGCGGTCGACGCCTTCCTGTTCGACTGGTCGCTGTATCACGCGGCCGACAAGGCGGTGAAGTGCGCGTGGGCCGCAAGCCGGTGGGACGCCGGCGAGCTGGCGCGCCGCATCGACGCCGGCCGCTCGCAACTCGAGCACCTGGCCAAGCCCGCGCGCACGATCGAGCCGGGCGAGTACCGCGTCTGTCTCGCGCCCGCCGCGGTCGACGAACTGACGCAGATGCTCAACTGGTCCGGGGTATCTGCCAAGGCGCAGCGAACCAAGCAGAGCTGTCTGCAGAAGCTCGTCGACGGCGAAGCGACGCTGTCGCCGCTCGTGACGGTGCGTGAAGACACCGCGGGCGGCCTCGCGCCCGCGTTCGACGAAGCGGGCTTCGCGCGCCCGCAGTCGGTCGCGCTGATCGACCAGGGCCGCCACCGCGGCAGCCTCGTCAGCCCGCGCACGGCGAAGGAGTACGGCATCGAAACCAATGGCGCCGGCGAAGACGAAGCGATGCAGTCGATGGCGATGAACGGCGGCACGCTCGCCGACTCCGACGCGCTGCAAGCGCTCGATACCGGCCTGGCGATCGGCAACCTGCACTACCTGAACTTCTCTGATCGCCCGAGCGGCCGCATTACCGGGCTGACGCGCTTCGCGACTTTCTGGGTGGAGAAGGGACAGATCGTCGCGCCGGTCAACGTCATGCGCTTCGACGACACGCTGTATCGCCTGCTCGGCTCCAGCCTCGAAGCGCTGACGCGCGAGCCGCAGTCGACGATGGACAGCCGCACCTACGGCGCGCGCTCGCTGCAGACGAGCCGGGTGCCGGGAGCGCTGCTGGCGAAGATGGCGTTCACGCTGTAGGCCGCCGCGCACGGCGACGGGTGTAGATTTGTGCCACAGGACGCGACCGACGAGGCAGCGACCATGGGCAAACGTGAACTGCTGGAACAGGCGCTCAAGCTCGATCCGGCCGAGCGGCTCGAGTTGGTCGATCGCGTGTTGCACAGCCTGGATCGCCCGGATCCGGTGATCGACCGGATTTGGATCGAAGAGGCCGAGCGACGCCTGGCCGCCTACCGCGCCGGGAAGGTGCGCGGCATTCCGGCCGAGGATGTCGTCGGACCGCTCTGATGCGGGTGGTCTTCTCGCCCGAAGCCCGCCAGGAATTCGTCATCAGCACCGGGAGCCCCGATACTGGACGCCTCGGTGAGCAGAACCGTCCGCCAGCTCCAGGGTCACGGCAACTCCTCCGGGCGAGCGCGCTGCTCGCGCTCCAGCGCCTCGATCTGCTGCAGCACCGCCAGAAACTTCGTGCCGAGTTCCGTGAATCCATACTCGACATGGGGCGGACTCTCCGCGAATTCCCTCTTCGCGAGAACCCCATGGGCGACGAGCTTTCGCAAGCGCTCGTTGAGTACCTTGGTCGAGAGGCCTGGAGTCGCGCGCTCGATCTGACCGGGACGGACGATGCCGTTGTGAATCGCCCGCAAGACGCTCCAGGACCACTTGCAACCCAGGACGTCCTCGAGCAGCGCGGTGACGCTCGCAGACTGCCGGACCTCCGTAGTACCCATAGGAACCCTTTTATCAGCGGAAACCATTTTGTGCCTTCTTTTCAAACCAAAGCCAGCGGCAACAATAGTGCGCGTGACGCTCGGTCACGATCAAGGCCCTACCTAAGGAGGTGCACTATGACGAAGAAGGCGGTTTTCTACCATGCAGGCTGCTCGGTATGCGTCGAAGCCGAGCAGAAGGTAGCGCAGGCGCTCGACCGCTCTCGCTACGACCTCGAGATCGTGCACTTGGGCCAGAACAAGGGCCGGCTCAAGGACGCCGAAGCTGCCGGCGTGAAGTCCGTGCCGGCGCTGGTGCTCGACGGGGCGCCGTTTCACATCAATTTCGGAGCAGCACTCGACGCTCTGAGGTAGGTCGCCGTCGCCGCGCGGCTGCACTCGCTCGCTGCGCGTGCAGCCGCTTCGATCTGCGACCCGCCTGCACTCGACTGGCGCTGCGGCGAGGCGCGCGCCGCTACGCTGCGTGCCTTCAGTGCGTCTCGTCCCAGTTGCGACCGACGCCGATGTCGGCCACCAGCTCGACCTTCAGTTGCGCCACGCCGGCCATCAGGCGCGGCACCTCGTGCTCGACCGTCGCCAGCTCCGCCTCGGGCACCTCGAACACCAGCTCGTCATGCACCTGCATCACGAGCCTGGTGCGCAGACCCTCGCGCTTCATCCACCCGTGCACCGAGATCATCGCCAGCTTGATCAGGTCGGCGGCGGTACCCTGCATCGGCGCGTTGATCGCCGAGCGCTCGGCGGCGCTGCGGCGCGGGCCGTTGGGCGAGTTGATCTCGGGCAGCCACAGCCGGCGACCGAACACGGTCTCGACATAGCCTTGCCGCCTGGCCTCGGCGCGCGTGCGCTCCATGTAGCGCGCCACCCCCGGGTAGCGGGTGAAGTAGCGGTCGATGTAGAGCTTGGCGGCGTCGCGCTCGAGGTCGAGGTTGGCGGCCAGGCCGAAGGCGCTCATGCCGTAGATCAGGCCGAAGTTGATCACCTTGGCGGTGCGGCGTTGGTCAGCCGTGACCTCGGCCAGCGGCACGCCGAACACCTCGGCCGCGGTGGCGCGATGCACGTCCTCGCCGGCGTTGAACGCCGCCGCGAGCCCTTCGTCGCCGCTGATGTGCGCCATGATCCGCAGCTCGATCTGCGAATAGTCGGCGCTGACGATCCGGCTGCCGGCCGGCGCGATGAAGGCCTCGCGGATGCGCCGGCCTTCAGGCGTGCGGATCGGGATGTTCTGCAGGTTCGGCTCGCTCGAGCTCAGGCGCCCGGTGACGGCGATCGCCTGCCCGTAACTCGTGTGCACGCGGCCGGTGCGCGGATCCACACTCGCAGGCAGCTTGTCGCAATAGGTGCTCTTGAGCTTCGACAGCGCGCGGTGCTCGAGCAGGGTCTTCGGCAGCGAATAGTCGCGCGCCAGCTTGTCGAGCACTTCTTCATCTGTGCTCGCTGCGCCGCTGGCGGTCTTTTTGACCACCGGCAATCCGAGCTTGCCGAACAGGATCTCGCCGATCTGCTTCGGGCTGCCGAGGTTGAACGGCTGGCCGGCGAGTTCGTGTGCGCGTTGCTCGAGCTCGGCGATGCGCCGGGCCAGTTCGGCGCTGTGCGCCAGCAGCTTGTCACGGTCGATCAGAACGCCGGCACGTTCCATCTCGAACAGCACCTTGCTCACCGGCATCTCGATCTCGCGGTAGACGCGACACAGCCGCTCGTCGCTCTCGAGCCGCGGCCACAGCGTCCGGTGCAGCGCCAGCGTGACCTCGGCGTCCTCGGCGGCGTAGGCGGTGGCGCGGTCGAGCGCCACCTGCTCGAAGCCGATCTGGCTCGCGCCCTTGCCGCACACCTGCTCGTAGGTGATCGTCTTGCGTCCGAGGTGGCGCTCGGCCAGCGAGTCCATGTCGTGGTTGCGGTGCGCCTCGAGCACGTAGCTTTGCAGCAGCGTGTCGTGCTCGATTCCCGCCAGGCGGATGCCGTGGTTGGCAAGCACATGCGTGTCGTACTTCAGGTGCTGGCCGACCTTCCTGTGGTGCTCGCTCTCGAGCCAGTGGCGCAGCCGGGAAAGCGTGGGCTCGAGCGGCAGTTGCTCGGGCACGCCCGGGTAGCGGTGCGCCAGCGGGATGTAGCAGGCCTCGTTCTCGGCCACGGCAAGCGAGATGCCGACCAGATGCGCGCGCATCGGCTCGAGCGAGGTGGTCTCGGTGTCGAGGCAGGCGAGCTCGGCCGTGTTCAGCCGGCCGATCCAGTGGTCGAGCCGCTCGCCGGTCACGACCGTCTCGTAGCACGGCGCCGGCGCCGGCGGCCGCGGCACCAATGCGGCCGCATCGCTGTCCTGCGCCGCACCGGCGGCTGCGACTTGCACTCCGCCGCCCAGTTCTTTCAGCAGCGACTTGAACTCGAAACGCTCGGCCAGCGCCATGACCTGCTCGCGGTCCGGCGGCTGCACGAGCAGCGCCTCGAAGCGCGGCACCTGCTGCGTCAGGTCGCCGTCGCGCCGGACGGTGACCAGCAGGCGCGCCGTCGGCAGCCAGTCGAGGCTCTTGCGCAGGTTTTCGCCGACCACGCCCTTGACCTCGCCGGCGGCGGCGATCACGCCCTCGAGCGAGCCGTACTGCGCCAGCAGCTTGGCCGCGGTCTTCGGTCCGACCTTGTCAACCCCGGGCACGTTGTCGACCGTATCGCCGGTGAGCGTCAGGAAGTCGACGATGCGTTGCGGCGGCACGCCGAACTTCTCGCTCACGCCCGGCACGTCGAGCCACTCGCCGCTCATCGTGTTGACCAGCGTGACCTGCTCGTTGACGAGTTGAGCCAGGTCCTTGTCGCCGGTCGAGATCACGGTTCTGACGCCCTGCGACTGCGCCTGCGCCGCCAGCGCGCCGATCACGTCGTCGGCTTCGATGCCGTCGATCGCCAGCACCGGCCAGCCGAGCGCGCGCACCGCCTCGTGGATCGCCGGGATCTGGCGCACGAGGTCGGCGGGCATCTCGGCACGGTTGGCCTTGTAGTCGGCGTAGAGGTCGTCGCGGAATGTCTTGCCCGGGGCGTCGAACACACAGGCGCAGTAGTCGCAGGGCACCTGTTGGCGCAGCGCGCGCAGCATGTTGATGTAGCCGCGCAGCGCCCCCACCGGCTCGCCGCGCGAGGTGCGCAGGTCGGGCATCGCGTGGAAGGCGCGGTACAGGTAGCTGGATCCGTCGACCAGCAGCAGGGTCTTCATTCGTTTGCCGGGCAAGGTTGGAACGCTGGCCGTGGCCTGGCCGAGCACTCGAAACTCCGGTTAGGCTGCGTGCCTTCGCACCTTTCGGCCCGCGAGGGCCAGCCAAGGAGCCAGCATGAGCGATCGCCAGAAACAGATCCCGGGCCTGCGCGCCATCACCATGCCGGAGCGGGCGACCACCCTGAAGGCGCGCGAGTCCTGGCACCTGCTGGGCATTATCTCGGAGTTCGTCGAGGCCACCGAGCGACTGGCCGAGATCCGGCCGGCGGTGTCGATCTTCGGCAGCGCGCGCAGCCGGCCCGGCTCGCCGCTCTACGAGCAGACCGAGGAAGTCGCGCGCAAGCTGTCGGATGCCGGCTTCGCCGTCATCAGCGGCGGCGGCCCGGGGGTGATGGAGGCCGCCAACAAGGGCGCCTTCGCCGGCCGCAGCCCTAGCGTCGGACTGAACATCGAGCTGCCGCTCGAGCAGCACGGCAACGCCTACCAGGACATCACGCTGCGCTTCCGCCACTTTTTTGCGCGCAAGGTGGCTTTCGTCAAGTACGCGTCGGCCTACGTCGTCATGCCGGGCGGCTTCGGCACCCTGGACGAGTTGTTCGAGGCGCTGACCCTGATCCAGACCGGCAAGGGGCGGCGCATTCCGATCGTGCTCGTCGGTGCCGACTACTGGAACGGCCTGCTCGACTGGATGCGCGGCACGCTCGTGGCCAACGGCATGATCGACGACGCCGACCTCGATCTGATGAAGCTGGTCGAAAGCAGCGACCAGGTGATCGAAGCCATTTTCGACTTCTATCAGGCCAAGGGCTTCGGCCCGACCGCGGCCGAGCGCGAGCAGCTTCTCTACCTGTGACGGCGCCGCGGCGGGCGACGTGCGTTCAGCGCGCCGCGCCGCGCGCCAGCGCCCGCTGCCGGCACTGCGCCGCCTGCGCCTCGCGCTGCGGCTGCTCGGCGCGCGCCAGCGGCCAGCCCTGCGTGTGCGCCTGCACCAGGTCGGCGAGCGCGTGGATGAACGCCGGCGCATCGTTCAGGCAGGCGATGTAGTGGAACTCGCCGCCGCCGGCGTGCTGGAAGGTCTCCTTGCCCTCGACCGCGATCTCCTCCAGCGTCTCCAGGCAATCAGCGACGAAACCCGGGCAGACGAGGTCGACGCGCGGCGTGCGCGCGGCGCCAAGTTGCGCCAGCAGCGGCGCCGTGTACGGCTGCAGCCACTCGGCGCGGCCGAAGCGCGACTGGAAGGCGAGCGCAAAGTCGTTCTCGCGCAGATCGAGCGCCTGCGCCAGCAGCCGCGCGGTCTTCAGGCACTCGCAGTGGTAGGGATCGCCGAGGTCGAGCGTGCGGCGCGGCACGCCGTGGAAGCTCATCACCAGCTTGCCGCCGACGTCCTGCGGCCGGCCATGCCGCTGCCAGTGGCGGCGAATCGACTGCGCCAGCGCGTCGATGTAGCCCGGGTGGTCGTGGAAGTGCTTGACCCAGCGCACCTCGGGCAGGTTGCGCACGCGCTCCAGGTGGCGGTGCACGGCGTCGAACACGGTCGCCGTGGTGCTGGCCGAGTACTGCGGATACAGCGGCAGGACCAGCAGCCGTTCGAGCCCGAGCGCGCGCAGGTCTTCGAGCACGCGCGCGATCGAGGGCTCGCCGTAGCGCATCGCCAGCGCCACCTCGAGATCGAGTCCGCGCTCGCCCAGATAGCCGCGCAGCAGCAGCGCCTGCTGGCGCGAGCCGTGCGCCAGCGGCGAACCCTGCTCGGTCCAGATCGTCGCGTACTTGGCCGCCGACCGGCGCGGCCGCAGGGTCAGCACGATCCCGTACAGGATCGGCCACCACAGCAGGCGCGGGATCTCGACCACGCGCGGGTCGGACAGAAACTGGTGCAGGTAGGCGCGCACGGCGCCGGGCCGCGGCGCCTGCGGCGTGCCGAGATTGACCAGCAGCACGGCACTGCGCGCGCGCCGATCGTGGGCGAACGGGGGTTCGGGAAGGAAGGTCAAGTGCGGGCTCACAGGCGATGGGATCGGGCCGGCGCGCGCCACACGCGGCCGCGCACGCCAAGGCTAGCAATGCGCGCCGCGCTCACTCGCGCGACAGCGCGCTCGACAGCAGCCGCGCCGTGATGTCGACGATCGGAATCACGCGCTCGTAGGCCATGCGCGTCGGGCCGATCACGCCGAGCGTGCCGACCAGCCTGCCGTCGACCTCGTAGGGCGCCACCACCAGGCTCAGTTCGTCCAGCGGCAGCCGCGTCGACTCGCCGCCGATAAAGATCTGCACCCCCTGGGCGCGGTCGCTGACCTCGAGCAGACGCATCAGTCGCGTCTTGTGCTCGAACAGGTCGAACAGCGCCCGCAGGCGGTCCAGATTGCCGGCCAGGTCGGCGACTTCGAGCAGGTTGCGCTCGCCCGAGACCACGACCTGATCGGACTGCTCGGCGGCCTCGCTGCCGGCCGCGACCGCCGCCTCCATCAGGCGCGCGATCTCGGCACGCAACTCGGTCAGCTCGCCGCCGAGTCGGCGCCGCGCCTCGTCGAAGCTGGTGCCGGCGAAATGCAGGTTCAGGATGTTGGCCGCCTCGACCAGTTCGGCCGGCGTGTAGTCGTGCTGGGCGAGCAGGATCCGGTTCTGCACGTCGCCCTCGGGAGTGACGATGATCAGCAGCACGCGCCGCTCGGACAGGCGCAGGAACTCGACCTGGCGGAAAGCGGCGCTGCGGCGCGGCGTCAGCACCACGCCGGCGAAGTGCGACAGTTGCGACAGCATCTGCGCCGCCACCTGCAGCGCGCGCTGCGGCTCGGCCACCTGCAGGCTGCCTTCGATGATCTGCGCCTGCTGCCGTTCGACCGGCTGCACCGTGAGCAGGGTGTCGACGAACAGGCGGTAGCCGCGCGGCGTCGGCACCCGGCCGGCCGAGGTATGCGGGCTGGCGATGAAGCCCATCTCCTCCAGGTCGGCCATGACGTTGCGAATCGTCGCCGCCGACAGCTCCAGTCCGGAGATGCGCGCCAGCGCGCGCGAGCCCACCGGCTCGCCCTCGGCGATATAGCGCTCGATCAGCGCCTTCAGCAGCCGTCGCGCCCGTTCGTCCAGCATGGCGTCATTCTATGACCGGTCGCGCTGCGGTAAGCGCGCGGGCCGCGCGGGTCGCGAAGCGCGCCGTTTGCTAGATTCCGCGGCCATGGCGCAAGCGTTCAGAAAGGTCGCCGTCTTCGGCAAGCCGCGCGCGGAGGGCATCCGCGAACCGCTGCTCGAGATCATCGCCCTGGTACGGCACGCCGGCCTCGAGGTGATGCTGGAGGCGGCCACGCGCGAAGGCGCGCGCCTGCACCAGTTCGCCGCCTGCTCGCTGGCGCAGATCGGCGCCGAGGCCGACGTCGCGGTGGTGCTCGGCGGCGACGGCACGATGCTCGGCATCGCGCGCGAACTGGCGCCGCACCGGGTGCCGCTGATCGGCATCAACCACGGCCGCCTCGGCTTCATGACCGACATCGCGCTCGGCCAGGCGGCGCAGGTGCTGCCGCAGATGCTCGCCGGCGCCTACGAGACCGATCAGCGGATGCTGCTCGACGCCGAGGTGCTGCGCGCCGGCACCTGCCGCTACCGCGCGCGCGCGCTCAACGACGTCGTGGTGTCGCGCGGCGTGGCCGGCGGCATGGTCGAGTTCACCGTGCGCGTCGACGGCGTGACCATGTACAACCAGCGCGCCGACGGCCTGATCCTGGCCACGCCCACGGGATCCACCGCCTACGCGCTGTCGGCGAGCGGGCCGATCCTGCACCCCTCGCTCGCCGGCCTGGTGCTGGTGCCGGTGGCGCCGCAGACCCTGTCGAACCGGCCGATCGCGCTCGCCGACAGCGCCCTGATCGAGATCGAGATCACCGACGTGCGCGACGCCTCGGCGCACTTCGACATGCAGACCTACTCGCAACTGGCGCCCGGCGACTTCGTGCGCGCGCGCCGCAGCGCCGACTGCGCCACCCTGCTGCACCCGCACGGCTACAACTACTTCGCGACCTTGCGCCAGAAGCTGCACTGGAACGTGATGCCGAGCGCCGAGCACGGCCGCGCCTAGTCCGGGATACGAGCGATGCTGCTGTCGCTGTCGATCCGCAACTTCGTCATCGTCGATGCGCTCGACCTCGAGCTCGCCGCCGGCTTCTCGGTGCTCACCGGCGAGACCGGCGCCGGCAAGTCGATCCTGATCGACGCCCTGCTGCTGGCGCTGGGCGAGCGCGCCGACGCCGACGTCGTGCGCGAAGGCGCGGCGCGCGCCGAAGTCGGCGCCGAGTTCCGCGTCGGCGAACTCGCGCGTGACTGGCTGGCGCAGCGCGAGCTCGCCGGCGACGACGCCGGCAGCGCGCTCGTGCGACGAACGGTCGACGCCGGCGGCCGCAGCCGCGCCTACATCAACGGCGCGCCGGTCACCCTGGCGCAACTGCGCGAGCTGGGCGACCTGCTGGTCGACGTCCACGGCCAGCACGCGCACCAGTCGCTGCTGCGACCGGCGGCGCAACTGGCGCTGCTCGACGAGCACGGCGGCCTGGGCGCGCAGGCGCGAGCGGTCGCCGAGCGCTTTGCACACTGGCGCCGGGCGACGCGCGCGCGCGAGGAAGCCGAGGCGATGCAGGGCAGCGCCCAGGTCGAGCAGGATCGGCTGCGCTGGATCGCCGACGAACTGGGCGAGATCGAACCGGCCGCCGGCGAGTGGGAGGCGGTGCAGGCCGAGCACAAGCGCCTGTCGCATGCGGCGAGCCTGATCGAAGGCGCGCAAAGCGCGGTCGATGCGCTGTCGCAGGCCGACGACGCCGCGCTCGCGCGCGTCGATACGGTCGCATCGCGCCTGGCGCAACTGGCCGGGTTCGACGAGCGGCTGCGGCCGGTGCTCGGTTCGCTCGAATCGGCGCGGGCGCAGATCGACGATGCCGTGCACGAACTCAACGCCTACCTGGCGCGCACCGACAGCGACGATCGCCGCCTGGCCGAGGTCGAAGCGCGCCTCGGCGCACTGCACGCGGCCGCCCGCAAGTTCAAATGCGCGCCCGGCGAACTGCCGGCGCTGCTGGCGCAAGCGCGCGCACGACTGGCGGCACTCGGCGCCGCGGCCGATCTGTCCGGCCTGCGCCGTGAAGAAGACGACGCGCAGCGCGCCTACGAGGCGGCGGCGGCCGAGCTGTCGCGCAGCCGCGCGCAAGCCGCCGCGCAAATGAGCCGCGAGGTCACGCGCGCGATGCAGGACCTGTCGCTCGCCGGCGGACGTTTCGAGGCGCAGCTCGCCGCCTGCGATGCAGCCGCCTCCGGGAGCGAACGCGCCGAGTTCCTGGTCGCCGGCCACGCCGGCAGCCCGCTGCGGCCGCTGGCGCGGGTCGCCTCGGGCGGCGAGCTGTCGCGCCTGAGCCTGGCGATCGCCGTGATCGCCGCCGCCGCCACGCCGGTGGCCACCCTGATCTTCGACGAGGTCGACGCCGGCATCGGCGGCGCCGTGGCCGAGACCGTCGGCCGGCTGCTCAAGCAACTCGGACAGCAGCGCCAGGTGCTGTGCGTGACCCACCTGCCGCAGGTGGCCGCGCGCGGCGACCAGCACTACCTGGTGAGCAAGGCCACGGTCGAGGCGCGGCCGGTGTCGCGCATCGAGCGCCTGGAACGCAAGGCGCGCATCGAGGAGCTGGCGCGCATGCTGGGCGGAGTCGAGATCACCGAGACCACGCGCAAGCACGCGCGCGAAATGCTCGCCGCCTGAGCACGCTCGGCGGCCCTCAACTCGCGGCGCGCGGGATCGTCCGGCGAGCGCGAGCGCGGCCCCGGCTCACTCCTCGGTCGAGCGATGCTGGCAGTCGGGCTTGTTGCACACGCCGTACAGGGCGAGCGAGTGGTCGTGCAACGTGAAGCCGCGCGCGCGCGCGATCTTGCGCTGGCGCTGCTCGATCTCCTGGTCGACGAACTCCTCGACTCGGCCGCAGTTCACGCACACGAGGTGGTCATGGTGCGAACCCTCGTTCAGTTCGTAGACGGCGCGCCCCTGCTCGAAGTGATTGCGCCGCAAGAGACCGGCCTGCTCGAACTGTTGCAGCACGCGATAGACGGTGGCCAGGCCGACGTCGAGCTGGTCGGAGATCAGCTTCTTGTATACGTCCTCAGCACTCAGATGGCGCACCTTCTCGCCGTGCGCCGCCCGCTGGAAGACCTCGAGGATCTTCAGGCGCGGCAAGGTCGCCTTCAGGCCGCTGCTTTTCAGTTCGCTCGATCTCGAGCTCGGAGGCGAGTGCATGCGCAGTCCTGCAATCCGGTGTCGGCGCGCCGGGCGCGCGGGCCGGCCGTTACACGCCTGGCCACGCGCCGGCAGCGTGGGCGACGCGCTTGCCCGTGCATGGCAAGCGTGCTCGGTATCATAGCCGCTCGCTCCCCTTCGATGATCGCGCGCCCGGCCGACGGTTGCGCCCCCATGCAATGCTGCGCTTGACGCCCTCGCTCGGTCCGCTCGCCCGTTTCGTCGCGCTCGCCGCCGCCGCCGGCGCCGTCGTCCTGCTTGCCGGCTGCGAGTCGGTGCGCACCTGGACGCCGCCCCTGCTCAAGCCCTACCGGCCGGACGTGCAGCAGGGCAATATCGTCACGCGCGAAATGGTCGAGCCCTTGCGCGCCGGAATGACGCGCGAGCAGGTGCGCTTCCTGCTTGGCACGCCGATGCTGGCCAGCATCTTCCATCCGGATCGCTGGGATTACGTCTACTACCTCGAGCGCGGCCGCACCGGCGAGGTGACCCAGCGCCGCCTGACCGTTCACTTCAAGGACGGTCGCGTCGCCACCTTCCAGGCCGACGAGATGCCGACCGAGACCATGGTCAACCGCGAAATCCTCGGCCGTAGCGCGGCCGCACCGTCCGGGCGCTAGCGTCTGCGGGACTTGCCGCCTGGATGCCGCGACAGCTTCCAAGATGACCCAGAAGATCGCCATCGCCGGCGCCTCCGGGCGCATGGGCCGCACGCTGATCGAGGCGCTGCTGGCCGACCCCGACCTGGCGCTGGGCGCCGCGCTCGACCGCGCCGACAGCCCGGACATCGGACGCGACGCCGGCGAGTTCCTCGGCCGGCGCACCGGTGTACCGATCGGCGCCGATCTGCGAGCGCTGCGCGGCTGCCAGGTGTTGATCGACTTCACCCGCCCGCAGGCGCTGGCCGCGCACCTGGCCGCCTGCACCGAGCACGGCGTCAAGGCGGTGATCGGCACCACCGGCTTCGACGATGCCGGCCGCGAGGCGATCGCCGCCGCGGCGCAGAAGACGGCAATCGTGTTCGCGCCCAACATGAGCGTCGGCGTCAACGCCGTCTTCAGCCTGCTGCAACTGGCCGCGCGCCTGCTCGACGCCAGCTACGACGTCGAGATCGTCGAGGCGCACCACCGGCACAAGGTCGACGCGCCCTCGGGCACGGCACTGCGCATGGGCGAAGTGATCGCCGCCGCGCGCGGCCGCCGCCTCGACGAGGTCGCGGTCTACGAACGGCACGGGCACACCGGCGAGCGGCCGGCGGGCGCGATCGGCTTCGCCGCCGTTCGCGGCGGCGACATCGTCGGCGACCACACGGCGCTGTTCGCCGGCCAAGGCGAGCGCATCGAGATCGTGCACCGCGCCACCAGTCGCCTCGGCTACGCGCTCGGCGCCCTGCGCGCCGCGCGCTTCCTCGCCAGCCGCAGCACCGGCCTGTACGACATGAGCGACGTGCTCGGCCTTGCCCGGAGCGAGCCCTGATGGGCGGCGAGACGCTCGGTCTCGGCCACTTCTGGGCCCAGGCCGACGCGGTGATCCGCTTCACCGCCTACGTGCTGCTGGTGATGTCGGTCGGAAGCTGGTTCGTGATCCTGTGGAAGGCGTTTGCCTGGTGGCGCGTGCGCAGCGCCGCGCGCGCGCTCGAATCGTTCTGGCAGGCACGCTCGGTCGACGAGGCGATCGCGCGCCTGAAGCCGGTCGACGGCGAGCAGATCTTCGTGCCGCTGGCTGCCGGTGCCGCCGCCACGGCGCAGGCGCCGGCCGGCGCCGAGACGCTGTCGGCGCAGATGAACCGCTCCGAGTGGCTGACGCGAACGCTGCGCCAACGGATCAACGAGGCGGCGGCACGCCTGGAGTCTGGGCTGACCTTCCTCGCCTCGGTCGGCGCCACCGCGCCCTTTGTCGGCCTGTTCGGCACCGTCTGGGGCATCTACCGGGCGCTGATCGGCATCGCCGCCACCGGGACGATCTCGCTCGAGAAAGTCGCCGGACCGGTGGGCGAGGCGCTGATCATGACCGCCTTCGGTCTGGCGGTGGCGATTCCGGCGGTGCTCGCCTACAACGCCTTCGCTCGCGTCAACCGGCTGGTGCTGGCGCAGCTCGACGGTTTCGCGCACGACCTGCACGCCTACTTCACGGTCGGCGCGCGGCCGGCCAGCGCATGAAGCCGGTGGCGCGTTGCGCCCGTTCGGCGGCCGGCGCGCCGCTGCACGGCACGCGGGGCAGGCGATGAGCTTCGGCGGCTTCGAACGCGGGCCGTCGCGGTCGCAGCCGATGGCCGAGATCAACGTCACGCCGCTGGTGGACGTGATGCTGGTGCTACTGGTGATCTTCATCATCACCGCGCCGCTGCTCGCCTCGGCGATCAAGATCGACCTGCCCGAGGTGCGTGCGGCGCCGGCCGCAGGCTCCGCGGCGACGATCCGGCTCGCGATCGATGCCGCTGGCCGCCTGCACTGGAACGAGCAGCCGATCGACGACGCCGAACTGCTGCCCCGGCTGAGCGAGGCCGCACGCGCGCAGCCGCAGCCCGAGCTGCACCTGCGCGCCGACAAGTCGACCCGCTACGAACGCCTGGCGCAGGTGATGGCCTCTGCACAGGAAGCCGGGCTGGCGCGCATCGGCTTCGTCACCGAGCCGCCGGCCGAGCCGGCCGCCGGCAGCCGCGTGCCGCCGGCGCAGCCGTGAAGCCGGGCGCCGTCGCGCGCCGCTTCGCCCCGAGAGATCTCGTCGGGCGCCTGCGCCCGAACGCCGTCGTCGGGTGCCTGCGCCCGAGTGCTCTTGTCGGGGGCCTGCGCCCGAGTGCATTAGTCGGGGGCGCGCTGCGGCTGGTACTGCTCGCCCTGGCGCTCGGCACGGCCCAGGCATCTGCGCCGAGCGCCATCGACGATGCCGGCAACCGCATCGTGCTCGAGCGGCCGGCGCAGCGCATCGTCGCCCTGGCGCCGCACATCACCGAGCAGTTGTTCGCGATCGGCGCCGGTGAGCGCATCGTCGGCACCAGCGAACACGCCGACTATCCGCCGCAGGCGCGGCGCATCGTGCGCGTGGCGAGCGCGCATGCGGTCGACCTAGAGGCAGTCGCGGCGCTGGCGCCGGACCTGATCGTCGTCTGGGGCAGCGGCTACGGGCCGGCGCGGATCGAGGCCCTGCGCCGGCTGCGCGTTCCTGTCTACGTGCACGAGCCGGGCTCGCTTGAAGACATCGCCACCTCGCTCGAGCGGCTCGGCGCGCTTGCCGGCACAGCGCCGGCCGCGGCCGCGGTCGCGGCGCAGTTGCGGCAGCAGATCGCCGCGCTCGCCGGGCGCTACGCGCAGCGCCGTCCGGTGCGCGTGTTCTTCCAGGTTTGGCCGCAGCCGCTGACGACGCTGTCGGGCCGCCATGTGCTGAGCGAGGCGATCCGCGTCTGCGGCGGCCACAACGTGTTCGCGGCGCTGGCGCCGATCGCACCGCAGGTGTCGATCGAGTCGGTGCTCGCCGCCGACCCGCAGTTGATCGCCGCTGCCGAGCCCGGCGCGCGGCCCGACGGCGCGCTCGAACGGTGGCGCCGCTTCGAGACCCTGAGCGCGGTGCGCGCAGGCGCGCTGGTCACGCTCGACGCCGACCGGCTGCACCGTCAATCGCCGCGCATGGTCGAGGAGATCGCCGTGCTGTGCCAACGGATCGACGAGGCGCGCCGCGCTCTGCCGCCTTGAGGACCGGCCGGCGCGCGGCTTCAGTCGCCGCTGTCGGCCGCCGCCGGCGCCAGCACGCCGGTGGCGACCCAGGCGAGCAGCGGCTGCCACTGCGCCAGGTCCTTCTCGACCCGCGCCGGCGCCACGTCCCACAGCGTCAACCCGTGCGCCGCCAGTTGCACGTAGTTCTGCGTGTCGCGCAGAAAGCCGAGCACCGGCAGGCCGAGCCCGTCGACGAAGCGGTGCAACTGCTCGGCGGCGCGCGTGCGCGCATCGACCCGAACGCCGAGCACACCGGCCTGCGCCGCCGTCTTCTCACCGAGCCGCGCCGCCACCTTGTCGAGGAAGCTTTGCGTCGCGCAGATGTCGAACAGGCTTGCCTGCAGCGGCACGACGATGCGATCGGCCGCGCGCAGCGCCTCCTTCAGCGCGTGGCCGTGGATCGCCGCCGGCGCATCCAGCACCACGTGCGTGATGCCGCGCGGCGGCCGGGCGATGCGATCGGTGTCGAGTTGCCAACTGTGGATGCGCGGCGCCGCGGGCGGCCGCCGCGCCAGCCAGCCGAGCGCCGACTGCTGGCGGTCGAGGTCGCCGAGCATCGTCGCGTGGCCGCAGGCCGCGAACCAGCCGGCCAGATTGGTCGCCACCGTGCTCTTGCCGACCCCGCCCTTGGGATTGACGATCAGCACCACCGGCATCGCACACACCTCGCTCGACGCAATCGACCCGGCGCGCAGTCTATGGCGCGCGCGTCCGCAGCGCATCCGGCGCGGCTGCGTGCTGCCGATCGGCGGCGTCGGCCAGGTAGTACAGCGGGCCGGCCGGCGTTTCGACCTCGGCGAAGCGCGCGCCGAACAGTTCGCCGAGCGACTCGGTCGTGAGCGCCGAGTGCACCGGGCCGGCGTGCCAGTGCCCGCGTCCCGACAACAGCAGCGCGTGCGTGGCCAGGCGGCGCGCGGCGTTGACGTCGTGCAGCGTGGCGACCAGCGTGCGCTGCGGCAGGTGCTCGAGACGCCGCAGCACCAGCGCCTGATGGCGCGGGTCCTGGTGCGAGATCGGCTCGTCGGCAAGCAGCAGCGGTGTCTCCTGCGCCAGCGCGGTGGCGAGCGCCACCCGTTGGCGTTCGCCGCGCGACAGCGTGCGCACGTCGTGCCCGGCGAGTTCGGCGCAGTCCAGGTGCGCGAGTTCCGCCAGCGCGCGCGTCTCGCCGGCGCGATCGCCTTCGCCGAAGCGATAGCGCGCGGTCAGAACCGTATCCAGCACGGTGGCGGCAAAGGGGTCGAGCCAGCGGTCGGCGAGCAGTGCGCGCCAGCCGGCAAGCCGCTCGACGCCCCAGTGCGCCGGCTCGAAGCCGGCCACGACCACGCGTCCGGCCTGCGCCGGGCGCAGGCCGGCGAGCAGCGCCAGCAAGGTCGACTTGCCGGCGCCATTGGGACCGAGGATCGCCCAGCGCTCGCCGCGGCCGATCGCCAGCGACAGGTCGCTGACCATCGTGCGACTGCCTGCGCGCAGGCACACGCCGTCGAGGGCGACCGCGACCTCGGGCAGGACGTTCATCGCCGCGCCCGCAAGCGATGCGCGCCGGCCGCCGCCGCGTTCACCATCGACCGCGCCGCGTCAGCAGCCACAGGAACGCCGGCGCGCCGATCAGCGCCGTGACCACGCCGACCGGCAACTGCAGCGGCGCGAACGCGGTGCGCGCCACGGTGTCGGCGGCCAGCACCAGCAGGCCGCCGGCGAGCGCCGCGGCCGGCAGCAGCGTGCGCTGCGCGTTGCCGATCGCCAGTCGCAGCAGATGCGGCGCGACGAAGCCGACGAAGCCGACCGCACCGGCGAGCAGGACCGCGGCGCCGGTGGCCAGTGCGGCGATCAGCACCAGCGCGCGCCGCGTGCGCGCCACCGCCACGCCCTGGGTCTGCGCCTGCGAGTCGCCGCGCAAAAGCAGGTCGAGCGCGCGCGCGCGGCGAGCCGCCAGCCACAGCGCCAGCGCCAGCAGCGTCAGGGCGACGAGCGCTTGGCGCAGGTCGGTGGCGGCGCTCAGATCGCCGAGCAGCCAGAACAGCATCGGCCGCAGTTGCGCCTCGGGCGCGAGCGTCAGGACGAGCGCGATCAGCGCCGCGCACAGCGCCGCGATCATCACCCCGGCGAGCAGCAGCCGGGTGGTCGCCTCGTCGCCGTTCGCGGTCGCCTGTTGCGCCAGCAGCGCGCGCCCGGCGAGCGCGAACAGCAGTGCCAGTGCCGCCAGCGCGCCGGCCGCCGCCGCCAATTGCATCGTCAACAGCGAAGCGCCGAGCGCCAGCGCCGCCAGCGCCGCCAGCGCCGCTCCGCCCGAGACGCCGAGCACGGTCGGGTCGGCGAGCGGATTGCGCAGCAGCGCCTGCAAGATGGCGCCGGCCAGCGCCAGCAGCGCGCCGGCGGCGAAGGCCGCAGCGGCACGCGGAAGGCGCAGTTCGAGCACCGCAAGCGCGAGCGGGTCGCCGCTGCCGGCCAGTGCCGCCGCCAGCTCGGCCGGCGGCACCGGCACGCTGCCGAGCGCAAGCGCAACCAGCAGCGCCAGCGGCGCGGCCAGTGCCAGCGCCGCCAGCACCAGGCGCGCGCGTCGCGCCGGCGGCACGCCGATGCGTTGCAGCTCTACCGCCGCCATTCGATGCCGCCGAACAAAGCCCGGCCCCAGGTGCCGTAGCCGTCGACCAGCGCGTAGCGCTCGTCGAACAGGTTTTCGAGGCGCAGCTTCAGGCGCAGATTCGCGCTCGCCCGATACTGGGCGAGCGCGCGCACCAGCGTGTGCGCGGGCAGCGACTTGCGGGCGAAGGTGTTGATGTCCAAGTCGACGCGCGCATCGACCCAGTCGACTTCGCCGCCGAGCAGCCAGCGGTTGCGCTCGTGGAACAGGCCGAGATGGGCGGTCCACGGCGCGCGCCGCAGCAGGCGCTCGCCGCTTTGCTCGTCGCGCGCGTCGAGGTAGGTGGCGTTGGCCTCCAGGCGCCAGGCGCCGTGCACGTGGCCGGCGGCCAGCTCGAGGCCGTCGACGCGCGCACGCGCGACGTTGTCCATGCGCGTACCGCCGAACTGGATCAGATCGCGCGTGCGCGTGCGAAACAGGGCCGCCGAGGCACGCGTGCCGGCGTGCGCGTAGCGCAGTCCGAGTTCGACGCTGTCGGCGGTCTCCGGCCGCAGGTTCGGATTGCCCAGGCCGGGGAAGTGCAGGTCATCGAAGCTCGGGGCGCGAAACGCCGTCGACGCCTGCGCTGTGGCGCGCAGTGCGCTCGTCAGCGCATAGCCATAGGCGACGAGCCAGGTGTCGTGCCGGCCCACGTCCGAGATGTCGTCGTGACGGGCACCGATCTGCACCGACTGCCGACCGTCTTGCGTGCGCCCGGTGACGCCGAACCAGGCCGAGCCGACGTGGCGGCCGAAGCCGGTGAGCGCGCCGCCGAAGGCCGGGTCGTAGCCGGTGGCCGCACCGCGCTGCTGCAGATACTCGAGCCCGACCTGCGCCACCACTTCGGGCGCCAGCCGCGCATCGACCTGCCACTGCGCGCTGCGGTTGCGCGACTCGAAGCGGCCGGCCGACCACGACGCCGGCACGCTGGCGCGGTTGTCGCTGTCCTCGCTCGCCTCGCCCAGGCGCAGGTTCACGGTCCAGACTTCGTCGAGCGCATGGCGCAGGTGCGCCTGCCAGCTCTCGCCGCGCGCGTCTTCCTCGTGCGTCGCGGCCGGGCCGTCGGCGGTGCTGTCGAACTCGGTGCGACTGCGCCGGCTCCAGGCCGAGACGCCGACCGTGGTCGCATCGCTGAGGCGGTGGCTCGCGCGCAGCGCGCCCGAGCGCTGGCGATGGGCGTCTCGGTCCGGGTTGGCGCCGAGCACGAACGGCGGTGCGGTAACGACGCGCGCCGGGTCGATGGCGGAAAACGGTTCGCTCTCACGCGCCGCCACGGTGGCCGACAGTCGCGTGGCGCCGAAGCTCGTGGTCGCCGACACGGCGCCGCTGCGGGTCGCACCGCTGCCGGCCTCGAGCGAGGCCGACAGCTCGCGCGCCGCCATTGCGCCGCGGGTGAAGATCTGCACCACGCCGCCGATCGCCTCCGAGCCGTACAGGCTCGACAGGTTGCCGCGAACGATCTCGATGCGCTCGACCGTATCGAGCGCGATGCCGCCGAGCACGGCGCCGCCGGTGATCGGCGTGTTGATGCGCATGCCGTCGACCAGCACCAGCAACTGGCTGCTGCCGGCGCCGCGCGCAAACAGCGAAGCCACCGCGCCCGGGCCGCCGCTGCGCACGAACTGCACGCCGGCCGAGCGCGCCACCAGTTCAACCAGGTCGGTCGCCTGCGAGCGCTCGATGTCGGCGCGCGTGATCAGTGTCACCGGCGCCAGCGCCTCGTCGAGCGCCTGCTCGCCGCGGGCGCCGGTGACCACCACGGTCTCCAGCGTCACCGCCTGCGCGGCAGCGCTCAAGGTGAGTACGAAGTAAGCGACCGCGACTGCGGCCGCGCGCGAACGTCGCGCGGGCGACGGATTCTTGCAGGGCATGAGTAGACCTCAGGCTGATGCCGGCCCTCCGCCGGCGGTCCGTGACACGGACCGGCGCCGGGCGCATCGCTGCCCGCCGTGCCGAACGCCGATGCCGATCGCGTCGCACGACTGCGGCCGCCACGCCCCGTGACCGGTCCACCGCCGATGCACGCGCGCGCGCATCGGTCCGATGGCCGGTCTCCGGGCTGCAGTGCGACCTTCGCGCCTTCCCGCCGGCGGGTGCCGGCAGTGGCTTGCCGCGAAAGCGGTCGCGCCGTTCTGCGTTTATTCGGCGCGACGACTGCTTACCGTTGCGGGGGCAGCGCAGGTTGGCGGGCGCGCCTTGCGGGCGAACGCCTCCTGCTTCCCGTTTCACCGTGGCCGTCCAGCAGGGACCCCACGGCACCATCAGCGGCGCGCAGTCTAGCAGCGCGCTTGGCTCATCCGGCGCACGGCGGCGACCGCGGGTGCCGGTGCTAGGATCGCGCGCATGCTGGAAGAACTCGAGGCGCTGCGCGCCAAGCTCGGCGAACTGCAGGCGCGCGTGCGTATGCTGCGCGACGAGAACCAGCAGTTGCGCGCTCAGAGCGCCGGCGCGCAGCGCGAACTCGAGGCGCTGCGCGGCCGCGTCAGCGGCGCCGTGCAGCGGGTCGACGAGCTGCTGGCGCGGCTGCCCGCCACCGAAGCCGCGACCGATGAGCCCGCCCGCTCGCCGCAGCGCTGACGCTGCGGCCCGGCACCGACCCGACCGTATCGACTGCCTGCCCGCCGTGAGCACCGAACAGGTTTCCGTCAGCGTGCTGAACCGCGAGTACCTGCTCGCGTGCCGCCCCGAGGAAAGAGCCGAACTGCTTGCCTGCGCGCGCTACGTCGACCAGAAGATGAGCGCGATCCGCGACGGCGGTAAGGTGGTCGGTGCCGATCGCATCGCCGTGCTCGCCGCCCTGCAGATCGCGCAGGAACTGATGAACGCGCGCGCCACCGACGGCACCGCGATCGGCGAGGCGCGCCGGCGCATCCGCGAACTGAACGCGCTCGCCGACGAGATCCTGGCGCCGCAGGAAAAGCTCTTTTGATCGCGCCGCGGCCGCGCCGCCGGCAGGCGATGCGCCGGCCGCTACAATGCGCGCCTCCCTGCGGTGTTCGCGCAACGGCCGTTGTTCCTTGAACCGATGCGCTATGCGCCAGGTTGTTGGACTCGCCACGTGGTGCGATCGGCACGCGTCTGCTGAACCTAAGCGTGGCGGACAACGACCGCCCTGAACCGATGGTTCAGGACGTCCGGCCGGGCGGCACCGGCGGGGATCCGATCCTCTGCGTCGCTGCGCCGTCGCCGTGCGGCGGCGCGACCGCCGCCGCGAGGACTGTCGCTGCCAGCGTGCGCGCCGCGCCACCGTCGAACCCTGCCCCATGACCGCGCCGCGCCGATACTGGCTGATGAAGTCCGAGCCCTCTGAGTGCTCGATTGACGATGCGCTCGCCGCGCCCGGCGGGATCGTGCCCTGGACCGGCGTGCGTAACTACCAGGCGCGCAACTTCATGCGCGATCAGATGCGCATCGGCGACGGCGTGCTGTTCTATCACTCCGGCTGCGCCGAACCGGGGATCGCCGGGCTGGCCGAAGTGGCGAGCGCGCCCTATCCCGATCCGACCCAGTTCGACCGTGCGAGCCCCTACTTCGACCCGGCCGCCACCTCCACGGCGCCGCGCTGGCTGCTGGTCGACGTGAAGGCGCTCAGTCGCACCCGGCTCATGAGCCTGGCCGAACTGCGCGCCCAGCCGCAGCTTGCGGACATGGCGGTGCTACGCCGCGGCAACCGGCTGTCGATCACTCCGGTCGCGCCGGCCCACTGGCGGCTGATCACCACGCGCCTGCTGAAGGCCGCCTGATGCGCGGGCCGCTGACACCAAAGGCGCGGCCGGCGCCGTTCTCGTCCGGCGAACCGCCGACTCGGGCGAGACGATGACCGGCTTCGAACTCGCCGGCCTGCTCGCGCTCGGCGCCGCCACCGGGTTTCTCGCGGGGCTGTTCGGCATCGGCGGCGGCATGATCCTGGTGCCGTTCCTGACGCTGATCCTGACCGCGCACGGCGCGCCGATTGAGCACGTCGTGCACATTGCGATCGCCACCTCGCTGGCGACGATCCTCTTCACCTCGATCTCGTCGCTGCGTGCGCATCACCGCCACGGCGCGGTGCTGTGGCCGGTCGCGCGGTCGCTTGCGCCCGGTATCGTCGTCGGCGCAGCCGCCGGCGCCCAAGTGGCGGCGCTGCTGCCTACGGCGCCGCTGGCGGCGGCCTTTGCCGGCTTCGTCGGACTGTCGGCGACTCAGATGCTGCGCAACCGCAAGCCCAAGCCGTCGCGCCAGTTGCCGGGCGCGCTGGGGCTGGCCGGCGCCGGCGGGTTGATCGGGTTGGTGTCGAGCCTGGTCGGCGCCGGCGGCGCTTTTGTCTCGGTGCCGTTCATGGTCTGGTGCAACGTCGCGATCCACCGCGCGGTCGGCACCGCCTCGGCGCTCGGCTTTCCGATCGCCGCCGCCGGCACCGCAGGCTATGTGGTGGCCGGCTGGCGCGAACTCGGCGCGCCTGCCTGGCCGTATGCGGGTTTCGTCTACCTGCCGGCGCTGGCGGCGATCGTCGCCATGAGCGTGCTGACCGCGCCGCTCGGTGCGCGGCTGGCGCACGCGATCGACGCAGCACCGCTCAAGCGCGGCTTCGCGCTGCTCCTATACCTTCTCGCCGGCTACATGCTGTGGAAGGCGATCGGCGCCTGAGCGGCCGCCCAAACGAAATCCGGGGCATCGCCCCGGTCTTCGTCGGTGCACCGTCGGTGTACGGTCACTCCACTGCCAAAACGCCGCCGCCGCCGACCTGAGCCAGTTGCTCAAGCGACAGTTCAGTGACCTGCTCGACTTGCACTTCCTCGACCAGAAGCTCGTCCATGGTTTCTCTCCGCCAAGAGTTGGGAATCTTTGTTTGTTTGAATTGACGCGAAAAAAACGGCCAGTCCTCGCGTTTGCCGTTCGCGGCCGAAGTTACCCTCGGGCAACTTAGGCTGCAATCGCCCGCGACGCGCAAACCCGCTCACTTCGACATGGGTACAACACCGCAACCGGTCGATCCGGTCGCCGCGGACACTGGGCCGCCCGCCGATCCACTCGAGCGGATCGAGAGCGAGCTGGCCGAGGCGCTCGCCGCGCCCGCCGCCGCGCCACAGCCGCCAATCGACGATGCGCACCGGACGCTGCGCTCGCTCGCCGCCGAGCGCCCCTGCACGCGGATTGGCGAAGCGCTGTACAAACTCGGGCACCTGTGCTTTATGCGCTCGCGCACCGGCGACGGCCTGGCCGCCGCGGCCGACGCCGAGGCGGTCGCGCGCCAGATCGGCGACGCGCGGCTGCTGCGCAAGGTGCTGACTCTGCGCGGCATCTTCCTGATGGAGACCGCGAATACGCCGGAAGCGACGCGCTGCCTGTCAGAGGCGCTGGAAATCGCTCAAGCGATGGCCGATCCGCGCGGCGAGTGCGCGGTCTGGAACAACCTCGGCGTGCTGCTGATGCAAAGTTCGCTGACCGCGGACGCGATCGCCTGCTTCGAGCGTGTGCTGCTGCTGGCCGGCAGCGACCCTGAGCTTGCCGACGCGCGAGCGCGGGCGCTGACCAACGCCGCGCTTGCCGCCTATTTCGAGCGCGATCTGGGCCGCGGCTACCGGCTATGCCGGCAGGGGCTCGACGAGCTGCCCGATCCGCAACGGCCGGCCGACCTCTACACGCGCACCGTGCTCGAAGCCACCTTCGCGCGCGTGCTGGCCGCGCTCGGCGACCTGCGTGGCGCGCGCGAGCACGCCGACGCCTCGCGCGGCTTCGCCGACCGCTGCCAGATGCCGCGCGCCGAACTCGCCGCCGAACTCGCCCTTGGTCTGGTCGAGGTCGAGGCCAAGACCGCCGACCTCGGGCTGTCGCGCATCCAGCGCATGGCGGCACTCGCGCGCACTCAGGTGCCGCTCGACCTGATCGACACGCTGACCGCCGCGGTCACCGCTTACGAGCGCGCCGGCCAGCCCGACGTCGCCCTGATCTATCTGAACGAGCTGTTGAAGCTGAACCGCGAGTCCAAGGCCAAGAACGTGCTGATGCACCACCACCAGCACCTGGCGCGCGTGCAGCCGGTACTTGCCCTCCAGACCGACGCCGTCGACCACGAGTTGAGCCGGCAACGCGGCCGGCTGCGCGGCCGGCTGGCCGACTCGGATCACGAGCGGATCCGCAACCTCGGCCAACTGGTCGAGCAGCAGGCGCTCGCCGCCGAGCGGCTCGACGACGCCACCGGCGAGCACTGCTACCGGGTCGGCCGGCTGGCGTCGATCCTCGGGCGCGAGGTCGATTTGGAAGAGGATGTCTGCTTCCTGATCGACTTGGCCGCGCGCCTGCACGACATCGGCAAGCTCATCGTTCCCGACGCGCTGCTGCTGAAACCCGGCAAGTTGACGCCCGGTGAGCGTCTCATTATGGAGACACACACGGTCGCCGGATGGGAAATTCTCGGCCAGACCAACATTCCGCAGATGCACATCGCCCAGGAAATTGCCCGTCATCATCATGAACGTTGGGACGGAACCGGCTATCCGGACCGACTGACCGGCCAGTCGATCCCGATTGCAGCCCGCGTCTCGGCGCTGGCCGATGTCTTCGACGCGCTGACGCACCGGCGGCCGTACAAGGAAGCCTGGTCGATCCCCGAGGCGCTGGCCGAGATCAAGCGGCTGCGCGGGCGCCAGTTCGATCCCGACCTCACCGACGTTTTCCTCGAACTGGTGCCGCGCCTGCAGCGCGAGCACCCCGACCTGGACGCCTTCCTCGCGGTCGACGCCAAGCACTCGCCGTTCATCCAGGCACGCGAGCGCATTGCCCGCGCGCTCAAGGGCGCCGACCCCGACGTGAGCCTGTTCGAGCTGCGGCGCTAGACCGCAGCCCGCAACCAGCGCCGCAGGCGCAGCCGCCGCGGCGTTCAGTCGCGCCGGTCACGTGCGGCCAGGGGCCGAAGCGATATGCTTCGCCGCCGCCGAAACCGGACCCGCGGCAGCGAACGGACCGCCGTGCAACGCAAAGTCATTTTTAACAACAAGCTGTTGCCGTACCTGCTGCTGGCTCCGCAACTGGCGATCACCGCGGTGTTCTTCTTCCTGCCGGCCGGGCAGGCGCTGTTCATGTCGGTGCTGATGCAGGACCCGTTCGGCGCCCGCGTCGAGTTCGTCGGCCTGGAGAACTTCCGCACGATCCTCGCCGACCCCGACTACCTCGCCTCGGTCTGGCGCACCGCCTACTTCGCGCTCGCGGTGACGCTGCTGGCGATGGTGCCGGCACTGCTGCTGGCGGTGATGGCCGACCGCGTGGTGCGTGCCGCCGCGCTGTACAAGACCACGCTCGTCGTTCCCTATGCGATCGCACCGGCGGTGGCCGGAGTGCTGTGGCTGTTCATGTTCAACCCGGCGGTGGGCGTTCTCGCCTGGCTGATGCGCAAACTCGGCGTGGACTGGAACCCGACCCTGGACGGATCGGATGCGATGTTGCTGGTGATCGTGGCCAGCGCCTGGAAGCAGATCGCCTACAACTTCCTGTTCTTTCTCGCCGGGCTCCAATCGATCCCGCGCTCACTGCTGGAGGCGGCGTCGATCGACGGCGCCGGCGAGTCGCGCAAGTTCTGGACCGTGGTGTTCCCGCTGCTGTCGCCGACCACCTTCTTCCTGCTCGTGGTCAACATCGTCTACGCCTTCTTCGACACCTTCGGCGTGATCCACGCGGTCACCGGCGGCGGCCCGGCCAAGGCGACCGAGATCCTGGTCTACAAGGTCTATTACGACGGCGTGATCGCGCTCGACCTCGGCTCGTCGAGCGCGCAGTCGGTGATCCTGATGGCGATCGTGATCGGACTGACCTTCATGCAGTTCCGCTTCATCGAACGCCGGGTGCACTACTGATGGCGACCGACCGCAGCACCCAAGACTGGCTGCCGCACGCGATCCTCTGGGGCGGGCTGGCGGTGGTCGCCTTTCCGATCTACCTGGCGCTGGTCGCCTCGACCCTGACGACGCAGCAGATCGCGCAGGCGCCGATGCCGATCCTGCCCGGGCCGCATCTGCTCGACAACTACCGCGACGCCCTGCTGCGCGGCGGCATCGAGCGGCTCAGTCCGCCGGTGATGGCGATGATGTGGAACAGCCTGGTGATGGCGCTGGTGATCACCTTCGGCAAGATCGCGGTGTCGATCATCAGCGCCTTCGCCGTCGTGTTCTTCCGCTTTCCCGCGCGCATGTTCTTCTTCTGGTGCATCTTCATCACGCTGATGCTGCCGGTCGAGGTGCGCATCCTGCCGACCTACGAGGTGGTCAGCGACCTGGGCATGATCAACAGCTTCGCCGGACTGACCGTGCCGCTGATCGCCTCGGCCACCGCGACCCTGCTGTTCCGCCAGTTCTTCATGACCATCCCCGACGAGTACGTCGAGGCGGCGAAGATCGACGGCGCCGGACCGCTGCGCTTCTTCCGCGACGTCGTGCTGCCGCTGTCGCGCACCAACATCGCGGCGCTGTTCGTGATCCTGTTCATCTACGGCTGGAACCAGTACCTGTGGCCGCTGCTGATCGTCACCGACCAGAATCTGGACACGATCGTCGTCGGCATCAAGAAGATGATCGGCACCGGCGATGCCACCACCGACTGGAACCTCGTGATGGCCACCGCGATCCTCGCCCTTCTGCCGCCGGCGCTGGTCGTGGTCCTGATGCAGCGCTGGTTCGTCAAGGGCCTGGTCGAGACCGAAAAGTAAGCCGGCACTCCTCAATCCTCAATCCTCGATCCTCCACCAAAGCAAGATGGCCACCGTCGAACTGAGAAAAATCAGCAAGCGCTTCGCCGAGACGCCGGTCCTGCACGAGGTCGGCTGCACGATCGACGACGGCGAGTTCATCGTCATCCTCGGCCCGTCGGGCTGCGGCAAGTCGACGCTGCTGCGCATCGTTGCCGGGCTGGAGCGGGCGACCGCCGGCGACGTGCTGATCGGCGGCGCGCGCGTCAACGAGGTCGAGCCCAAGGACCGCAACATCGCCATGGTGTTCCAAAACTACGCGCTCTACCCGCACATGAGCGTGTACGACAACATGGCCTACGGCCTGAAGATCCGCGGCCTGCCCAAGACCGAGATCGAGCGCCGGGTCAACGACGCGGCACAGATCCTGGAACTCAACGGCCTGCTAAAGCGCAAGCCGAAGCAGCTTTCGGGCGGTCAGCGCCAGCGGGTGGCGATGGGGCGCGCGATCGTGCGCGAGCCGGCCGCGTTCCTGTTCGACGAACCGCTGTCGAACCTGGACGCCAAGCTGCGCGTGCAGACCCGGCTCGAGATCCAGAAGCTGCACCGGCGCCTGCGCACCACCAGCCTGTACGTGACGCACGACCAGGTCGAGGCGATGACGCTGGCGCAGCGGATCATCGTCATGAACTCCGGCCGGGTCGAACAGATCGGCACTCCGTACGACGTCTATCACCGCCCGGCGAGCACCTTCGTCGCCGGCTTCATCGGCGCGCCGCCGATGAACCTGATCGCCGGCCGAGTGAGCGAGGACGGACGCTCTTTCGACACCGCCGGCGGCCGCATCCAACTGCCCGACGGACACCTGCCGCCGGTGCGCTTCGACGCCGTGCTCGGCGTGCGCCCCGAACAGATGAGGGTCGGCGGCCGACTCGCCAACGTGAGCTGCGAGATGGTCGAGTCGCTCGGCGCCGATCACCTGATCCACGTGCGACTCGGCACCCAGGACCTGATCCTGCGCACCGGCGACGACGTCAATCCGGAACCCGGAACGGCGCTCGGACTGGACTTTTCACCGGCGGCGATCCACTGGTTCGATGCCCAAAGCGGCCGGCGCATCGGAGGGTGAGGAAGCGGTCACCAAGCACGAGCGGCAGCCTGCTGCAAAAAGCGGCTTGGATTGTCAACGCCACCTTGAAGCGGTACCCGTTCGATGGACGCCACGATTCGGCACGAAGCGTTGTCCACG
>JBBIST010000038.1:0-27449 GCA_037441125.1 Burkholderiales bacterium
TCCCCGGCGGCCGCGTCGCCGCGTGCCGCGGCTGCCGCGGGCGATGCCTCGCCGCGGGCCGAGGTCGAGGCCGACGAGCGCGCATCGCCGGCGACAGCGGCCGGCTCGCGCTGCTCGCCGCGCTCGGTCTCTCGAGTCGAGTCGCGCCGCCGGTCGCCGCGCGCCGAGGCCCGACCGTCGGCTGCGGCCGGCTCGTGCTCGCCCTGGCGCGCCGCCCGTTGCGGCACGCGCGCGCCGTCGCTCGACCGCTGCAGCGCGCGCTCGAACGGCGACGCATCGGCGGCCGGCTCGCGTGCCGGCGCCTCGCTGCGTGCGGCAGGCGGTGCCAGTCGCACCCCGGGCAGGCGTAGATCGTTCATCTCGCGCCCTTGCCCATGGTGAGCGGCGCGCTCATCAGCCGCCCGCCATCGGTGCCGGCGCCGTGCCGCGAGCGGCCAAGCCGCCGGCGAGCTCGTCGGTCGCCTTCTGCTCGCGCCGCGCCTGCAGCGCGTTCTGCTCGGCGCGCTTGCGCTCGGCGAGCTTCTCCAGACTGAGCAGCCGCCGCTGCGCCTGCACGAGTTCGCCGTCGGCCTGTGCCAGCGCCCGCTCGCGGCGCGTGACCTCGCCCGCCTGCTGCTCGATCGCGCGCCGCAGTCGGGCGCAGAAAGCGCGCAGGTTGTCCTGGGCGGCGATGTCGCAGCCGGCGGCGAGCGTCGACTGCGCGCGCCGGTCGTAGTCGCGGCCGTAGCCGCGCAGCAGCTCGAGCTGGTCGGCCGCCTGCGCCAGGTGCAACTGCGCTTGCGCCCGTCGCGCCGCGGCGGCATCGCGCGAGGTGACGGCCAGTTCGATCAGCATGCGCAGGCTGTGGTTGTCCATCGCGTTACGTCGGCAGACTCGGTAGCGGCGGAGCAGAGGATCGGCGCAGGCACGCAGATCGAATCGCCGGAACAGACCGGGTGATCGGGCGCGTGTTCGGCGCATCGCGCCCGGTGTAGGTGCAGGTGCCGCTGCCGGGTAGGAACTGCGCCTACACGGTCGCCAGCAGCGCCGCCAGGCGGCCGTGCGCTTCCGCCAGCGACGAGGCCTCGTGCATCGGCTGCTGCAGGAACGCCTCCAGGCGCGGCTGGGCGGCGATCGCCGCGTCGAGCTGCTTGTCGGCGCCAGGCACGTAGGCGCCGACCGCGATCAGGTCGCGATTGCGCGCGTAGGTCGAGTAGATCGCCTTGAAGCGGCGCGCCATGTCGATCTGGTCGGGCCCGACCACCGCGTTCATCACGCGCGAGATCGACGCCTCGATGTCGATCGCCGGGTAGTGGCCGGCCTCGGCCAGACGGCGCGACAGCACGATATGGCCGTCGAGGATCGCGCGCGAGGCGTCGGCCACCGGATCCTGCGGATCGTCGCCCTCGGTGAGCACCGTGTACAGGCCGGTGATCGAACCGGCGCGCGCCGCGTCCGCGCCGGCGGCGCCGTTGCCGGCGCGCTCGACCAGCGCCGGCAGGCGCGCGAACACGCTCGGCGGATAGCCCTTGGTGGCCGGCGGCTCGCCGATCGCCAGCGCGATCTCGCGCGCCGCCATCGCGTAGCGCGTGAGCGAGTCGAGCAGCAGCAGCACCTGCAGGCCCTGGTCGCGGAAGTACTCGGCGATCGCGGTCGCGTACACGGCGCCCTGCATGCGCACCAGCGGCGGCACGTCGGCCGGCGCCGCCACCACCACCGCGCGCCGCAGGCCCTCTTCGCCGAGGATGTCCTCGATGAACTCCTTGACCTCGCGCCCGCGCTCGCCGATCAGGCCGACCACGGTCACGTCGGCACTGGTGTAGCGCGCCATCATGCCGAGCAGCACGCTCTTGCCGACGCCGGAGCCGGCAAACAGCCCCAGTCGCTGGCCGCGGCCGACGGTGGCGAGCGCGTTGATCGCGCGCACGCCGACGTCGAGCGGTTGCGCCACCTTCTCGCGTTCCATGGCGTTGATCGGCCGGCGTGCCAGCGGCCGCAGCTCGACGCCTTCGAGCGGCCCGAGGCGGTCGAGCGGCCGGCCGTTCGGGTCGACCACGCGGCCGAGCAACTGCGGCCCCATCGGCAGGTGGCGCGTGCGATCCTCGTTGCGCCGCCACGGGTGGTTGTTCCGGTGCAACTGCGGATGAGGCGCCGCCGCTTCCTGCGGCACCACCATCGCCCCCGGCCGCAGGCCGGCGGGGTCGGAGCCCGGCATCAGGAACAGCCGCTCGCCGGAGAAGCCCACGACTTCGGCCTCGACGCGCAACTGGTCGTCCTGCAGCACGCGCACCTGGGCACCGAGCGGCAGCCGCAGGCCGACCGCCTCCATCACCAGCCCCGCCACGCGCGTCAGTCGCCCGCGCACGAGCAGCGGCTGCGCCGCTTCGGCCATCGCCGCGGTCTGGGAAAGAAAGCGCGCGAAGGGCGCGGCCTCGGTCGCCATCAGGGATTCTCGGCGCGCGGCGCGCGGCGCGGATCGATTCCGACCGCGGCCAGCACGCGCTGCCAGCGTGTCTCGAGCGTGGCGTCGACGTCGCTGGCCGCGGTCTCGACCCGGCAGCCGCCGCGGCTGACCGAGGCGTCGGGGACGAAGCGGCAGCCTTTGAGCAGGCCATCGGCCTCGAGCTCCGGGCGCAGGTGTGCGTGGTCGTGCGGGTTCAGGTGCACGCGCGGATGGGCGTGCTGATCTATCACTGCCGCCACCGCCTCGCGCAGCGGCGGCAGCACCGCGGCGGCATCGACCTCGACCTCGCGCCGCACGACCTGGCGCGCGATTGCCAGCGCCAGTTGCAGCACCTGCTCGGCACCGGCCGATTCCAGTTCGGCAAAGCGGCCGCGCAGTTCGGCGAGCACCTGCGCCACCTCGCGCGCGTGCTCGGCGCGTTCGCCCTGCGCCGCCTGCCGGCCCTCGGCCTGGCCCTGGACGCGGCCGCGCTCGTAGGCGCGTCGCTCGCGCTCCGACAGCAGCCGCGCCGTGCCGGCGGGCGCGGCGCCGGGGGCCAGCGACTCGAACTCCCACAGCGCCGCTTCGCCGACGTGATCGCGCGGGATGCGCCGGCCGGAAGGACGATCGGCGGCGCCCATCAGCGCGCCCCGTTACACATAGGCATCGTCGCCGCCCTTGCCGCCGAGCTGGATCTGGCCTTCGTCAGCGAGCCGGCGCACGACCTTGAGGATCTCGCGCTGCTCGGCCTCGACCTCGGACAGGCGCACCGGCCCCTTGGCCTCGAGGTCCTCGCGCAGCATCTCGGCGGCGCGGCTGCTCATGTTCTTGAACACCTTCTCGCGCAGCGCCTGGTCGGCACCCTTCAGCGCCACGATCAGGCTCTCGCTCTGCACCTCGCGCAGCAGCAGTTGCACGGCGCGATCGTCGAGGCCGTTGAGATCGTCGAACACGAACATCTGGTCGAGGATCTTCTGCGCCAGGTCGGCGTCGTGGGCACGGATCGCTTCCACCGCCGGTGTCTCGATCTGCGCCCCGAGGAAGTTCAGGATCTCGGCCGTGACCTTGGTGCCGCCGAGCGTGGCCTTGCGCAGCTTCTCGCCGCCGGCCAACACCTTGCTCAGCACTTCGTTCAGCTCCTCCAGCGCCTGCGGCTGGATGCCGTCGAGCGTGGCCACCCGCAGCAGCACTTCGTTGCGCACGCGCTCGGGCATGGCGCGCAGGACTTCGGCCGAGTGATCGCGCTCCAGGTGCACCAGGATCGAGGCGATGATCTGCGGGTGTTCGTTCTTCAGCAGTTCGGCGATCGAGCCCGGATCCATCCACTTCAGACTCTCGATGCCGGAGACGTCGCGCCCCTGCAGGATGCGGTCGAGCAGCATGCCGGCCTTCTCCTCGCCGAGCGCCCGGCGCAGCACCTGGCTGACGAAGGCGTCCGTGTCGCCGACGAGCGAGAACTGCTGCTCGCGGCTGCGCTGGAACTTCTCCAGCACGGTGTCGACCTTCTCGCGCGGCACCGTCTTCATGCGTGCCATCGCCTCGCCCAGCTTCTGCACCTCCTTGGGCGACAGGAACTTGAAGATCTCGGCCGCCTGCTCCTCGCCGACCGTCATCAGCAGGATCGCCGCCTCTTCGATGCCGACCGTGTCTTCGCCCGCCATCGGCTACTCCCGCGCGCCGCGCGCGCGCACTGCCTCGCTCGCCCGCATGGTCAGGACTTGCCCTCGCCGACCCACGACTTGACGACGTTGGCGACCGTGGCCGGGTCGCTCTTCGCCAGGTCGCGCACCTGGTCGATCGGCGTCGGCAGCCGTTGCGTCTCGGGCGACGGCAGCGCTGCCGCCGCCGACGGTGCCGCGCCGGCCGGCAGCGGCTGCGGCCGCGGCGCGCTGGCCACCGCCTTGAGCGCCGGGCGCAGGACGCCGAAGACGACGATCAGCGTCAGCAGCAGGAACAGCCCCGCCTTGCCGACCTCCTTGGCGAGCGCGATCGCATCCGGCTGCTGCCACAGCGGCGGCGAGTTGACCGGGCCGAGGTCGACCGAGTTAAACGGGCTGTTGACGACGTTGAGCGAGTCGCCGCGCGCCTCGTTGAAGCCCATCGCCTCGCGCACCAGCGCCGTGACGTTGCGCAGTTCCTCCTCGCCCAACGGCGCGACCGTCGGCGCGGCGCCGGCCTCGCCCGGCTTGTTGCGATGGTTGATCACCACCGCCGCCGTCAGGCGCCGGATCTGGCCGCTCGCCACCTTGGTGTGGCGCACGTTCTTGTCGAGTTCGAAGTTGATCACTTCGTCGCGCCGCGTGCTGTTGCCGGCCGCGGCCGCTGGCGGCGACGGGTTCAGCGCCGGCGCGGCGCCGTTGATCGGTGCGGTCGGCGGCACCGGCGGCTGGTTCGACAGCGCTCCCGGAACGCCCTGCGGCGAGGCCGACTGCGGCTGCGCCGATTCCTGCACCGACTGCGAGCGGATCGCCTTGCGCGAGTCGGCGCCCTGGTTCGGGCCGAAAGTCTCGGCCATGTTCTCGATCTGCGAGAAGTCGACGTCGGCGGTCACCTGCGCGCGCACGTTGGCGCGGCCCATCAGCGGCTCGAGGATGTCCTCGATGCGGCGGATCGTCTCCGCCTCGATGCGCGCGACGTAGTCGAGCTGCGCCGCGTCGAGCCCGGCGGCGCCGGCGCGCTCGTTGGCGAGCAGGTTGCCGTGCTGGTCGACCACCGAGACGTTCTTCGGGTTCAGCTCCGGCACCGACGAGGACACCAGGTGCACGATGCCCGCCACCTGCTGGCGGTCGAGCGCGCGGCCCGGGTGCACCTGCACCAGCACGCTCGCGGTCGGCGGCTGGCGCTCGCGCAGGAAGCCGCTTTGCTTGGGCAGCGCCAGGTGCACGCGGCTGGCGGCCACCGGCGCCAGCGACTGGATCGAACGCGACAGCTCGCCTTCGAGCGCGCGCTGGAAATTGACCTGCTCCTGGAACTGGGTGACGCCGAAGCGCTGCGTCTCCATGATCTCGAAGCCGACCACCGAGCCCTTGGGCAGACCGAGCGAGGCGAGCTTCAGGCGCGCCTCGTGCACCTGGTCCTGCGGCACCAGCAGGGTGCCGCCATCGGCGTTGCGGTAGGGGATGTTCAACTGCGCCAGCTGGGCGATGATCGCGCCGCCGTCGCGGTCCGACAGGTTGGTGAACAGGACGCGGTAGCTGGGCGTCGCACTCCACAGCGTGGCGGCGGCGATCAGCGCCGCCAGAGCCAGCGCGCCGAGCAGCAGCATGCCGCGCGTGCGCGCCGACATCTGGGCAAAGATGCCGCTGGCCGACGCACGTTGCGCCGCCTGCAGCGTGCTGGGGACCACTGCCGAGTTCTGCATCGTTGCCGCCCGCGTTCCGAGGTGAGTGCGCCGCAGGCCGCGCCGCCCGCCGCGGGCAGCCCGGCCTGAGCGGCGATTATTCGGAGGACTTGAGGGCGCGAAAGCGCGGAAAAGACGGTCCAAAGCGCACCGACTCCGACGCCGGACGGCGCGCGACTCGGCGCGCGCGCGGCCGGAATTGGCGCCCGAAGCGACCGCTTATCGTCGGCCGCCGCCGCCGGCTCGCGCGCGACACTTGCCTCGACGCAACGCGGCTTCAACGGAGCGGCAGCATGCAGGTCGGATCGATCAACGCGCAGATCGCGCAGGCGGTGGCGGGCATCCGCGCCGGCGCGCCGGCGCCCACCGCTCGCGACTCGGGCGGCCCGGACTTCGTCGCCAGCCTCGACTCGGCGCTGCGCGCGGTCAGCCGCAATCAGCAGGCCTCGGGCGACCTGCAGCGCCAGTTCCAGCTCGAGAACCCGAACGTCAGCCTCGAGCAGACGATGATCGCGATGAACCAGTCGTCGCTGTCGTTCCAGGCTGCGGTCCAGGTGCGCAATCGCCTGGTGCAGGCCTACGAGCAGATCATGCAGATGCCGGTCTAAGGAGCGGGAGCCAGGGGGCGGTCGGCGCGTTTGCCTACACTGTGCGCGAAATCCACGTGCCGGAGGCAAAGATGGCCGAACACCCCCGACCGATCGATCTCGACGCCGTCGCGCGTCTGGTCGATCAGCTCGAGCAGGATCTGGAGAAAGCGCGCGCCGGACGCGCCGACACCGAGACGCTGCGCGCCGAGGTCGAGCAGTTGCGTGCGTTGCTTGCGGCCGAGGAGCCGGCGCACGACGAGGTCCACGCCGGCCTCTGGGGTCTGCGCGAGCGACTGCACGCTCTGTCCGACGAACTGATGGTCGACGCGGTCAAGGGCGGCGACTACCTGGCCCGCATCGGCCGCCTGCTCGGCCTGTGAGCGCAAGGCCGCCGGCGGGGTTCAAAAGCCGAGCGAGGCGAGCAGGTCGTCGACACCGGCCTGATCGCTGACCACGTCGTCGCGGCCCTCGCTGCGCACCACCGGGCCGGCGAAGCGCTCGCCGGCGGCGGCCGGCGGGCCGTGTTCGTCAGTGGCGGTGCGCGCCGGCTGGCGCTCGGGCGGCGCGGTCTCGATCAGCAGCCTGAGCAACTGCTCTTCCATGCGCTGCGCGACCGCGACCACCTTGCGGATCACCTGGCCGGTGAGATCGTGGAAGTCCTGCGCCAGCATGATCTCGGTCAGGATCGCGCGCGTGGCCTGTGCCTGGGCATCGACGCCGGCGAAGTAGGCGCAGGTGTGCTCGATCAGCTCGCGCCCGGCCGGAGTCGCGCGCGCGGCATCGGCGGCGGCGTAGGCGGCCACCGCCCGCCAGCGCGCGTGCAGTTCGGCCGCCGAGGCGGTGCTCTGCTCCTGGAGCACGCGCGCTCGGTCGACGGCATCGAGCACGCGCTCGGCGGCATCGCCGGTGACGCGGCCGATGTAGGCCAGTCGGTCACGTGCGTCGGGCAGTTGCTCGTGCGCGCCGCGCAAGTCCTTGTCGTAGCCGAGCTCGCGCAGCGCCTCGTGCAGCGTGCGCGTCAGGTGGCCGATGCGCTGGTGCACGTCTTCGCCGGCGATCGCCGCCCCGGTCTCGGCCGCGGCCGCCGCTGTCCCAATCAGTGGCGAGACTTCGACCGCGCCGTGCACTGCTGGCGCTGGGTCGGACTGCGGCTGCCTTCGCGCACGCGCGCGGCGCGGCTTCCTGGCCGCCGCCGGCTCGCCGCCACCGGCGTCGCACTGCATCGCTGGCCCGATTGCCTCCATCGTCGCCTCAGGCCGCGGCCGCCTGCTTCTGCAGGATCCTCTGCACCTTCTCCTCGAGGATCGCCTTGGTGAAAGGCTTGACGATGTAGCCGGCGGCACCGCCGCTGGCGGCGGCGACGATGTCTTCCTTCCTCGCCTCGGCGGTGACCATCAGCACCGGCAGTGCCTTGAGGCGCTCGTCGGCCTTGATCTGCTTGAGCAGTTCGAAGCCGTTCATGTTCGGCATGTTGATGTCGGAGACGACGAAGTCGAACCGGCTCGCGCGCAGCATCTTGAGTGCGACGACGCCGTCCTCGGCCTCCTCGGCATTGTCGTAGCCGATCTCCTTGAGCAGGTTGCGCACGATCCGGCGCATCGTGGCGAAATCGTCGACGACCAGGAAACGCAGACCGCTCATTGCATGCTCCGGACCGGCGGTCGATGCCGCCCCTGCGCGCACGCCCGCCTCGCACGCAGTGTCGCCCGCGCGGCGCCGGCTCGATCGCGGGAAAAGTCGCGCTGCGACACGGCCACTCGACCGATCAGGCGCCCGGCGTCGTCGCCGGCGCCGGCGCGGGTGCGGCCGCCGGCGCGGGTGCCGCTGCGGCGGCGGGCTCGGTGTCGATGCCCTGCTCGACCTCGTCGGCGGTTCCGGCCTCGATCTCGCCGCCGGCGCGCGCCAGCTTCTCCTCGGCGAGCTTGTTGAGCACGATGATGCTGATGCGGCGGTTGAGCGGATCGCGCGGGTTGTCCTTGTTGAGCAGGCTCGAGTCGGCCAGCCCGACCACGCGCACCACCTTGGCCGGGTCCATGCCGCCGGCGATCAGTTCGCGCCGCGAGGCATTGGCGCGATCGGCCGACAGCTCCCAGTTCGAGTAGCCGCGCTCGCCGCCGACGTAGGGGGCGGCGTCGGTGTGGCCGGTGAGCGCGATCTTGCGGTCGACCTGGTTGAGCACCTGGCCGATCTCGCGCAGCAGGTCGCGCATGTAGGGCTGCACCTGGGCGCCGCCGAGCGCGAACATCGGCCGGTTGAAGTCATCGACGATCTGGATGCGCAACCCGTCCGGCGTGATCTCGACTCGGATCTGATGGCGCACCTCGGCGAGCTGCGGGTTGGCCAGCAGCGCCGCTTCCAGACGCGTCTTCAGGTCCTCCATCTGCGCGCGCTCGCGCCGGGCGCGCTCGGCGCGCTCGCGCGCGCGCCGCTGCTTGTCGGCCTCGACGTCGCCGCGCTTGACCTGCCCCGGCGCGTCGGTGAGGCTCGGGCCGCCGCCCTGGATCACGGAATCGGCGTCGCCGGCGCCCGAGCCGCCGGCCATCGCCACCTGCAGCGGCGACTGGAAGTAGTCGGCGATGCCCTTGAGGTCGCCCTTGGTGGTCGAGCCGAGCAGCCACATCAGCAGGAAGAAGGCCATCATCGCCGTCACGAAGTCGGCGTAGGCGATCTTCCACACGCCGCCGTGATGGCCGTGACCGGCCTTCTTGATCCGCTTGATGACGATCGTCGATTTGGCTTTTTCGCTCGCGGCAGTCATGTCATCGCTTCTGTTTCACGTGCTTCTCGAGCTCGACGAACGACGGCCGGTCGGTCGAGTACAGGACTTTGCGGCCGAACTCGATCGCCACCGCCGGCGCGTAGCCCTGCAGGCTCGCCAACAGCGTCGCCTTCACGCATTGCAGTTCCTTGTGCTCTTCGTCGACCTTGGACTCGAGCAGCTTGGCGAGCGGACTGACGAAGCCGTAGGCGAGCAGGATGCCGAGGAAGGTGCCGACCAGGGCGGCGGCGATCATCGCGCCGAGTTCGGCCGGCGGCTTGCCCACGCTCGCCATCGTCTTGATCACGCCCAGCACGGCGGCGATGATGCCGAAGGCGGGCAGGCCGTCGCCCATGGTCTGGATCGCGTGCGCCGGCACCATCGCCTCGTGATGGTGGGTCTCGATCTCCTGGTCCATCAGGTTCTCGATCTCGAGCGGGTTCATGTTGCCGCTCACCATCATGCGCAGGTAGTCGCAGATGAACTCGATCAGGTGATGGTCCTTGCTTATCGTCGGGTGCTTCTGGAACAGCGCGCTCTTGTGCGGATCCTCGACGTCGGCCTCGATCGCCATCATCCCTTCCTTGCGCACCTTGGACAGGATGTCGTACAGCAGGGCCATCAGCGCCAGGTAGCGCGCCTTGCTGTACTTGGAACCCTGCAGCAGCTTGGGCAGGGCGGCGATCGTCGCCTTCAGCGCCTTGCTCTGATTGGCGACGAGAAAGGCGCCGATGGCGGCGCCCATGATGATGAACATCTCGATCGGTGCCGCGCGGGCGATGATCCCGATGTAGCCGCCGGCGAACATGTAGCCGCCGAACACCGTGACCAGGACCGCGATGTAACCGATGATGACGAACATGTCCCGAGTTCCTCGGCTGTGCGGCCCGGCGCGGCGCGTCGTGATCGGCGGCGGCCGCGCGCGGACCGGCCGGTTCGGTCCGCACCCCGGGTAACGGCAGCGCACCATGCCGACTTGAACGCGCGCACCGCAGTCGAGCCTTCGCCGGTGTCGCAAATGGCGCCGCTTTTCCCTCGATCCCCCGCCTGCGCACTGAGGTCGCGCGCGGCGCGGGCAAGAAAAAACCCGGGCGCGCGGCCCGGGTCAAGTCGGAGGAGAAACGCTAGAAGACACTGCATGCCGGAACTGCCCTCGGCCCCGGCACCGGGCCGCACTGCCCTTGCGCCGCCGGTGACGGCGGCGCCGATCAGGCCGCTGCCAGTTCGTCGCGCCGGGCGAGGCCCTTGCCCTTGCCGGCGCGCGCCGGCGGCTCGCACAGGCCGCAGACGTAGTTCTTGGTCAGCTCGAAGGTGTGGGTGACGAACTTGCCGTTGCACTTGCAGCAGGACGTAAGCGTGACCATGCCGGCGTCGACGAACTTCACCAGGCGCCAGGCGCGAGTGACCGAAAGCAGCGGCTCCAGGCCCTGGGCCCTGATCTGCTCGAGGTACAGCTCGTAGGCCTTGATGATTGCGTCGATCTCTTCGATCTCGCTCGTCTTGTTCAGGTACTCGTAGATGTTCAGGAACAGCGACGAGTGGATGTTCGGCTGCCAGGTCATGAACCAGTCGGTCGAAAACGGCAGCATGCCGCGCGCCGGCGATTCGCCCTGGACCTCCTTGTACAGGCGCAGCAGGCGCTCGTAAGACAGATCGGTCTCCGACTCCAGCACCTGCAGTCGGGCGCCGAGCTTGATCAGCGCAATCGCGCGCTGGATCTGCCGGCTTTCAGTGACGATGCTCTTGATGCGCATGACTTCCTCGACTCTCTGGTGCCTTGGTTCACTTTGTGCCTGGACGTTGCTCGCCGGGACTTCACTCATCGGCTAGGGGAGCACGAGGGGGCGGAGGCGGGGTTTCGCAAAGCGCCAGCTTTGCGCCGCCGCAGCGGCGAGCGCCTGCAAGCGCGAGACTGGAACGGCCAGGCCCCCTCGTTCCTTTGAATGCGATCGCAGATCGCCAGCGTCGCTTCAAGCGACGCTGGCGATCTGTCCCGCCATCACGATGTTCGCGTGCAGCCCGGCCACGGCACCGCTGCCGGTGCGGGTGCGCGAGTGGCTGGTGAGCAGGTTCCACACCAGGTCGTCGTCAAAGCGGAAGCGGCAGATCAACTGGTTGGCGCCGGCGATCTTCATCAGTTGCGCCGGCGACAGTTGGTCGATGATGCCGGCCACTTCCTCGGAGACGCCGAGCCGGTACATGGCCTGCGCCTTGTCGGCGCGGATCATGTGCTGGGCGAGCATCAGGTAGGCCAGATTTACTTCGCGCACTTCTTCCAGAAGCTGCTCGTTGATCGCGACGTTACTCATGGTCGGTCCCTGTCGTTGGAGGTTGCCTTGTGGCCGCCGCTGCGGCGGGCACTGCCGAATCAATGAGGCGCAGTGTGGCCAGGCACCGAATTCGGCGCGATCAGCGGCCTTCCAAATCCTTTGTCGGCTTCGGCGTCGGCGCGGTGTAGGAATCCGCCCTACAGCGTGGCGCCGGGGCGGCGCCGCTGAACCCAGGCGACCGCGCCACTCAAGTTCTCGCCGGCGCTGCCGATACCACCGTTGCAGCGACTGCGTCGTTGTGTTTTCCCCGCCTTTGTCGACTGGACACCGCGCCGCCGGCCTCGTGCCGCCGGCGCGATTTTTTTGCCGGCGTGCGCACCGCGCAGCCGATCGCGCGAAAAGCACCGCCCGACCGTCTGATGACGGCGGACCGCCTAAAGTCGGCCGCACCGGCCACCGATAAGCAGCCAACGCGGCGGGCATTCGATCCTGCACACCGCGTGATCGCGGAAGCCCGCGCACTGCAAGGGCCGCCGCTTGGGCAAAGGTGAAAGCGCCGACTGTCGAAGCGGCTGCTTTTCGAGCAACCAGGAAAGGAGCTTTGGTATGGCACAGGTCATCAACACCAATGTGATGTCGCTGAACGCGCAGCGCAATCTGAACACTTCGCAGGCCGCGTTGGCCTCGGCCGTGCAGCGGCTGTCTTCGGGCCTGCGCGTCAACAGCGCCAAGGACGATGCCGCCGGCTTGGCGATCGCCGAGCGCATGAACGCCCAGGTTCGCGGCATGAACGTCGCGATCCGCAATGCCAACGACGCCATTTCGCTGTCGCAGACGGCCGAAGGGGCCCTGGGTGCGGTCGGCGACATGTTGCAGCGCATGCGCGAACTGGCGGTCCAGTCCGCAAACGCCACCAACAACGAAGGCGATCGCACGGCGCTGTCGACCGAGTTCCAGCAGCTCCAGGGCGAGATCGCGCGAGTGCTGGAGGCGGCGAACTTCAACAACACCGCGCTCTTCACGGCTGCCCAAACGCTCGCGTTCCAGGTGGGCGCCGGCAACGCCAGCGCGACCAATCAGGTTTCCATAAGTGTCGGGCGACTGCATGGCGGCACTGCGGGTACATCGGGCAGCTTGACCACCACGACGGCGGCCGACGTGGTTCTTGCGACGGTTTACAGCACCGGGACGACTGCGACACGGATCTCGGGTACGGACGCGGCGAACGCCAGGAACGCTCTCCTGGACATCGACCTCGCGCTCACCGCGATCAACCAAACGCGCGCAACCTTCGGTGCCGCGCAGAATCGGTTCGAGTCTGTCGTCGGCTCGCTGCAGATCGCCGTCGAAAACACCTCCGCCGCACGCAGTCGAATCATGGATGCGAACTTCGCAGCCGAAACCGCAGCGCTGACTCGTGCGCAGATCCTGCAACAGGCCGGCACGGCGATGCTGGCGCAAGCCAACGCGGCGCCGCAGAACGTGCTCGCGTTGCTGCGCGGCTAGCCGAGTCGGAACCTCGGTGCAGAGTGGGAAGGGGGGGCGCGCAAGCCCCCCTTTTTTCGCTGGCGGCATCAAGTTGCCTCATCCTGGTGCCGAATAGAGCAGCGAAGAAGGTCTTCCCCCGCGCAGGTCAGACGAAGGTCGCGCAATGAGCCTCGAGCCGATCGACCGCGCCGTCCAAGCCCGTCCGGCACCCGTTGCCGGGGCGGCGCGCCCCGCCTTGCACCCCCCGGCTGCGGAGCAATCGCAAGCCGCGCAGGAGGCGGTCGCACGCGCCGCTGCCGATCGCGCCGCCGCCGAACAGGTGCGCCGGGCGATGGCGCAAGCTAACCGCGAGCTGGACCAAAAAGGCAGTGAATTGCGGTTCGAATTCGACGAAGACGCGCAACGCGTCATCGTTAGATTGATCGACACGCGCACGCGCGAAGTGCTGCGGCAGATCCCGGCCGAGGAAGCGCTCGTGATCGCCCGTGCGCTGAAGAACGACGCCGCCGGCGCGCTGCTGCGAGCCCAGGCCTAGGGCCTTCGCTGCCGAAGGCGGCGAACGGATTGGAAGCAGGCGCACGCGCCGCACCGGGAGGAACAGATGGCCACGAGCGCAGTCGCCGGCGGAGCGATCGACGTCAGGGCAATGGTCGCGCAGTTGATGAGGATCGAGAGCCAACCGCTGCTCCAGCTTCAGCAGCGCGAGACGCAGATCCAGTCGCGGCTGACCGCGCTCGGACGCGTCAAGAGTGCGCTCGACGGGCTGCAGACCGCTGCGGACGCGCTGCGCCAGACGAACACCTTCAACGCGGCAAGAGCCACCGCCAGCGGCGATGCCGCCACCGCCGTGGTCAGCGGCACGCCGCAACTCGGCACCCATGCCCTGTCGGTCACGCAGCTTGCGCGCGGACAGTCGAATGCGTCGGCCGCCTTTGCCGGCGCGACCGCTGCGGTCGGCAGTGGCACGCTGACCTTGCGCAGCGCCGACGGTGCGTCGGTGCTGGCGACGATCAATGTCGGCGATACGGGAGCGGGAACGCTGGCCGAGATCCGCGACAAGGTCAATGCGGCCAACGTCGGCGTCCAAGCCTCGCTCGTCAACGACGGCGGCCAGACCCGGCTGGTGCTGAACTCGCGGCAGACAGGTGTCGCCAACGGCTTTCGGATCGAGGTCGATGCCGGACTTGCGGCCCTGGCCTTCACCGAAACCCAGGCGGCGCAGGATGCGCGCTTCAGCCTCAACGGACTGGTGCTCACGTCGGCGTCGAACACGATCGCGAATGTGGTCGAGGGGCTGACGCTGACGCTCCTGCGCGCGCCGCCGGCCGGCTCTGCGCCCGGGACGACGGTCGACGCGCAGGTCACGGTGGCGCGCGACGCCGAGGCGGTCAAGAAGTCGGTCAACGACTTCGTCAAGGCGTACAACGAAGTCGAGCGACTGATTGCCGAGTTGACGCGCTTCGACCCGACGACCAGAACCGCGGCGGTCCTGAACGGCGAGTCGCTGCTGCGCCAGGCTCAGAGCAGCGTGCGCGCGATCGTGCGCGGAGCGATGAGCGCGCCCGCGGGCGAGCACACGCGCCTGTCCGAGGTCGGACTCGAGATCCAGCGCGACGGATCGCTCAGGCTCAACGAAACGCGCTTCGGCGAGGCGCTGGCGGCCGACCACGCGCGGGTGACGCGGCTTTTCTCCGCGACCTCGACCGTCGAGGCCGAGCAGGGCTTCGCGGTGCGGCTGCGCGCGCGCATCGACGCGATCGCCGGCGCAGGCGGCTCGCTGGCGGCGCGCGAAGACGGACTGCGGTCGTCGATCCGCACGCTCGACGCACAACAGGAGAGGATCGAGTCGCGGCTGTCGCTGGTCGAGTCGCGGCTGCTTGCCCAGTACAGCAAGCTCGACGCGCTGCTGGCGACGCGCCAGCAGCAAAGTGCGGCGCTCGCCAATGCGCTCGCCGGGCTGCCCAAGCTGCCGTAGTGGAGCGGCCGCGGCGCGCTTATCGCGGCATGCGCCGGTTCAAGCGCGGGCGGGTGGCACCGATATGACTGATGGCAGGCGCGACAGCGACCGCGCCTCAAGCAGCACATCGCGCCGAGCCGGCGTCGGACAGCGCGCATCCAAACAAGCGCACGAATGAGAGGCGGGACCATGACAGGCACTGGGCATCAGGTCTACCAGCGGGTGGCGGTCGACTCCGCCGTCGGCGGCGCCGACCCACACCGCATGATCCTGATGCTGTACGACGGCGCGCTTGAGTCGGTGCGGCGTGCCGCGGTCTTCCTGCGCGAGGGACGTCCGGCGGAGAAGGGCCGGCTGCTCGGACGCGCGCTGCGCATTGTCGACGAGGGCCTGAAGGCGAGCCTCGACCGCAAGGTCGGCGGTGCGTTGGCGCAGGATCTGGCGGCGCTGTACGACTACCTGTCGCTGCGGCTGCTGCAGGCGAATCTGCGCAATGACGCGCAAGCGCTGGCCGAAGTCGAGCGTCTGCTCGCGGAGCTTCGTTCGGCTTGGGCGCAGATCGGCGCGCCGGCTTCGCCGGCGGCCAATGCGCGCGCCGATGCCGTGCGTGCCCAAGCTTTCGCACTCGAGCCGGCGCCGCGCACCGGCTTCACGGTGCACGCCTGAACGCAGCGGGTGACGGCCATGCCGGACGATGGGCTTTCCCGCGCGAACGATCCGGCCGCCGCGCCGTTGATTGAGTGCTACGAGCGCATCGCCCAGGCGAGCCACGAGATGCTGGCGGCCGCCCGCCATGGCGACTGGGATGGCGTGGCGCGGCTGGAGAGCACCTGCCGGGCGCTGATCGCCGAACTGCGGCAGGCGACCGCGCGCGACCGGCTCGGCCTGCGCGAGCAGCGCCGGCGCATCGCGCTGCTGCGCGAGATCCTGGCCGACGACGCCGAGATCCGGGCACGCGCCGAGCCATGGCTGCAACAGCTCGAGTGGCTGGCGCGTGCGCCCGGCGGCCGTCGCGAGGACTGACCATGGACCTGACCCAGGTCGCGGGCGTGGCGAGCCGTGTCGGCGCGGCGCCGGACGCGCGCGCGGCCGAACGCGTCGTCCTCGGCACACGACTGCTGATGCCTCTGCTCGCCGGCAGCGTCGCGCCGATCGAGCTGGTGCGCGACCTGCGTGCGGCCGCCGCCGGGCGCGACATGATGACGCTCGTCCTTCCGGCCGGCGGTCAGGCGGCGGCGCGGCTCGAGGTCGGATCGCGCCTGTTCGCGCTGCCGCCGGCGCTGCGTGATGCGCTGCTGGCCGCACTCGCCCAGCAGGCGGCGCCGGCGCGCGCTGCCGCTGCACCGACTGCTGCCGCACCGACCGGCGCCACCGACGCCGCACGCGCCTGGGCAGTGGCGGCGCAGACCACTGCAGCAGCGGCGATGGTGGTCGGCGGCAGCGGCGCGCCGCGCGCCGTGCAGCGCGCGCGCGGCGATGCGCCGGCGCCGGTGGTTCAATTTGCGCAACCGCTGTTTGAACCGGTGGGCGCCGTGCGTGCGGCCGCCGCAGCGAGCGACCGCCTGCGCCACGCGGTCGAGCGCAGCGGCCTGTTCTTCGAGTCGCACGTCGCGCAGTGGGCGAGCGGCGGGCGCGGCAGCGCCGAGCTGCGCGCCGAGGCGCTGCGGCTCGCCGCCGGCTAGCCGGCGGCGCGCGTCGCGTCGCAGGTGGCTCTGCTGCAGGACGGGCTTCTGCGACTGGAAGGCTTGGCCTGGCCCGGGCAGCCGGTGGCGATCACGATCGAACGCGAAGCGGCTGAGGGCCACGACGCCGATGCGGCGAGCGGCGGCGAGCAGGTGTTCGCGGCGCGCCTGGCGCTGGAGCTGCCGCAGCTCGGTGCGGTCGCGATCGAGCTCAGGCTTGCCGGCGCGGCGGTCAGCGCCACGGTGCGTTCGGCGCAACCGCAGAGGTTCGAGGGCGAGGTCGCCGACCTGGGCGAGCAGTTGGCCACACGCGGGCTGCGGCCGGTGCTGCTGCAGTCGCTTGGCCCTGAGGAGGCCCGCTGATGCTGCCGCCGCCCGCGGGCGCAGCCGAGCCGCACGCCGGCGCCGACCGCTACACGCGGCGCGCCGCCGCGCTTGCCTACGGCGCCGGCGAGGCGGCCGCGGGCCGTGCGCCGCGACTGGCGGCCAAGGGCAGCGGACTGGTGGCGGAGGAGATCATCGCCCGCGCGCGCGCCGCCGGCGTGCCGATCCACGAGTCGCGCGAGCTGGTGGCGCTGCTGATGCAGGTCGACCTCGACCAGCACATTCCGCCGGCGCTGTACGTGGCGGTGGCCGAGGTGCTGGCCTGGGTCTGGCGGCTCGAGCAGCGGCACGCGCCGGCAACCGATCGGAACTGAATCATGGGCATGACGACACCGTTTCCCGAACCCGATTCGCCAGAACTGGCGCCGTTCACCGTGTTCGCGCGGGTCGAGATCGAGTCGCTGCTGCGCCGGCTGGCCGACACCGGCACCCTGGTCACGGTGTACTTCGACGAGAACGCCGGCTTCGCGGTCACGGTGCTGCTCGCGGTCAATCCGCAGTTCGAGGAAGTGGTGTTCGACTGCGCCAGCGACCCGGCGGTGCAGCGGCGTCTGCTGGCGGCGCAGTCGCTGACCTGCGTCGCCTTCGTCGACCACATCAAGCTGCAGTTCGGCGCCCGCGGCGCCGAGGCAACGACGCACGACGGCAAGCCGGCATTCCGCGTGCGCCTGCCCGAGCAGTTGCTGCGGCTGCAACGGCGCGACTTCTTCCGCGTCAAGGCGCCGCTGTCGCGTCCGGCGCAGTGCCTGGTGCCCTACGGCGAGGACCGCAAGCAGTACGAGAAGCTGCGCTTGCTCGACATCAGCATCGGCGGCGTGGCGGTGATCGCCTACCCGGAGAAGTTCGACCCATCGGTCGGCCAGCGCATTGAAGAGTGCTTCCTCGATCTGCCGGCGATCGGCTCGGTCGGCGTGCACCTGAAGGTGCGCCATCTGGCGCCGCTGCGCGACGGCAAGTCGCGTGCGGTCGGTTGCGAGTTCGTCGACTTGGCGCCGGCGGCGCGGACGATGATCCAGCGCTACGTGAACCGGCTCGATGCCGAGCAGCGCAAGCTGTCGGCGCGGGTGGCGTGAGTCGCCGTACGAGAGCGTTCAGGCTGCGAGCCGCACCCGCGCCAGGCCCAGGTAGTCGTCGTTGGCGGAGGGCGGCAGCGTGCCGCGCTCGACCAGAAGTCCGACGCAGCGGTTGGCTAGGTCGACCGATCCGTAGCAGTGATGGGCGATCAGTGCCAGGTGCTTCAACTGCTCGTCGCTCATGGCCTTCGGGTCGATGAAGTCTCGCACGTAGACGACATCGGCTTCGAGCAATTGGTTCAGGCCCTGGTAGACGGAGCCGTTGATCTGCATCGGTGCGATCGCGCGGCGATTGATCGCGGCGAACGCGTGCGGCACAAAACCAAGCGCGCGCAGTTCAAGGTCGATTTCGGCCCAGACCGGTTGGCGCCGATATAGGGGAATGAACGAGACCTCGATCTGCACCGCGGCCGCTTGAGCCAGGCGCTCGCGCCCGCCGCGCAACACCGCCAGTTCGGCTCCCTGGACGTCAATCTTGAGAAAATCCAACTGAGCGATCTCAGCCACCTCGTCCAGTCGTCGGGTGTCGATCGCGCGCTCGGCCACCACTTCGCCCCAAGCGGCGAAGCCGTTGAACAGGGCCAGCGTTGACGGATCGGGCTCGAGCAGACTGGTCATGCCATCGGCGCGACAAATGCGCAGCGTCTGCGGTGTGCCGTCGCCGATTGCGTAGGGCAGATATAGCTCGTGCTCGGAGCGTGTTGCCTGCAGGCGACGCAGCGCGTCTTCCTGAGGTTCGAAGCCCACCAGCGTGCACAGCCCGTGCATGAGCAGCTCGCGGTACACGGGCGAGCCGTCGATGGGATTGGCGCCGATGTCGACCACCGCAGTTCGCCGCAGGGGCCGCAGCAGCTCGAACAGGGCATCGCTCGGCGGCCGAGCCTCGCCGCTACTACGCCGAGTGTGGCATTCGTCGGCCGGCCGCGACTGCGCCGGAAGGTTCGGTAACGGCGCACCCACCTGTGCCGCCTCGTGCATCCGCGTCAAGAGCGCTTCCAGGTCACGCGCGTAGCGGTCGGCGTCGAACAGGGCGCAGCTAGCGCGCGCTTCGCGCAAGCGCGCGCGCAAAGCCCGGTATCGAGCGGCGTCGCGCGCCAGCGCTACGGCGAGCGATTCGTAGTCCTGCAGCGTCGCGACCGTGGTCTCGCTCAGTCCCGCGGCAGCGAGAAGGCTCGCCGCCACCCGCGACGCGAATGTCTCCCCGGGGCAGGTCACGACCGGCACGCCGACCCACAGCGCGTCGCTGGCGGTGGTGTGCGCGTTGTACGGCAGCGTGTCGAGCACGAGGTCGGCGAGTTGCAGCCGCGCCAGGTGCGCCGGCTGCGGCAGGCTCGGCGCGAACACAATTCGTTCCGGGCCGATGCCGCGCGCACCCGCCTCACGCAACAGATTCGACTTTGCCTGCAGGTTGGCTTCGAGCAGCCACAGCACGCTGCCCGGGACCCGGTTCAGCAGCCGGCACCACAGGTCGAACATCCGCGGCGTGATCTTGTACGTGTTGTTGAAGCAGCAGAACACGAAGCCCTGTTCCGGCAGGCCGCACTCTGAGCGCTGCGGCGCCGGCGGCAGTGGCCGGCTGCGGTCGTTCGGCTGGTAAGAGTGCGGAAGCTGGGCGATGCGCTCGCTGAAGTCGTCGGCCAAGTCGAGCGGCGTGACCACCGGGTCACCGACGATGTAGTCGTAGAAGGTAGCGCCGAGCGAGCCGGGAAATCCCAGGTAGTTGACCTGCACCGGTGCCGGCCGGTAGGCGAGGGTCTCGACCCTGCAGCCAAAGGTGTAGCCCTTCAGGTCGACCAGGATGTCGATTCTGTCGGCGCGGATCCGCTCGGCGCTGGCGCGCTGACTCACCTCCCGCAGTTCGACGAAGTGCTCCGACGACCGCTCGACCCGCTGCCGCATCGCGCTGCCGTCGTCCGGACCGTACGAGTACAGGAACACCTCGAAGCGCGTGCGGTCGTGGCGCTCGAGTACCTCTACCAGCAGTCTGCTGGTGGCGTGATCATGAAAATCGCCCGACAGGTAACCAATGCGCAGCCGCTCGCCGGCTGCTTTGCGCCTCGCGGACTGCGCCGGCAGAGGACGGACATGCCCGGTGTTGCGCGCCGCGAAGGCGGCCGCGGATGCTCGCAGTTCGCGTGCCGGAATGTCCGGCATGGCCAGATGCTGGAAAGGTACTGGATGGCCGCCGCCTTCGGCCGCGGCACGCCGCAGCTCGCGGATGTCCTCGGCGAGCGAGTCCCAGCGGCAGGCCAGCATCGCGCTGTGGACCGCTGCCGAGCGCAGTTCGACGTTGGCCGGCTGCAGTGCGACCCCGGTGCGAAAGCACTCGCTGGCGGCCTGCGGCATGCCGAGTCGCTCGAAGGCGTTGGCCATGCCGACGTGCGCCGCGGCCAGGTGCGGCACCCGCTGCGCGGCCGCCATGAAAGTCTCGATCGCCTCTTGATAGCGGCCGGCGTGATGCAGCGCCTCGCCGGCTTCGACCAGGACCTGCGGCGTCGATGCATCGTCGTCGTCGACTGCAGTGAGCAGCAGGGCGTGCGCGCGCTCGTGCTCGCCGCACGCCATCTGGCATAGCGCCAGCATGCGGCGCGAGACCTTGCATTCGGGAGCGAGCGCGCAGGCGCGCTCGGCAGCAGCGCGCGCGCGCTCGGCGTGCCCCTGTTTGCGCAGTGTCTGCGCCAAGTTCAGCCAGAGCAGCGCCTCGCCTGGGTGCGACTTCAGCGCCTTCTCGAACACGTTCGTCGCCTGCCGCCATTTCTGAGCCGCCATCAGCGCTACGCCTTCGGCGTGCGCACGCTGTGCCCGGCTGGCGGCCGGCCGCCTAGCCGCGACCTCGGCCAGCCTCGTCGACTTCATCGAATTCCCCGCGTTGTCGGCGAGCGACGCCGTCGCCCCCGACTGGTTGTGCGTGCAGGCTAAGCGGCGAGGTGCGCATAGAAAGCGCCGATTAGCGGCGCGCGGGGCCGCCAATCCCGAAGTCGGCGGCGCCTAACGCGCGCCGTTGGCCGAGTACAGGTCGTCCCACGCCCGCTCGTAACGCGCACCGCGGCCGATCCAGGCCACGGTGCCGACCGACAGCGCCGCCGTGTAAAGGGCGGCGATGCGCTCGTCGAAGCGGCCGCGCACGCGCAGTCGCACGGCCGACAGCAGGTGGAAGTGGCCTTCGACGTAGCGGCGGTCGACGATCTGCATCGTCGATGCGCCGTCCTGCGGCCAGGGCAGCAGCGACTCGGGCAATCCGGCGGCGCCGCGGCAGGCGCCGTTGCGCGCGCGGCCTTGCGTGTCCTCGAACCAGACGAAGAGGTCGCAGCACTCGCCGTCGCCGGCGGCCTGCGCCGGCGATGCCTCGTCGGGCGCCGACTGCAGATAGTCGGCGATCGGGCGCGTGGCTTCCTGCGCCAGTTGTCTGATCAGTTCCGGTCGCGCCATCTCGGTTCCTTCTCGGTTCGGTTGCGGGGCTGGCGCGCGATGCGGCCGCTCAGCCCTGCGATCGGCACGTGTCGGCTGCGCCTTGAGTCGGGCGCAGCCTCGCCGGTGCCATCAAATGCGCGGTCATTCGCCGCCAATTCGTCGGCTGAAGACGCGCGAGGCACGAAAAAAGTCCGCGCCGAACCCTAAAGAGAGTGCAGCCGCGGCCGATATTCGGTCGATCGGGCGCGATTGCGCTGCGGATACTGGTCGTCCATCACGGAGGCGATGGGCCGGCGCGCGCGTTGCGCAGTCGGTCGCGTCGACAGCTCGTGGCCGACCAAGACCAAGCGCAGGAACGAACCTTAGAGCCCTCCGCCAAGCGGCTGGAGGATGCGCGCCGCGAAGGCCAGGTGCCGCGCTCGCGCGACCTCGCGCATCTGCTGGTGCTGGGCAGCGCCGCCGGGCTGCTGTTCCTGCTGGCCGCGCCCCTGATGGAAGCCGGCCAGCGACTGATTGCGCTCGGCCTGCGTTTCGACGCCGCCGTCGTCGCCGATCCGTCGCAGATGGGCGGCCGGCTGGCGGCGCTCGCGGCTTCGGCGCTAGTGGCGGTCGCGCCGCTGCTGCTGGCGCTGATGGTGGCGGCGATCGCCGCGCCGCTCGTCCTCGGCGGCTTTGTCTACGCGCCGACGATGGCCGCGCCCAAGCTCGAGCGCATCGATCCCTTCAAGGGCATCGCGCGCCTGTTCTCGGCGCCGGCGCTGGTCGAGCTGGTCAAGGTCGTCCTGGTGTCGGTGCTGCTGGGCGCGGTCGGCGCCTGGTACGTGGCCTCGCACCTGCAGGAGTTCGCCTCACTGGCGCACGAGTCGCTGCCGAGCGGGCTGGCGCACTTCGGCTGGATGCTGGCGCTCGCCTTCGCCGCGCTGGTGGCCACACTCGCGGTGACGAGCGCGATCGACGTGCCGTTCCAGATCTTCCATCACCGCTCGAAGCTGAAGATGACGGTCGAGGAAGTGCGCAAGGAGCTGAAGGAGACCGAGGGCGATCCGTACCTGAAGGCGCGCATCCGCCAGCAGCAGCGCGAGATGGCGCGCCGGCGGATGATGGCGGCGGTGCCCGAGGCCGACGTCGTGGTCACCAACCCGACCCACGTCGCGGTCGCGCTCAAGTACCGCGAGGGACGGCAGCGGGCGCCGGTGGTGGTGGCCAAGGGCGCCGATGCGCTGGCGGCGAAGATCCGCGAGGTGGCGCGCGGCGCCGGTGTGCCGCTGCTGTCGGCACCGCCGCTGGCGCGCGCGCTGTACCGGCACGCCGAACTGGGCACCGAGATCCCGGTGGCGCTGTACGCGGCGGTGGCGCAGGTGCTCGCCTACGTCTACCAGTTGCGCAGCTTCGGCGCCGGCCGCGGCCCGCGCCCGGTCGAGCCGCACGAGATCGAGCTGCCTGAGGGGATGGACCCGATGGAGTCGAGCGCGACGGCGGGAAGGACGTGAAACGTGAAACGTGAGACGTGAAACGTGAAAGGTGAAACGTGAAAGGTGAAAGGTGCTGAGGCTGAGGGTGACATGGTGCCGCTGAGCAACCCAACCGCCGCTCGCGGCGGAAGGCGTTCGCAGAGAAAACACTGGTTCAAGGAGCGTTTTATTGAGAGCCGGCGCGCCAGCGGTGCGGTCGCGCGGACGTGGTCGCGGCGTAGCTGCCACCTTTCACGTTTCACGTAATTCCAAATGAACGCCATCGCCGCCGCCTTCGACCACCCGCTGCTGCGCAGCCTGCCTTGGCAGCAGATGGCGCTGCCGCTGCTCGCCTTCCTCGTGCTCGCGATGCTGGTGCTGCCGCTGCCGCCGTTCGTGCTCGACCTGATGTTCACCTTCAACATCGCGTTGAGCCTGGTGGTGCTGCTGGTCGCGGTCTACACCAAGCGGCCGCTGGAGTTCGCCGCCTTCCCGACCGTGCTGCTGCTGACGACGCTGCTGCGGCTGTCGCTGAACGTGGCCTCGACGCGCGTGGTGCTGACCGACGGCCACACCGGGCCGGATGCGGCCGGCAAGGTGATCGAGAGCTTCGGCCACTTCGTGATCGGCGGCAGTTTCGCGGTCGGCATCATCGTCTTCGCGATCCTGGTGGTGATCAACTTCGTCGTCATCACCAAGGGCGCGGGCCGGATCGCCGAGGTGGCCGCGCGCTTCACGCTCGATGCGCTGCCCGGCAAGCAGATGGCGATCGACGCCGATCTGAACGCCGGCCTCATCGACGACAAGGAGGCGCGCCGCCGCCGCGCCGAGATCGAGCAGGAGGCCGATTTCTACGGCGCCATGGACGGCGCCAGCAAGTACGTTCGCGGCGACGCGATCGCCGGCATCCTGATCCTGTTCATAAACATCGTCGGCGGCCTGGCGATCGGCATGATGAGCCACGGCCTGTCGCTGTCGTCCGCGGCCGAGACCTATGTGCTGCTGACCGTCGGCGATGGTCTGGCGGCGATGGTGCCGGCGCTGGTGATCTCGATCTCGGCCGGCCTGATCGTCTCGCGCGTCGGCCGCGAGGACGTCGACATCAGCGGCCAGGTCTCGCGCCAGATGTTCACCAAGCCGCGCGTGTTCGGCATCACCGCCGGGATCCTGGCCGTGCTCGGCCTGATTCCGGGCATGCCGTACCTGGTGTTCCTGCTGTTCGCGGCGCTGTTCGCGCTGATCTCCTGGACGCTGCAGCGACGCGACAACGCGCAGGCCGCCGCCGGCGGCGAAGTCGAGCAGCGCGCGGCCGAGGCGACACCGGCGCACGAAGCGAGCTGGGACGACGTGGTGCCGCTCGACGTGCTCGGCCTGGAGGTCGGCTACCGGCTGATCCCGCTGGTCGACAAGACCCAGGACGGCGATCTGCTCAAGCGCATCAAGGCGATCCGCAAGAAGTTCGCGCAGGACGTGGGCTTCCTGCCGCCGCCGGTGCACATCCGCGACAACCTGGAACTGAAACCGTCGCAGTACCGGGTGCTGCTCAAGGGCGTGGTCGTGGGCGAGGGCGAGGCCTTCAACGGCATGTGGCTGGCGATCAACCCGGGCGGAGTCACGCAGACCGTGCCCGGCACGCCGACCCGCGATCCGGCCTTCGGGCTGCCGGCGATCTGGATCGAGCCGCGCACGCGCGAGGCGGCGCAGGTGCTCGGCTACACGGTGGTCGACTGCGCCACCGTGGTCGCTACCCATTTGAACCACCTGCTGCTGTCGAACGCCGGCGCGCTGCTCGGCCGCCAGGAAACGCAGGCGCTGATCGAGCACGTCGGCCGCAGCGCACCGAAGCTGCTCGACGACCTGGTGCCGAAGCTGATTCCGCTCGCCACCCTGCAGCGCGTGCTGCAGAACCTGCTCGACGAGGGCCTGCACATCCGCGACCTGCGAACGATCGTCGAGACCCTGGCCGAGGCGGCGCAGCGAAGCACCGACCCGAACGAACTGACGGCGCAGGTGCGCGCGGCACTGCGCGCCTCGATCGCGCAGACGCTGTTCGGCGGTACGCGCGAGCTGAACGTGATCGCGCTCGATCCCGAGCTGGAGAAGGTCCTGGCGCAGTCGCTCGGCGGCGGCACCGATGCGGCGATCGAGCCGGGGCTGGTCGACCTGCTCCAGCGCGGCGCCGCCGCCGCCGCGCAGCGGCAGGAGGAACTGGGACTGAATGCGACGCTGCTCGTGCCCGACCGGCTGCGCGTGCCGCTGGTGCGCCTGCTGCGCCGCGCCGCGCCGCGCCTGCGCGTGATCAGCCATGCCGAAGTGCCCGAAACGAGCCAGATCCGGGTCGGCACGGTGCTGGGCGGAGTGAACTGAATGGATTCGGGAACTTGAATGGATTCGGGATTCGGGATTCGGGATTCAGGGGAGTGGGAGCGGGCGGGTGCCTTTCCCCGAATCCTGAATCCTGAATCCCCCCACTGACCGGAGCGAACAATGAGCTTCAAGCGATTCGTGGCGGCGACCACCAAGGATGCGATGACGCAGGTGCGGCGCGAACTCGGCGACGCGGTGATCCTGTCGAGCCGGCGCGGTGCCGACGGCCAGATCGAGATCCTGGCCGCGGCCGCGCATGCGGTCGAAGCGATCGTCGAGGACGCGCGCCGCAGCGCCGATGGCGCTGTGCCGATCGCACCCGGCGTGCGCCGCGTCGGCCCGGCGGTGGAAAGCTTCCACGACTACCTGCGCCGCCAGCAGCGAGCTGCGCCGGCGGCGGCTGCCCGCTACGGCGAAGTGGCCGCCGCCGATCCTGAACTCGATCAGGACGAGGGTCGCGCCGCCGATGCGCGCGCCTGGCCACAGACCGGCGGGCGCGGTCGCGACACCCTGCCCGGGGCGATGCGCGCGACCGGCACGGGCGGCCGCTTGGAGGCCGCCGCCACGACGCGCACCGGACCGACCACGGTTGCCGGACCGCGTACCGCCACCGGCGGCGAAGCGTCGAGTGCCGGCCGCACCGGCGTCCACACCGGGCAGATGACCGCGCCGGCCTTCGACACCTGGCTGCCGAACGCGGCGCGCACTGCCGCGCCGATGCCGGCCGCCGCGCCGCCGCCGGCCGCAGGCGATGCGCCGGCGGTGTTCCGGCGCCGGCCTTCGCGCGAGACGACGGTTGTGCCCGAAGTCGGCGCAGGCACGGCTGCGACGCCGGCTGCAGCCGCAACCCCGGTGGCCGCGCAGGCGCACGCCGCAACCACGGCCGCTACGCCTGCGGCGCACGGGGCCGCAGCGGCAGCGCCGGTGACCGCAGCGGCAGCGCCGGTGGCCGCACCGGTAGCGCCGGCGTTGCCGGCCACCGAGATCCGGCTGCCGGCCGAGCCCGCCAGCGCGCAGTTGATGGCCGAACTCGCCAGCCTGCGCAGCTCGCTGCAGCGCCAGTTGACTTCGCTGTCGAGCACGGTGGCCGCCGGCGAGTCGATGCGCCGCCATCCGGCGCAGACGCGGGTGATGACGCGGCTGCTCACCGCCGGCTTCTCGGTCGAGGTGGCGCGCCGCTTCGCGCTCAACGCGCCGCAGGAAGCGGAGGCCGAAAGCGTCGATCGCTGGCTGCATGAGGTGCTGGCGCACAACCTGCGCTGCGCCGGCCAGGAAGACAGCCTGGTCGAGCGGCGCGCGGTGCTGGCGCTGGTCGGCCCCACCGGCGTCGGCAAGACCACCACCGCGGCCAAGATCGCCGCCCGCTTCGCCGTGCGCCACGGTCCGGGCGCGCTCGGGCTGATCACGCTCGACGCCTATCGGGTCGCCGCGCACGAGCAGTTGCGCACCTACGGCCGCATCCTCGGCGCGCCGGTGCACCTGGCGCAGGACGCGGCGACGCTGCGCGAACTGCTCGCGTCGCTCCAGAACAAGCGGCTGGTGCTGATCGACACCTGCGGCCTGGGCCCGCGCGACGAGCGCCTGCCCGAGATGCTGTCGATGCTGGCGCAGGCGGGACAGGGGCGCCGGATCGAAACGCTGCTGCTGCTCAACGCCGCTTCGCACGCTGAGACGCTCGACGACAGCGCCCGCGCCTGGCGCGCGGCGCAGGCCGCAGGCGCGCTGCTGACCAAGGTCGACGAGGCGGCGCGCATCGGCGGCGCCCTGGACTGCGCGCTGCGACACAAGCTCAAGCTGCTCGGGCTGACCAACGGCCAGCGCGTGCCGGAAGACCTGCATCAGCCCGACGCGCGCCTGCTCGCGCATCTGGCGCTCAAGCCGGCGCAGCCGATGTTCGAGCTGGCCGACGACGAGGGTGCGGCGCTGGCGCTCGCGACGCTCGCCGCCCGGGGCGACGCGCATGCCTGAAGCCGCCGGCGAACTGCGCCGGACGCCGCTCGTATCGCCACGAATGCGCCAGTGCAGCGAAGCGCCGGCCGATCAGGCGGCCACACTGCGACGCCTGTTCGCGCGGCCGCGCGCGCGCCTGCTGCCGGTGCTGCTGCCGGCCGACCACCACACACCGCTGGCGGCCTGGGTGGCGCGGCTGGCGCGCTGTTTTGCCTCGGCCGGAGAACGCACGCTGGTGGTCGATGCGGCGCGGGCGCAGGTCGCCGCCGCGCTCGGCCTGCGCGCGCGCTTCGACCTCGCGCACGC
>JBBIST010000039.1:0-20709 GCA_037441125.1 Burkholderiales bacterium
CGCGGCGTGCCGAAGGACGAACGTCTCGCCGTCGAGTGGTATCGCAAAGCCGCCGAACAGGGGATTGCAAAGGCGCAATTTGAACTGGCTAAGGCACTTGAAACGGGCCGCGGCGTCCCGATCGACGGCCCTCAAGCTGCGCATTGGTACGAGCGCGCTGCGAGAGGCGGGAACAAGGCAGCCGAGGCGGCTTTGCAGTCGCTTCTTGCTGCGACCGCAAAGCGCGCCGCTGAACGGGCGGTCAGTGCCGCAGCTTCCTCGCCACAGTCGGGCAAGGGAATCTCAGGCTCGTGGCGTTGCCAGAACGGAGGAGAACTGGAGTTCCGATCCGACGGAACCGCGATCACGCGCTCCCGCTCACCCGAAGCGTTGATGACAGCGTTTGGCCGCTGGCAACTGGAAGGCAAGACGCTCACAGTCCATCGCCACAGCACAAGCTTGGAATCGATGTCGGCTTCGCACTATCAGATATGGCAGAAAGTGCTAACGCTGCAAGGAGACAGTCGCGGCCTGATCATGCTGCACACAAGAGGCAGGGTCGAAGACAACCGGCCGCTCCCGGCCCTTCTCTTCGAGGTGCAACGACTGGCCGGCGACACACTGGATCTGCGGTCACTGGGCCAAAGCGGCAAGAACGAAGCCGCCAAGCGCGGCCCGTTCCGCTGTGAGCGCGTCTCCGGCTGACCTGAGCTCATTCCATCAGCAATTTCGTGGCCTGGCTGCTGCGATCCCGACCCGACCATGCCACTGAACAAGAAGGAACAGACTGCGATCAAGCGTCACATCAAGGCGCTTATTGCTGACCACATCGCTCGGCCGTTCGCGATACTCCGGGAGCGCGGGCAGGTCGCCGCGCTAAGGGGACGACTGAGTTTGTCGTCAAAACTGAGCGCTTCAGTGAAAGCCCATCTCCTGCCCAGAACGTGCAACATCGCGGCTCGGCCAAATACGGCACGTAGGGTCGACGTCAACCGCATTCAGCTCGATATCACAGCGGTTGCTTCAAGCCCTCCAGATCAACCAGCGCGGAGGAAAACCGTTGATCTTGTCGTGCTGCGCCGCGAGCCATTGCCATCGATCTACTTCGCGCGGCGCGATGGCGACGTCATTCAGCAACTCGACCCTCGCTCACTTGCTGCGGCGATAGAGGTCAAGGCAAGTCCTTCCTCGGACAGGTCAGCTGGCGGTGAGTATGCGAAAGACATCTGCTCCCTTCTGTGGCTCGCAGACGCCTATGGCATCAGCGCGTACTTTGTTCTCTTCGACAAGTCGGATGGCTTCTATGGCATCGACTCACCAAACGAGCGGTGCAGAGTCCTGTGGTGGGACAGTCGAATCGCCAGAGCTTTCACGCTCCGGTACCGTAACCTGAATCTCGAAATGAATTTGAGTCGCCTCGGCATCGAATTTGGTGAGCGACGGCCTAGCGGCAAGGCATATGTACAAGTCTGGCTTCCGCTTCGGCGAGATCGGAAGTGGGCGGCGCACCGCTTTTTTGCCAGCCTTTGTGAAGGAAGGGCAAATTTTTGGCTCGACCCCGTCGATGCCCTAAAACAGGCCGGCGTAGATCTCGGCCCCAAACAACGGGACGCAGTTCGGCAAGCCGGTGCGACTGACCCAGGTAGCGTTTGAGTGGTCTTTCATTGGGATCACTCGTTCGAGCGAGACTGACCGCCCGGATGCAGTGGCGCATGCCGGCGAACTCTCGACTCGTTCCTACCGCAACCGCGTCACCTCATGCGGGCGTCGCGTTGCGACGTTCACGTCAATGGGCGGTCACGCCCGCACGTGCAGATCGTCGCCGGCGAACGTGAGGCCGAGCGGTTCGATCAGCACCTGCTTGGGGCCGGCTTCGACGCGGCCGGCGACCCAGGCTTCGATGCCCTGCGCGCGTGCGATCGCCACCGCGCGCTCGGCGTCGGCGGCGGCGACGTAGAGCGCGAAGCCGGCGCCCATGTTCAGGTTGCCGTAGGCCTCGCGGTCGTCGATGCCGGCGTGGCGCTGGATGAAGCGCAGCACCGGCGGCACCGGCGGCAGCAGGTGGATGCGGTAGGTGAACGCCGCGGGGTGGCGCATCAGCTTGCGCCAGCCGTGCCCGGTCACGTTGGCCGCGTAGTGCGGGACGATGCCGGCGGCGGCAAGCGCCTCGGTCACCGGCGAATACAGCGGCGTCGGCGCGAGCAGCGCTTCGCCGTACAGCGAACCGTCGGCGCTGCCGTCGTCGACGCCGTTGCCAATCCTCGCGCCGTAGCCACCCTCGATTCGCTCGGCCAGCTTGCGCGCCAGCGACACGCCGTTGGCGTGGATGCCGCTCGCGGCGAGCAGCACGATCGCATCGCCGGCGGCGAGCTTCTCGCCCAGGGTCAGGCGCGACTTCGGTCGCACCAGTCCGACGCAACTGGCCGCGAGATCGATGCGCCCGGGCGCCACCACGCCCGCCAGCGCCGGCGTCTCGCCGCCGCCCCAGGCCACGCCGCAGGCGTCGCAGGCGGCCTGCCAGCCGGCCACGAGATCGCGTGCGCGCTTGGCGTCGTCGAACCAGTCGCTGCCGCCGGTGGCCCAGTAGGCGTGCACCGAGACCGGCGTGGCGCCGACCGTGATCAGGTCGTTGACCGCCATCGCAATCGTGTCCTGCGCGATGCGGTCGTAGTAGGTCTTGCCGGAGAGCTCGCGCATCGCGTCGGCCACCAGCGCCTTGGTGCCCAGACACTCGGTGATCGAGGCCAGATAGAACTCGCCGCAGTCGACCACGTAGGCCGACTCGCCGCGCGAGGCCGCGACTTCCGCCAACCCATGCCGCGCCAGATTGCCGGCGGTCGCCGCCGCCGCCCGCTGGGCGAGGATCTTGAGCGGATCGATCTTGGCGTAGTCGACGCCAGCCTGCTGGTAGTTCACTGCGAGGATCGAAGGTCGAGGATCGAGGATCGAGGATTGAGGATCGAGGATTGAGGATCGAGGCACTCGCCCGCCGACTGCGCCTGATCCCTAGAATTCAGCGGGAAGTCTAAAGGGCTGGCAGAGCGGTGCCGGCTCGGCACCGCACCCCTCAATCCTCGATCCTCAATCCTCAATCCCCCCGTGTCCCAGCTCGCCCTCGATCTGCTGCAGCCGCTGCAGCCGACGCTTGCCAACTTCGTGCCGGGCCGCAACGCCGAGGCGCTCGACGCGCTGGTGCGCCTGACGCATGGCACGCGCTTCGAGGCGGCGCCCGCGCGCATCGTCTACCTGTGGGGCGAGGCGGGCTGCGGCCGCACGCACCTGCTGGCGGCGCTGGCGAACGCCGCTCGGGGCTACCCCTGGAGCGCGGCCGGCGCACCCGATGCCACGGGGCTTGCCCTGGTCGACGATGTCGATGCGCTCGATGCCGACGCGCAGGTCGCCTTGTTCAACCGGCTGAATGCGGTGCGCGCGCAGGCCGACGCCGCCTGCGTGGCCACCGGACCGCTGCCGCCGTCGCGGCTCGCGCTGCGCGAAGACCTGCGCACCCGCCTTGCCTGGGGCCTCGTGTTCCAGCTCCATCCGCTCAACGACGACGAGAAGATCGCCGCGCTGCGCGCCCATGCGGCCTCGCGCGGACTCGACCCGCCCGATGACGTGCTCGCCACCCTGCTCGCCCGCCTGCCGCGCGACATGCGCACTTTGGTGGCCGCGCTCGACGCGCTGGACGCCTTCGCGCTCGCCCGCAAGCGAGCGCTGACGACGCCGCTGCTGCGCGACTGGATGCACAGCCGCGCCGAGGCTGCACACGGCGCGCGCAGCCAGTCCGTAGAATCCGGCCGATGACGATCACCCGCCTCGCGCTGTTCGACCTCGACCACACGCTGCTGCCGATCGACAGCGCCGACGGCTGGTCGCACTTCCTGGTCCAGGCCGCGGGACTCGACGCGCTGCGCTACGGCGACGAGATCCGCCGCCACGCGGCCGACTACCGGGCCGGCCGCTTCGATGTCGAGGCCTACCTCGCCTTCCAGATGGGCCTGCTCGCGCGTTTTCCGCGCGCGCAGCTCGAGCAGTGGCGCGCCGCCTTCCTGCGCGCGCAGGTGTGGCCGCAGATGCGCGCGGAGTCGCAGGCGCTGGTGGCAAAGCATCGCGGCGCCGGCTTCACGGTGGCCATCGTCACCGGCACCCACAGCTTCGTCACGCGCCCGATCGCCGATCGGTTCGGCATCGAGCACCTGATCGCCGTGCAGCCGGAGGAAGCAGACGGCCGCTTCACCGGCCGTTACCTGCCGCCGCACACCTACCAGGAAGGCAAGGTGCGCGCGACCGAGGCCTTCCTCGCGCAGCACGGCACCACGCTCGCGCAGCTAGCCGAGAGCGTGTTCTACAGCGACTCGATCAACGACCTGCCGCTGCTCGAGCGCGTCCAGCGCCCGGTCGTGACCCACGGCGACGCCCGGCTCAGGGCGATCGCCGCCGAGCGCGGGTGGGAGACGCTGGAGCTGTTCGATCTGGTGCAGGCCGCGTGAAGACCGACGGATCCACCGGCCGGCCGAGCGTCGTTCCCGCGCTCGACACGCGCACTCGGGGGCAGGCCGCAGCGGCAATCCGGCACCGCACCCCAGGACACGGGGCCCCCGTTGTTGCGGGGACGACACCCCGTGATGTGATCGCGGGCGATCGATGATCAAGCGCTTCGTCGAAAAGGTTCAGAAGCTCTTCGCGCGCAAGCCGCGGCTGCGCAAGGAGCCGAAGCGGCTCGCGGTCGCCGAACACGGGATCGACCCGCAGCTCGTGCCGCGCAACGCGCAGCGCGTGTGCGAGACGCTGCAGAAGGCCGGCCACCGCGCCTTCATCGTCGGGGGCGCGGTGCGCGACCTGCTGCTGGGCGTGGCGCCCAAGGACTTCGACATCGCCACCGACGCCACGCCGGAGCAGGTGAAGTCGCACTTCCGGCGCGCGATCATCATCGGCCGCCGCTTCCGCCTGGTGCACGTGATGTTCGGACCGGAGACGATCGAGGTCTCCACCTTCCGCGCGCTGGAGAACCCGGACCGCCAGACCGACGCCCACGGCCGCGTGCTGGCCGACAACCTGTACGGCCCGCAACATGAGGACGCGGCGCGGCGCGACTTCACGATCAACGCGCTCTACTACGACCCGGTCGCGCGCACGGTGCTCGACTATCACGACGGCGTGCGCGACATCCGCCGCCGCAGGCTGCGCATGATCGGCGACCCGGCCGGCCGCTACCGCGAGGATCCGGTGCGCATGCTGCGCGCGGTGCGCTTTGCCGCCAAGCTGGGCTTCGAGATCGACGAGGCCACGCGCGCGCCGATCCGCAGCATGGCCGACCTGATCGGCAACGTGCCGCCGGCGCGCCTGTTCGACGAGATGCTCAAGCTGCTCACCAGCGGCCATGCGGTCGCCTGCATCACGCGCCTGCGCGCCGAGGGCCTGCACCACGGCCTGCTGCCGCTGCTCGACGTGATCCTCGAACAGCCCGAGGGCGAGCGCTTCGTGATGCTGGCGCTGTCGCGCACCGACGAGCGCGCGCGCGCCGGCAAGCCGGTGGCGCCCGGCTTCCTGTTCGCCACCCTGCTCTGGCACGAGGTGCTCAAGCGCTGGCACGAACGCGAAGCGCGCGGCGAGCACCGGATCCCGGCGCTCGACGCCGCGATCGACGACGTGCTCGAGCTGCAGACCGAGACGCTGGCGATCCAGCGCCGCTACACGGCCGACATGCGCGAGCTGTGGATGATGCAGCCGCGGCTGGAGAGGCGCGGCGGCCGCAACGCCTTCAAGCTGATCGAGCAAGCGCGGCTGCGTCCTGCCTGCGACTTCCTGCTGATGCGCTGCGCCGCGGACGAAGCGCCGGCCGAGCTCGGCCAGTGGTGGACCGACTTCCTGCACGGCGACGCCGACGAGCGCGAACGGCTGGTGGCGGGCCTGACCCGGGTCGAGGCCCCGCCGGGCACGCGCCGCCGCCGGCGCCGGCGCGGCGGTCGTCGCGGTGCCGCCGACAGTGCATCCGCCGACGACACCGCGGCCGACACGGCGCTGCCCGCAGCCAAGGCAGGGGGCGCCGCTTGAAGCGCCGCGCCTACCTGGGCCTGGGCGCCAATCTCGGCGAACCCGAGCAGACGCTGCACGCGGCGCTGGAGGCGCTGAAGTCGATCGAGCGCAGCGAACTGGTGGGCGTGTCGCCGTTTTACCGGTCGGCGCCGGTCGACTGCGACGGCCCGGACTTCGTCAACGCGGTGGCGAGCCTGGACACCGAGCTCGAGCCCTACGCGCTGCTGCTGCATCTGCAGGACATCGAGCTGATGCTCGGTCGCAAGCGCCGCGCCGGGGCCGAGCGCAACGTCTCGCGCAAGGCCGATCTCGACCTGCTGCTGCTCGGCGATCTGATCCTGCGCAGCACGCCGCTCACGCTGCCGCATCCGCGCCTGCACCTGCGCGCCTTCGTGCTGCGGCCGCTGCTCGATCTCGATCCCGATCTGCAGGCGCCGGCGATCGGCCGCCTGTCCCGCTTCCTGGAGTCGGTCGCCGATCAGCGCATCGAGCGACTGGACGCCGCGGCCGACTGAGCGCAGGTCGGGGTCCGATGAGCACCCACCCGCAGCCCTGCCCGCCCGCCGGCCGCAAGCCGGTCACGCTGCCGGCGCTGCTCGAGATGCGCGCGCGCGGCGAGCCGATCGCGATGCTGACCTGCTACGACGCGAGCTTCGCGCGCCTGCTCGATGACTGCGGCGTCGACACGGTGCTGGTCGGCGACTCGCTCGGCATGGTGATCCAGGGCCATGCGAGCACGCTGCCGGTGACGGTGGCCGAGGTTGCCTACCACACACAGTGCGTCGCGCGCGCGCTGCGCGCCGCCTGGCTGATCGCCGACATGCCCTTCGGCAGCTACCAGGGCGCGCGCGGGCAGGCGCTCGCGCACGCGGTGACGCTGATGCAGGCCGGGGCGCAGATGGTCAAGCTCGAAGGCGGCGCCTACATCGCGCCCACGGTCGCCTACCTGGTCGAGCGCGGCATCCCGGTGTGCGCGCACATCGGCTTGACGCCGCAGTCGGTACACGCGCTCGGCGGCTACCGGGTCCAGGGCCGCAGCGAGGCGCAGGCGGCGCAGCTCCTGGCCGATGCCGCGGCGCTCGAAGACGCCGGCGCGGCGCTGCTCGTGCTCGAGCTGATGCCGGCGTCGCTGGCGACGCAGCTCACGCAGGCAACGAAGCGCTGCGCAACGATCGGCATCGGCGCCGGCGCCCAGTGTCACGGCCAGGTGCTGGTGCTGCACGACATGCTCGACGTGTACCCGGGCCGCAAGCCGCGCTTCGTGCGCAACTTCATGGCCGGCGCCGCCGGCATCGGCGACGCCGTGCGCCGCTACGTGGCGGCGGTCAAGGAGCGCAGCTTCCCGGGGCCAGAGCACGCGTACTGAGCCCGCACGCCGCGCCGGCGACGGCGCTGGTTGCGAGGCTGCGGACGCCTGCGGCCGTGCCGTCGCGAAGGCGCCGCTCAGCCAGCGTCAATGCGCCAGGTCTGCCCGTGGCGCAGGGTGCGAAACGCCTCGACCGCGATCCCGGCTTCGCGCAGCGCTGCGGCGAGCGCACGCGGCGGCTCATCGAGCGGCTCGTCGGTCATCGCGAAGGTGCCCCAGTGCAGCCCGAGCGAGGCGCGCGCGCCGATGCTGCGGTGAATCTGCACCGCCTCTTGCGGATTGACGTGCATCGTCGCCATGAACCAGCGCGGCTCGTAGGCGCCGATCGGGATCAGCGCCAGGTCGATCGGCGCGAAGCGCGCGCCGATCGCTTCGAAGTGCGGCGCCGACCAGCCGGTGTCGCCGGCGAAGAACACGCGCCGGCGCGGCGCCGCCGACTCGACCACGAATCCGCCCCACAGCGTTTGCATGGCATCGCCGTTGCCGCGCCCGCTCCAGTGCTGCAGCGGCGTCAGGTGGATCGCCAGCCCATGCGATTCGGTCCGATCCCACCAGTCGAGCGCGCGTGCCGTGCCGATCCCTTCGGCCGCCAGCCAGCGCTCGATGCCCAGCGGCACCACGAACAGCGGCGGCCCGCCGGCCTGGCGCGCCAGCGCCAGCACGCTGGCGCGGTCGAGATGGTCGTAGTGGCTGTGCGAGATCAGCACCAGGTCGATGTGCGGCAGTTGGTCCAGCCGCAGCCCCGGCGCCTGATGTCGCTTCGGCCCGATCCAGCGCAGCGGCGAGGCGCGCCGCGAGAAGATCGGGTCGGTCAGCAGGTTGACACCGGCCAATTGCACGAGCGCGGTCGCGTGGCCGATCCAGGTCACCGCAAAGTCGCTGCGGTTGGCGCCGATGAACCCCAGGTCGGGCGCGACCGGCGCCAGGTCGACGGCCGGCGGCGCGATGCGCTTGAACAGCCGCTGCCAGCGCCAGCGCAGCAGCTCGGCGAAGGGCCGCGGCATGTGCGCGGCGGGGTCGACGTTCTGGAAGCCGTCGGGCCGATGGTGCGGCCGGCCGCGGTCGTAGTAGGGGTTGACGTAAGGCTTCATCTGCAAGGCGCAGCGTCGGGCGGTGCACGCTTCGACCGTCGCCGCGCGCGTGCGTTTGCGCCTACGGCTGCCCGCCCGCGCGCACCGGCGCCAGCCGCGCCTGCCGCAGCCGGCTCGCCAGCAGCGTACCCTTGCGCGCGCGCGCGCCGGCGTGCGCCTGCAAAGCGGCACCGGCGAGCGTGATCGCGACCGGCTTGCCGGCGCGATTCAGTCCGGTGACGACCACGCCGTCGCGACCGCAGACCAGCGCATCGACCAGCGCCTCGCCTTGGTCGAGGCCGATCAGCGTCACGCCGCGCCCGCCCGCAGGCTGCGCCTTGACTTCGCCGGCGGCGATCAGTAGCAGCCGACCCTGCGCCGACAGGCAGGCGATGCGCTCGTCGTCGGCTTGGCCGAGCAGCGCCGGCCGCAGCGGCTGCGCGCCTTCATCGACGGTGACGAACTGCTTGCCGCCCTTCTGGCGCGACAGCAGATCGCCGATCGTGCAGGCAAAGCCATAGCCGTTGGACGTGGCCAGCAGCAGCCTTTGCGATGCCGGCCCGGCGACGTAGGCGACGAGACGGGTGCCCGCCTCGAGCTCGATCAGCGACGTCAACGGCACGCCGTCGCCGCGCGCCGACGGCAGTTGCGCCACCGGCACCGTGTAGGCGCGGCCGTTGGCCCCGATCGCGATCAGGTGATCGACGCTGCGGCACTCCCAGGCGCCGTACAGCGCGTCGCCCGCCTTGAAGCTCATCTGCGTGGCGTCGTGGCCGTGGCCGCTGCGCCCGCGCGCAAAGCCCTTTTCCGACACGATCACGGTCACCGGTTCGTCGAGCACCTTGGTCTCGACCGCGGCCCGCTCGGCCGCCTGCAGCAGCGTGCGGCGCGCGTCGCCGTGCTTCTTCGCGTCTTCGTCGAACTCCTTGCCGACCTGCCGGCGCAGCGCCGCTTCGGAGGCGAGGAGCTTCTGCAAGGCGGCTTCCTCCTTGCGCTGCTCGGCCAGCTCCTGTTCGATGCGGATGCCTTCGAGCCGCGCCAATTGCCGCAGCCGCAGCTCGAGGATGTCGTCGGCCTGGCGTTCGCTCAGGCTGAAGGCCTTGACGAGATCGGCCTTCGGCTGGTCGGAGTTGCGGATCAGCTTGATCACGCGGTCGATGTTCAGCAGGACCGCCTGCCGCCCTTCGAGGATGTGGATCCGGTCCTGCACCTTGGCGAGCCGGTGCTGCGAGCGGCGGCGCACGGTCTCGACGCGGAACTCGAGCCACTCGTGCAGGATCGCCAGCAGGCCCTTCTGCCGCGGCCGGCCGTCGCGGCCGATCATCACCAGGTTGATCGGCGCGCTCGTCTCCAGGCTCGTTTGCGCAAGCAGGGTGTTGGCCAGTTCGTCGCGGTCGATGCGGCTCGTGCGCGGCTCGAACACCAGGCGCACCGCGGCGTCCTTGCCCGACTCGTCGCGCACCGAGTCGAGCAGCGACAGCACCAGCGCCTTGGTCTGCTGCTGCTCGGCGGTGAGCGACTTCTTGCCGGCCTTGACCCGCGGGTTGGTCAGCTCGTCGATCTCCTCGAGCACCTTCTGCGCCGACACGCCCGGCGGCAGTTCGCTCACCACCATCTGCCACTGGCCGCGCGCCAGATCCTCGAAGCCGTAGCGGGCGCGCGCCTTGAGCGTGCCGCGACCGCCGGCGTAGGCGTCGCGGATCTCGGCGGCGCTGCTGATCACCTGGCCGCCGCCCGGGAAGTCCGGTCCCGGCAGAAGCTCCAGGACCTCTTCGAGCGTCGCCTGCGGTTGGCGCAGCAGCAGGTGCAGCGCCGCCACCACCTCGCGCAGGTTGTGCGACGGAATCTCGGTGGCCATGCCGACGGCGATGCCGCTGGCACCGTTGAGCAGGACGAACGGCAGGCGCGCCGGCAGCAGCGCCGGCTCCTTGAAGTTGCCGTCGTAGTTGTCGACGAACTCGACCGTGCCCTCGCCCAGTTCGTCGAGCAGCAGGCGCGCGATCGGTGTCAGGCGCGCCTCGGTGTAGCGCATCGCCGCGGCAGCATCGCCGTCGCGCGAGCCGAAGTTGCCCTGGCCGTCGATCAGCGGGTAGCGCAGCGAGAAGGCCTGCGCCATGCGCACCAGCGCCTCGTAGGCGGCCTGGTCGCCGTGCGGGTGAAACTTGCCGAGCACGTCGCCGACGACGCGCGCGCTCTTGACCGGTCGCGCACCGGCGGCGAGCCCCATCTCGTTCATCGCGTACAGGATCCGGCGCTGCACCGGCTTGCAGCCGTCGGCGACCTCGGGCAGCGCCCGGCCCTTGACCACGCTCACCGCGTAGTCGAGGTAGGCGCGCTGGGCGAAAGTGGCGAGCGTGAGCGACTCGTCGCCCGGCTGCGCGCCGTGAAAGAGATCCGGCTGCTGCTGCATGTACCCGTCTCGGCAAGTCCAGCGAAGGGCGGCGATGTTAATCGCTGCGTGCCGCCGCTGCCGAAGGCCTTGCCCGAGTCGGCTGCCGACCGAAACCTATAATCCGGCGCGCCCGCCAGTTCGCGCGGCCACCTCGAATCCGCCCGCCACGGGAGCCACGATGTCCGCCACCAGGCATTCGCAACTGCTGATCCTCGGCTCCGGCCCGGCCGGCTACACGGCGGCGGTGTACGCCGCGCGCGCCAACCTGAAGCCGACGCTGATCACCGGCCTGGCGCAGGGCGGGCAGTTGATGACCACGACCGACGTCGACAACTGGCCGGCCGACGCCGACGGCGTGCAGGGACCGGAGCTGATGGAGCGCTTCCTCAGGCACGCGCAGCGCTTCGACACCGAGATCGTGTTCGACCAGATCCACACGGTCGACCTCGCGCAGCGGCCGTTCACCCTGACCGGCGACTCCGGCAGCTACACCTGCGAGGCCTTGATCATCGCCACCGGCGCCAGCGCCAAGTACCTGGGTCTGGCGAGCGAGCAGGCGTTCATGGGCCGCGGCGTCAGCGGCTGCGCCACCTGCGACGGCTTTTTTTATCGCGGCCAGGACGTGTGCGTGGTCGGCGGCGGCAACACCGCGGTCGAGGAGGCGCTGTACCTGACCAACATCGCGCGCACCGTGCACCTGATCCACCGGCGCGACAAGTTCCGCGCCGAGCCGATCATGGTCGACAAGCTGATGGCCAAGGCGGCCGAAGGCAAGGTGGTGCTGCACCTGTTCCACGAGCTCGACGAAGTGCTCGGCGACGAGCGCGGCGTCAGCGGCGTTCGCATCCGCGACAACCGCTCCGGCGCCGCCCGCGAGCTGGCGCTACAGGGCTGCTTCATCGCCATCGGCCACCATCCGAACACCGAGATCTTCCAGGGCCAGTTGGCGATGAAGGACGGCTACATCCTCACCCGCAGCGGCCTGGACGGCATGGCGACGCTGACCAGCGTCGCCGGCGTGTTCGCCGCCGGCGACGTCCAGGACCACGTCTACCGCCAGGCGGTGACCAGCGCCGGCACCGGTTGCATGGCCGCGCTCGACGCGCAGCGCTGGCTCGAGGCGCAGCACGCCGGCACGCCAGCGAAGGCGGACGCGGTTGCTGCCTGAACCGGGCCGGCTTGTCGCCTGCGCCCGGCCGCCACTGGCGACCAGGCACGAGCGGCAGGCGACCGCCATGACCCGACAGCCGCGCAAGACGCTCGCCGACCTGGCGACAGTGCGCGCGCAGATCGTCGCCAGGCGCGGCGCCGATCGGACCGCAGGCGCGGCACCGGTCGCTGCCTCCGGCGCGCCGAGTCGGCCGAGGCGCGACCCACGCGACTCCGGTGCCTCGCCGCCGCAGCAGACAGCCGCGCCTGCCGGCCTTGATGCCGAAAGCTTCCGGCGCGAGATGGAGGCGCTCGCGGTCCGACCGCTGCGCGCGCACGGCCGCCACCGCTCGCCGGTGCAGCCTCCGGCGCCGCAGGCGCACAGCCGGCGGCGCGACGACGCCGAAGCGCTGCAGGCGTCGCTCGCCGACGAGATCGACCTCGAGTCGCTGATCGACACCGACGAGTCGCTCAGCTATCGCGCCGCCGGCGTCAGCCCCGACGTGCTGCGCCGATTGCGGCGCGGCCAGTGGTCGATCCGGGCCGAGATCGACCTGCACGGTCACCGCGTCGACGAGGCGCGCGCCGCGCTCGCGCTCTTCCTCAAGGAGGCGCTGCGCGCCCACCTGCGCTGCGTGCGCGTCGTCCACGGCAAGGGCCTGGGCTCGCACGGCCGCACGCCGGTGCTCAAGGGCCGGGTGCGAGCCTGGCTGGCGCAGCGCGAGGAAGTGATCGCCTTCTGCCAGGCGCCGCCGGCCGAAGGCGGCAGCGGCGCGCTGCTGGTCCTGCTGCGTCCGACCGGCAACGCGCCCGAGCGCGGCGACTGAGACGGCGGCGATGGACGCAACGCTCGCGCCGCCGCTGGCGGCGCTGCTCGACCCGGCCGCGCGCCTGACGCCGGCGATCGAACTGGTGGCGGTGCTGGCGGCGGCCTTCTCCGGCTTTGCCGAGGCGCGCAAGAAGCAGATGGACGTGGTCGGCGTGTTCGTGGTCGCCTTCGTCACCGCCTTCGGCGGCGGCACGCTGCGCGATCTGCTGCTCGACCGCCGGCCGTTCTTCTGGGTCGAGCACTACGAATACGTGCTCATGCTGCTGGTGCTGACGCTGGCAGCGACGCCGGCGATGAGAATCGCGCGCCGCTGGGTGCCGCACTGGTCGTACGTGACCGCCGATGCGATCGGCCTCGCCTTCTTTTCGATCGCCGGCCTGGCGCTGGCGCTGCAAGCCGACATGCCGTGGATCATCGCCGCCCTGCTCGGTGTGGTCACCGGCGTGTTCGGCGGCGTCCTGCGCGACGTGATCCTCAACGAGGTGCCGATGGTGCTGCGCGACGGCAAGCCCTACGCGCTGGCTTCGTTCATCGGCTGCTGCGCCTGCCTGCTGATGCTCAAGGCGGGCGTGCCGACGCCGATCGCGCTGTGGTCGTCGGCGCTGGCGATCGTCGTCATCCGCATGGTCGCTTGGCGGCGCGACTGGACCCTGAAGTAGCGCCGGCCCGTTCAACCGCGCACGAGCTGCAGCCAGTGCGCGAAGACTCCGGCCAGGTGCAGCGCCAGCAGCGCCGTCGCCGCGCGCGCCGCGCCGATGTGCCACTGGCGCCAGGCGAGCGCTTCGTTCGTGCCGGCGGTCGCCAGCCACAGCACGCCGGTCAGTCCGGCCAGCACCACCGCCAGCAGCAGCAGCCCTTCGATCAGCGCCAGCAGGCCGCCGCCCTCGGCGCCCGGCAACCGACCGCGTGCGAGCGCGGCGAGATCGGCTCGCAGCGCCGCCAGATCGCCGCCGGCCCAGGAAAAGTACAACCGCCAGCGGCCGCCGCGCAGGCAACTCGCAAGGTAGAGCAGCGACAGCGCCAACGCCGCCAGTCCGAGCCACACGTGCGCGTGTGCGATCCAGCCGGCCTCAGGCGCCAGCCGGCGGTACAGCTCGAGCCACGGGCTGCTCGCCACCAGCCACAGCACGAGGCCGGCGAGCGCCAGGTGCAGTGTCCGGCGCCAGCGCTCGCTGCCGGCTTGCATTACGCCGGCCGGCCCTGCGCCAGCGCCGCCACGCGCTCGGCAAAACGATCGACCTCGCTCCAGTCGGTGAACTCGGTGCGGGTGGCCGGATCGGTCGGGCCGCGGTTGATCCACATGACCAGCCGCATCATCTGCCGGTCGAAGGGGCCGTAGCGCGAATAGTCGAGTTCGCCGGCGAATACGCCGAGCAGGCTCGGCCGCCACGGGCAGGCGGCGATGAAGGCCTTCAGGTAGGGATTGGTCTGCGGCGTGTTCTTGGCCGGCTTGCGCGCCACCAGGTTGACGCTGAAGAAGGCGCCCGGCCGCGCCTGCAGCACCGCCAGGTGCCGGCGCACGAACGCCATCACCGCCGGGTTGTGCTTGCCGTGACGGATGCTGGCGCCGACGACGATCACGTCGTAGTCGGCCGGATCGACCGGGCAGTCGGCGAGCGGCGCCACCTCGGCGCGCTCGCCGCGCGCCGCCAGCCGCGCCTGCAGCGTCTCGCAGATCCGGCGCGACAGGCCGTAGACGGTCGAGTAGACGAGAAGGATCTTGGCCACGGTCGATGGCGCCGCCCGGCCATTGCCCGGCGCGCGCCTTCAGTTCAGGCGACGGAAGTAGCAGCGGCCCTTGCCCTGCGAGCACAGCAGCAGCCACTGCCGGCCGCCGTCGGCCGACGTATAGGCCTGGTAGCCGGCGAGATCCTTGCGCTTGACCCAGCTTTGCAGCAGCGGGTCAGTCGGCAGCCTGGCCAGCGGCGCGAAGCGCGCGACCATGCCCGGATAGTCGCCGCTGGAGAAGTGGAAGTCGCCGATCGGGCGGCCGGAGTCGCTCTCGATCGTGATCAGTCCGGCCCCGGCCGGCAGCGTGGCGGGCAGGAAGCCCTGGTCGACCGCGCCCGAGGCCTGCGCCTCGGCGAGCGTCTGATACTGGATCGCCGGGGAACAGGCCGCCAGCAGGATCGCCGCCAGCGCCGCCGCAACGAGGCCGGCACGCATCGGTCAGATCGCCGCCTCGTCGGTCTCGCCGGTGCGGATCCGGATCACCTGCTCGACCGGGCGCACGAAGATCTTGCCGTCGCCGATCTTGCCGGTGCGCGCCGCCTTGACGATCGCGTCGAGCGCACGCTCGACCAGCGAGTCGGGCACGACCGCCTCGATCTTGACCTTGGGCAGGAAGTCGACCACGTACTCGGCGCCGCGGTACAGCTCGGTGTGGCCTTTCTGGCGGCCGAAGCCTTTGACGTCCGTGACGGTCAGGCCGCTGATGCCGACGTCGGCGAGCGCCTCGCGCACTTCGTCGAGCTTGAACGGCTTGATGATGGCGGTAATCTGTTTCATGGTTCCCCCAGTCGACTGACCCGCATTCTATTCAGCCGGCCGGCAGCGCGCAGCGCCCGTCGCGGCAGGGCAAACACGAGTGCGCGCAGCGGCCGCTTCGCTGCGAGCTCAGCAGCCGCTGTCCTCCCGGAACAGATTGGTGACCGGATAGCGCCAGTCGCGACCGAAGCCTCTCGGCGTGACGCGGATGCCGATCGGCGCCTGGCGCCGCTTGTACTCGCTCACGCGCACCAGCCGCACCACCTTGTGCACGTCGGCCTCGGCGAAGCCGGCGGCGACGATCTCGTGCACGCCCTCGCCGCGCTCCATGTAGCGCTCGATGATCGCGTCGAGCACCTCGTAGGGCGGCAGCGAGTCCTGGTCGGTCTGGTTCGGCCGCAGCTCGGCGCTCGGCGCGCGCGTGATGATCCGCTGCGGGATCACCTCGCCCGCCGCGTTGCGGTAATGCGCGAGCCGGTAGACGAGCGTCTTGCGGATGTCCTTGATCACCGCGAAGCCGCCCGCCATGTCGCCATAGAGCGTGCAGTAGCCGACCGCCATCTCGCTCTTGTTGCCGGTGGTCAGCACGATCGATCCGTACTTGTTCGACAGCGCCATCAGCAGGGTGCCGCGGATGCGCGCCTGGATGTTCTCTTCGGTCGTGTCCCAGGGCAGGCCGCGGAACTCCTGCGCCAGCGCGGCGAGCAAAGCATCGAAGGCCGGCTTGATCGGCAGCTCGTCGTAGCGCACGTTCAGGCGCGCAGCCATCTCGCGCGAGTCGAGCCAGGAGATCTCGGCGGTGTACGGCGACGGCAGCATCACCGCGCGCACCCTGTCTGCACCGAGCGCGTCGACCGCCACCGCCAGCGTCAGCGCCGAGTCGATCCCGCCCGACAGTCCAAGCAGGGCGCCGGGAAAGCCGTTCTTGCCGACGTAGTCGCGCACGCCCAGCGTGAGCGCCGCGTAGACCTGTGCCTCCTCGCCGGCCTGCCGGTCGACCGCCGCCGGCCGCGGCGCGCCGTCGACGAAGTCCACCAGCAGCAGATGCTCGGCGAACTGCGGCGCCATCTGCGTGAGCGCGCCGTCGCCGTCGAGCACGAAGCTGGCGCCGTCGAACACCAGTTCGTCCTGCCCGCCGACCAGGTTCGCGTACACGAGCGGCAGCCGGTAACGCGAGACGTTGCTGCGCATCGTGTCGAAGCGCAACTGCTGCTTGCCGACGTGAAACGGCGAGGCGTTCAGCACCAGCAGCACCTGCGCGCCGTGGCTCGCCGCGCACTCGGGCGCATAGGTGAACCAGGTGTCCTCGCAGATGTTGATCGCGAAGCGCGTGCCTCGCACCTCGAACACCAGCGGCCGGTTGTCCGGCGTGAAGTAGCGGCGCTCGTCGAAGACGTCGTAGTTGGGCAGGTCGTGCTTGCAGTAAGTGCCGTCGATCCGGCCGCCGCGCAGCACGCTGGCGGCGTTGAAGCGCTGGCCTTCGCGCGCGTGCGGATGACCGACGATCACGCGCAGTTCGGGAAACTGCAGCAGGCGCGCGGCCAGGTCGGCGATCGCGCGATCGGCCGCTGCGTAGAATGACCGACGCAGCAGCAGATCCTCGGGCGGATAGCCGGTCAGCGACAACTCCGGCGTCAGCAGCAGGTGGGCGCCGGCCGCTGCCGCCTGGCCCGCCGAATCGAGGATGCGCCGCGCGTTGCCCTCGAAGTCGCCGACCGTGCAGTTGATCTGCGCGACCGCGACCCTGACGTGCGAACCCATCGACTTTGCCGTTGGAACTGAGCGCGCAGTATCGCACGCAGGTCGTCTCCGTCCGGAGTCGCGGCACTGCACGCCTCCGTCGGAGTCACCGGACTTCCCTCGCGCCGCGCGTCCGCGGACTCGCGCTTCGTGCGGCCGTGTGCGCTCCCATGCGAAGGCCCCTGCCCGTTCGCGCGGCCGCGAGGCCCGCGTGAGGCCGCTGCACTTGGCAGCGGCGCTGCTGATGGTGACCATCTGGGGACGCGGCGCTTCGCGCCAGTCCCTTTGGGGTCATGTACGAAAGCCCCTCTCCGCCAGCGCTGTCGCGAGGCCCGCGTGAGGCCGCTGCACCTGGCAGCGGCGCTGCTGATGGTGTCCATCTGGGGCTTTAACTTCGTCGTCATGCGCTGGGGGCTGGACCAGGTGCCGCCGCTCACGCTTTCCTTGCTGCGCTTCGCGCTGGCGGCGTTTCCCGCGCTGCTGCTGGTGCCGCGACCGCAGGTGCGCTGGCAACTGCTGGCCGGCTACGGTCTGTTCGCCTTTGCCTGCCAGTTCGGGCTGCTGTTCACGGGGATGGCGGTCGGTATGCCGACCGGACTGGCGTCGCTGGTGATCCAGATCCAGGCCTTCTTCACGATCGCGCTGGCGGCGGCGCTGCAGAACGATCGGCCGCGCCTCGGCCAGTTGGGCGGCGCGCTGCTTGCCGGCGCCGGCGTGCTGCTGGTGGCGAGCTTTCTGCCCGGCGGCTCGCGCCTGGGCCTGCTGCTGGTCGTGATGGCGGCGCTCGCCTGGGCGGTGGCCAACCTGGTGGTCAAGCGCATCCCGCTCGATCAGGCCTCGGGTCTGCGCGCACCGCTGGCGATCGTGGTCTGGGGCAGCGCCTGGGCGCTGCTGCCGCTCGCGGCGCTCGCGCTCGCGCTCGAGGGGCCAACTGCGATGCGGGACGCGGTCGTCACGCTCGATGCCGGCCAGTGGCTCGGGGTGGCGTTCCAGGCCTGGCCGACGACGCTGCTCGCGTTCGCGATCTGGGCCTCGCTGCTGCGCCGCTATCCGGCCGGCCTGATCGCGCCGTTCACGCTGCTGGTGCCGGTGGTCGGCATGACGAGCGCGGTGCTGCTGCTGGGCGAGCCGCTCGCCTGGTGGAAGCTCGCCGGCGCCGCGCTCGTGCTGGGTGGATTGGCGCTGAACGTGCTCGCCTTCCGGCGGTCGTAGCCGACGGCAGGCACCCATGCAACGCACGCTGATCACGATCGGGCTCGTCATCGTCGCCGTCGGCGTGCTGTGGCCGTGGCTCGCCCGGCTGCCTTTCGGCCGGCTGCCCGGCGACCTCCACATCCAGCGCGACGGCCTCGACTTCTACTTGCCGCTCACCACCGGCCTGCTGGTGTCGCTCGCGATCAGCCTGTTGCTGTGGTGGCTGCGCAAGTAGCGCGGCGTCAGAACGCCGGCTTGGGCGAGGCGCGCTGATAGGCGGCCACGCTGTCGAGGATCTCGCGGCGCGCCTCGTCGACGCCGCCCCAGCCGAGCACCTTGACCCACTTGCCCGGCTCCAGATCCTTGTAGTGCTCGAAGAAGTGGCGGATCTGCGCCAGCCGGTGCTCGCCGACGTCGGTGTGGCTGCGCCAGTGGTCGTACCAGGGCAGGGTCTTGCTGATCGGTGCGGCCAGCAGCTTCGAGTCGCCGCCGGCTTCGTCCTGCATCTTCAGGATGCCGAGCGGCCGGCAGCGAACGACCACGCCGGCCTGCAGCGCGAACGGCGTGATCACCAGCACGTCGACCGGATCGCCATCGTCGGCCAGCGTGTGCGGGATGTAGCCGTAGTTGGCCGGGTAGTGCATCGGCGTGTTGATGAAGCGGTCGACGAAGATCGCGCCCGACTCCTTGTCCACTTCGTACTTGATCGGATCCGAGTGAGCCGGGATCTCGATCACGACGTTGAAGTCGTCGGGCAGATGGCGGCCGGGCGGCACGCGGTCGAGGCTCATCGGATCGTCCTTCGGCAAGAGTGCGAGGCGCGGCGATTCTATCGGCGGCGCCGGCGCGACCCGCGCCTGCGCCCGCGGCCGTTTGGGCCGGCACGCGGCCTGCGCCCATAATCCGGTTCACGATCGACGGAACAAGATCGACAGGGAGACAGGCATGGACGGCGCCTGGGTCGCGGGCTTCGGTGCACATCACTTCATCGGCAACCGCTGGGTCGCCGCCACCAGCGGGCAGACGCTCGACGTGGTCGATCCCTCCGACGGCCGAGCCTTCGCCCGCATCGGCCGCGGCAACGCCGCCGACATCGACGACGCGGTGGCCGCCGCGCGCGCCGCCTGGGGCGAGGGCCTCGGCGACTGGGGGCGCCTGTCGGCCACCGAGCGCGGCCGCCTGCTGCTGCGGCTCGCACAGCGCGTGCAGGGCAGGATCGACGAGCTCGGCCTGATCGAGTCGCGCACCACCGGCAAGCCGCTGTCGCAGGGCCGCGCCGACGCCGCCGCACTGGCCCGCTACTTCGAGTACTACGCGGGCGCGGCCGACAAGCTGCACGGCCAGACCATTCCCTACCAGACCGGGATGACCGTGCTCACGCTGCGCGAGCCGCACGGCGTCACCGGCCACATCATCCCGTGGAACTACCCGCTGCAGATCTTCGGCCGCAGCGTCGGTGCGGCGCTGGCCGCCGGCAACGCCTGCGTGGTGAAGCCCGCGGAAGACGCCTGCCTGTCGCTGCTGCGGGTGGCGGAACTGGCCGCCGACGTCGGCCTGCCCGACGGCGCGCTGAACATCGTCACCGGACTCGGCGCCGAAGCCGGTGCCGCGCTGGCCGCGCACCCGGGCATCGATCACATCAGCTTCACCGGCTCGCCCGCCACCGGCACCGCGGTCGCGCAGGCGGCCGCGCGCCACCACTGCCCGGTCACGCTCGAACTCGGCGGCAAGAGCCCGCAGATCGTGTTCGCCGACGCCGACCTCGACGCGGCCGCCCCGGTGGTGGTGGCGGCGATCGTGCAAAACGCCGGCCAGACCTGCTCGGCCGGCAGCCGGCTGCTGGTCGAACGCGCGATCTACGAAGAAGTGGTCGCGCGCGTCGGCGAGGCGATCGGCCGGTTGCGCGTCGGGCCGGCGCTCGCCGATCTCGACCTCGGCCCGCTGATCAGCCGCCGGCAGCAGCAACGCGTGTGGGACTACCTGTCGCAGGCGCAGGCCGACCAGGTGCCGGTGGCGGCGCAGGGCAGCGTGGTCGAGGAGGCGCCGCAGACCGGCTTCTATCAGGCGCCGACCCTGCTGCGCGACGTGCCGCCGTCGCATCGGCTGGCGCAGGAGGAGATCTTCGGCCCGGTGCTGGCCGCACTCGCCTTCGACGACGAGGCCGAGGCGGTCGCTCTGGCCAATGCGACGCCGTTCGGCCTGGTGGCCGGCCTGTGGACGCGCGACGGCGCGCGCCAGATGCGGATCGCGCGCCGGTTGCGCTGCGGCCAGGTGTTCGTCAACAACTACGGTGCCGGCGGCGGCATCGAGCTGCCGTTTGGCGGCGTCAAGGCGAGCGGCTACGGGCGAGAGAAAGGTTTCGAGGCGCTGCTCGGCTTCACGACGCTGAAGACGATTGCGATCAAGCATGGGTGAGGATTGAGGATTGAGGATTGAGGATTGAGGATTGAGGATTGAGGATTGAGGA
>JBBIST010000039.1:20809-27377 GCA_037441125.1 Burkholderiales bacterium
TGAGGATTGAGGATTGAGGATTGAGGATTGAGGATTGAGGATTGAGGATTGAGGAGTGTGGAATGAGTGAAGTGCGAAGGCTGGAAAAGATGGTCGCGATCGTCACCGGGGCGGGCTCGGGTTTTGGGGAAGGCATCGCCGGGCGCTTTGCGCAGGAGGGCTGCGCGGTGATCGTCAACGATCTCGCGCGCGAGGCGGGCGAACGCGTCGCGGCGGCGATCCGTGCCGCGGGCGGGCGCGCGCAGTTCGCCTACGGCGACGTGTCGCAAGGCGCCGACGTCAAGGCGCTGCTCGAGGCGGCGCTGGCGCACTTCGGGCGGCTCGACATCGTCGTCAACAACGCCGGCACCACGCACCGCAACCGGCCGCTGCTCGAGGTCGACGAGGCGAGCTTCGACCGCGTCTACGCGGTCAACGTCAAGTCGATCTACCTGAGCGCGATCCACATGGTGCCGTACTTCCGTTCGCACGGCGGCGGCTGCTTCGTCAACGTCGCCTCCACCGCCGGCGTGAGGCCGCGGCCGGGACTGACCTGGTACAACGGCAGCAAGGGCGCGGTGATCGTCACCAGCCGCAGCATGGCGGCCGAGCTCGGGCCCGACAACATCCGCGTCAACTGCGTCAATCCGGTGCTCGGCGAGACCGGCCTGCTCGAGCAGTTCATGGGCCTGCCGGACACGCCCGAGAACCGGCGCCGCTTCCTGGCGACGATTCCGCTCGGGCGGCTGTCGCGGCCGCAGGACGTCGCCAACGCCTGCCTGTTCCTGGCCAGCGACGAGGCCGCCTTCATCACCGGCGCCTGCCTCGAGGTCGACGGCGGCCGCTGCGTCTAGCCGCTAGCGGAACACGAGGTCGCGCAGGAACAGCGACAGCACCGGCACGTAGGTGATGATCATCAGGCAGCCGATGATCACGGCGACGAACGGCAGCAGGCGCAGGACGATCTGATCGAGCGAGACCCGCGCCACGGTGCAGGCGGCGAACAGGTTGACGCCGAACGGCGGCGTGATCATGCCGAGCGCGAGGTTGACCACCATGACGATGCCGAAGTGCACCGGGTCGATGCCGAAGTAGATCGCCACCGGCACCAGGATCGGCGCCAGGACGATGATCGCGGCGCTGGTCTCGATGAACATGCCGATCACGAACAGCGCCAGGTTGACGCCGAGCAGGAACAGCTCCGGCGTCTCCAGCACCTGGCGCAGCCACAGGCCAATCTGCTCGGGCACGCCGGCGCGGTCGATCAGCCAGGCGAAGGTGCCGGCATTGGCGATGATGAACAGGATCACCGCCGAACTCACCACCGACTTCTTGAACACCGGCAGCAGGTCGCGCAGCTTGACTTCGCGGTAGATGAACATGCCGACCACGAGGGCGTAGAACACCGCCGCCACCGACGCCTCGGTCGGCGTGAACACGCCGCCGTAGATGCCGCCCAGGACCACCACCGGCATCAGCAGCGCGAAGCTGGCGCGTGCCAGCAGGGCCGCGCGCACGCGCGGCACGAGCAGCAGCGCGCCGAAGTAGGCGATCGCCAGCGCCAGGCCGGCGGCGTCGCTGAGGCGCTCGAGGTCCTGCTCGCCGGCGCCGGCCGCGAGCCACGGGCCGACGAAGCGGCTGCCGGCCCAGAACGCGAGCAGCGCGCCGGCGAGCGCGCCGACGTCCTCGAGCGCGCTGGCGATCGGCAGCTTGCCGTCGCCGTCCTGGCGGCCCCAGCCCTGCCAACGGCAGTAGATCCAGACGAACAGCATCAGCGCCGCGCCGATCAGCAGCCCGGGGCCGATGCCGGCGATGAACAGTTCGCCGATCGAGATTTCGGCGCTGACGCCGACCAGGATCAGCGGGATCGACGGCGGGATGATCACGCCCAGCTCGGCGCTCGTGGCCTGCAAACTGGCGGCCCAGTTGCGCGGATAGCCGTGCCGAACCAGCGCCGGGATCAGGATCGCGCCGATCGCAAACGTGGTCGCCACGCTCGAGCCCGAGACCGCGGCGAAGATCATGCAGGTGAGCACGCAGGTCATCGGCAACCCGCCCTGCACGCCGCCGACGATGCTCTTGGCGAAGTCCACCAGCCGGCGCGAAATGCCGCCCGCCTCCATCAGGTTGCCGGCGAGGATGAAGAACGGGATCGCCAGCAGCGGAAAACGGTCGATCGCAAGGAACGCCTGGCGCGGCAGCTCGAACAGTTGCGCGTCCGAGAACAGGCCGAGGCCGAGCAGCGCCGCCAGCCCGATCGACACCGCCACCGAGATGCTGAAGGCGAAGCACAGCACCATCGTGACGATCATCGCCGCCGACATCGTCGTCCTACCGGCTCAGCTCGAGCTCGCGGTTGTAGGGCTCGAAGTAGTGGGCGAGCACCGCCAGCATCGAGAACAGTGCACCCACCGGCAGCGCCAGGTAGGCCCAGGCGATCGACAGCGGCAGCGTGGCGAAGGTCTGGAAGCGCACGCGCCAGGCGAGATCGAAGCCGAACCAGACCAGCACCGCGAGAAAGCCCAGCGTCACGACCACGATCAGGCGGCGCACGAAGCGCAGCCAGGCGCCGCGCGCGGTGCGCAGCATCAGATCGACCGAGACCATCGCGCCCTGGCGAAACGCCGCCACCACGCCGAGCATCACGCACCAGACGAACAGGCGGCCGATCAGCTCCTCGCTCCACGGGCTGGGCTGGTTCCAGATGAAGCGCGTCAGCACCTGGTAGCCGCCGATGCCGGCGAGCAGCGCCAGCAGCAGCGCCGCCAGAGTCCAGATCGCCTCGGTCACGCGGCGATCGACGGCGACGATCAGACGCGCCAGCATCGGCTTGCGAGAAGCGAGGTCGGCGGCCGCACCTGCCGGCTCGAGGGCCGGGCCGTGTGCCGGCGATCCAAGGGATCAGCGCCGGCGAGCTAGCGGAATTCCTGGATTCGGCGGATGTTGTCGGCGCCGAAGCGCTTGGCGAACTCGGCCCACACCGGGGTCATCGCCGCGCGGAAGGCGGCGCCATCGACGGTGCTGACGGTCACGCCTTCGCGCCGCAACTGCTCGATGCCGGTGGCCTCGTCGTCGTTGACCTTCTTGCGCTGCGCGGCGGCGGCGACGCGACCCGCTTCGCGGAAGGCCGCCTTGTCGGCCTCGCTCAGGCCGTTCCACAGGCGCGGCGACAGGACGATCACCGCCGGCGAGTACACATGCGCGGTCAGCGACAGGTAGTTTTGCACCTGCGAGAACTTGGCCGACAGGATCACCGGGATCGGGTTCTCCTGGCCGTCGACCACGCCCTGCTGCAGGGCGGTGAACAGCTCCGAGAACGCCATCGGCGTCGGCTGCACGCCGATCGACTGGAACGCCTGGATGTGCACCGGGTTTTGCATCGTGCGCACCTTCATGCCGCGCACGTCTTCGGGCTTGACCACCGCACGCCGCGAGTTGGTCAGATGGCGAAAGCCGTTTTCGGTCCACACCAGACCCACGAGCCCACGCTGCGTGAAGCGGCCGAGCAGTTCCTGGCCGATCGGTCCGTCGAGCACGGCGCGCGCATGCGCGTAGTCGCGAAACAGGAACGGGATGTCGACGATGCCCACCTCGGGCAAGAAGTTCGACACCGGCCCGGTCGAGGTGTTGGTCGCGTCCAGCGTGCCGAGTTGCACCGCTTCGATGCTGGCGCGCTCGTCGCCGACGTTGGGCTGGATCTGGCAGCGGAAGCGGGCGTTGGTGCGCTTCTCGATCTCGCTGCAGAAGGTCTGCGTACCCACCCCGTAGTGCGAAGTGGCCGGCGTCGCGTGCGAAATGCGGATCGTCGTCTGCGCCGCGGCGCTCTGGGCGAACAGCGCCGCAAGTGCCGCCGCCGTGGCCAGGGTGAGCCTGGTCAGTGCCTTCATGTCGTCTCCTGTCGTTCGAATGGACTGCCTCTGCGCCCGCGCTGCGGCGGGCGCCAGAGTTTCGACAGTGCCTTGCGCGTTGTCAATGCGCAGCGACTTGGCCGGGCCGGCGCCGCGGCAGCGCCTCAGATCGTGTGCTCGCGCGTCAGCGCACGCTGCGCCGCCGTCGCGCCGCTGCCGTCCGAATTTGCGGCGCGCGCGGCCTGGTCGGCAAAGCCCAGAGCCGCGGCACGATAGTGCTCGGCGGCGGCAGCCGCCTCGCCCAGCGTTTCCGCCAGCCGCGCCAGCGCCAGGCTCGTGGCCGGGTGCGCCTGCGCGCGCTGGCTGCGCTCGAGATAGTCGCGCGCCTTGCCCCAGAGCTGCTCTCCCAGGCACAGTCCGCCGAGGCAGCGCAGCAGCGCGGCGTCGTCCGGGTGGGCGCCGAGCCAGCCCTCGGCGCGCTCGATGCGCTGGCGCGCGGCGCCGGCCGGCGCCTGCGAGTAGGCGTCGAGCAGCCGTTCGTCCCAGTGCGCTTCAAGTGCCGCCTCGAGCGCCTGCGCCCCGGCGCGCTCGCGCCCTGCGGCGGCGAGCAGACGCGCCGCGTGCAGCGCCAGCTCGGGACCTTGCCGTTCGGCCGCGGGCACCGCATTCCAGGCCGCTTCGAGCGCGGCCGGATCGTCGCGACGCGCCAGCAGCAGCTCGCGCCAGGCGAGCTGCTTGTAGCGTTGGGCCAGGACCGGGTGCAGCGCATCGCGCTTCTCCAGCACGCGCACCCCGCGCAGTACCTCGTCCCAGCGCGCCGCCTGCAGGTTGGCATTGAGCGCGATGCGCGCCGCCTGCAGGTGCCGGCTGCCGCTGGCGTGCAACTGGTCGATCGCGGCCAGTGCGCGCTCGTTGGCGCGCGACTCGGTCCACATCTCGGCACTCGCCACCAGGCGCGCGGTGTCGAGCGCCGGATCGGCCTCGGCGCGCGCCAGCCATTGGTCACGCCGGTCGGACTGCTGCATCCGGTGCGCGGCGCGCGCGCCGATCAGCGCCGCCACGCCGGCGTTGTCGGCGGCCGACTGCGCTGCCTGGGCCGCGCGCTCGGCGCGTGCGAAACGTCCTTCGAGCAACGCGCGCACCGCCTCGCGCAACGCGCGCTGGCTGCCGCCTTCGGCGCGCCGCTGGCGGTAGGCGCGTACGCGCTGCGGGAAGTCGCCGGCTCGCTGCACCATGCGTGCCAGCCACCACACCGCCAGCAGCAGCAGCGCCAGCAGCAGCAGCGCGAGGTTCAGCGACAGATCGATGCGCGTCGGCGGCACGAGCAGCACGACGTTGCCGGGATTGAAGCGCGCGAGCACCGCCACCACCGCGGCGACGAGTGCGATCAGCAGCACCGATGCGACGAGCTTCACGATTTCGCCCGTGTCGCGATCTCAGCGGTTCGGCCGGCGCGCCCCGGGCAGCGCCGCCATGCTGTCCAGGCGCGGCAGATCGACCGCCAGCGGCGCCGCCGCAAGCTCGCGCAACTGCGCCTGGGCGGCGGCGACCGCCGCCTGGCGCGAGTCGAAGTAGCGTGCCAGCAGCGCCTGCGCCTCGCCCAGTTCGGCGCGGTACAGCGCGTCTTGACGCGACAACGCCGCACTGCGCGCGCCGAGCAGGCGCAGCGTCAACTGCTGCCGCACCAGACGCTGCTGGGCGTCATTGAGCAGCAGCGCCTGCGGCGTGTCGACCTCGCGAATGCGCACCAGGTCGCCGAACTCGCGCTGCAACCAGGCGCGCAGTGCCTGCCATCGCGTCGGCGGCGCCTCCTCGGCCGCCATCGGCACGGCCGGCGGCTCGCGCGCCGGCGGTGCGGCCTGGGCGAGCAACGGCAGGGCGGCGACGACCTGAACAATGCGGTCGAGCCGGATCGCGATCCCGGCCAGATCGACGCGCGGCGCAGCGCGCAGGCGCTCGATGTCGCGCGCCAGCGCGCGCCGCAGCTCGATCATCGGCGGCCTCTCGACGCGCGCCAGCTTGGCGTCGGCCACTTGCAGCGCCGACAACGCGCTCGCCGCGTTGCCGGCGAGCTGCAGTTCGTGCGCCGCCAGCGTGATCAGGCGCTCGACCTCGATCAGCGCCGTCTCGTCGCGACCACGCGCCAGGTCGAGGTGGAGCTGTTCGAGCGCCTCGCGCTGCGCGCGCACTTGCGCCAGTTCCGACTCGATCCGCCCGATCGCCTGCGCGCTCTCGCGCGCTCGCTGCTCGCCGTGCTCGGCAAACGCGCTCACCTGCCGCTGCACGGCGGCGATCTGCGCCTGCTGGCGGTCGAAGTTGCTGCGCAGCGCCCACCAGCCGCCGGCGGCCAGCAGCGCCACGAGAACGAACAGCAGCACGACGGCGATGCGTGTGCGCCGGCCGGGACGCGGCGCCGCGACCGTGGTCGCTGCGGCCGGCGGCAGCGGGGCGATCGGCGGCGCGCTCATCGCAGCAGCGCCTTGGCGAAACCAGGGACAGGACGCGACATTGCGACCGATTCTAATTGCCGCCTCTGGCGCAACCGCTGGCCGCTATGCCGCCGCCAGCAGCGCCTCCACGTCACAGGCCACGCACAGCGACTCGGCGAAGCCGGCCGCCTGCGCCGCGGCGACGATGCGCGGATGCAGCGCCAGCACGCGACCGCGCCGCAGCCAGCGCAGCGACGCGCCGCTCGGATCGGCAGCCGCGCAGGTCGCGACGGGAACTGCCGTCCAGGTTCA
>JBBIST010000040.1:0-27236 GCA_037441125.1 Burkholderiales bacterium
GCGCCCGACTGCGGCGCGCATCGACCGCTGCCGCCGCGCGTGCGGCTCGAGTTCGACGCCGAGGCCTCGCGCGGGCCGCTCACCCTGGCAGGCGACAACGAGATCGAGTTCAGCTCTGAGGGCGGCCGCTACCGGCTGCGCTCGGCGACGCGCTCGGTGCTATTCAGCGCCGAGCAGGAGTCGCACGGCGAACTCAATGACAGCGCGCTCGTGCCGCACGAATACCGCGAACGCAGCGCCCGCCGGCCTGCGCGCACCACCCGCATCGACTGGGACAGCGGCCGCGTGCGCTTCAGCGCCGCAGCCGAGCACGAGGCACGGGCGCAGCCGCTGCTGCAGGACCGGCTGAGCCTGCTGTTCACGCTCGGCCTGCGCCTGCGCGCTCAAGGCGCCTCGGCGGTCGAGCTGCCGGTGGCCGGCGTGCGCCGGATCGCCACCTACCGCTTCGAGCACCGCGGCGAGCACACGGTCGAGTTGCCGGCCGGACGCTTCGCAACGCACCTGCTCGAGCGGCCGCTGAGCGCCGACGACGACGGTCTCGAAGTCTGGCTGGCGCCGGCGCTGTGCTGGCTGCCGGTGTGGCTGCGCTTCACCGACGACCGCCGCCAGGTGGTGCAGAACCGGCTGCGCGCCGCGCACTTCGACTGACGCTCAGCGCCCCGGCAGCGGCATGCCGACGAAGGCCCAGGCGACCATCAGCACCAGCGCCGCGAGCATCGTCACGCCGACCAGCAGCAGGCGGTTGCGGCGCGCGGTCTCGTGCCGCAGGCGGCGCAGCTCGGCGGTCAGTTCGTCGTGCCGGCGCGGCGCCTCGACCAGCGCCCGGTGCGCCAGGCGCGGCACCTGCGGCAGCATCTGCACCCATTGCGGCGCCTCGCGCTCGAGCCGCGCCTGCAGCCCGCGCACGCCGACCTGCTCGGCCATCCAGTCCTCGAGCAGCGGCAGCGCCGTCTGCCACAGGTCGAGCTCGGGGTCGATCATCCGCCCCAGCCCTTCGATGTTGAGCAGTGTCTTTTGCAGCAGCACCAGTTGCGGCTGCACCTGCATGTTGAAGCGGCGCGAGATCTGGAACAGCTTGAGCAGCACCTGTCCGAAGGAGATGTCCTTCAGCGGCTTGGCGAAGATCGGCTCGCACACGGCGCGTATCGCCGCCTCGAACTCCTCGACCCGCGTCTCGGGCGGCACCCAGCCGCTTTCGACGTGCAGCTCGGCCACGCGCTTGTAATTGCGCGTGAAAAAGGCGAGCAGGTTCTGCGCCAGGTAGTTCTTGTCGTTGTCCGACAGCGAGCCGACGATGCCGAAGTCGAGCGCGATCCAGCGGCCGAAGTCGCGCCCTTCGTTGCGGCTGCGGTCGATGCCGACGAAGATGTTGCCCGGGTGCATGTCGGCGTGAAAGAAGCCGTCGCGCAGCGACTGGGTGAAGAAGATGCGCACCGCCTCGGCCGACAGACGGCGGATGTCGACCCCGGCCTCGCGGATGCGGTCGACCTGGCTCACCGGAACGCCGTGCACGCGCTCCATCACAAGCACGGTTTCGCGGCAGAAGTCCCACGCCATCTCCGGGATGCGCAGCAGATGCGAGCGCTCGAAGTTGCGCCGCAGTTGTGAGGCGTTGGCCGCCTCGCGCATCAGGTCCAGCTCGTCGTGCAGCACGTGGTCGAACTCGGCCACCACTGCGCGCGCGCGCAGGCGCCGGCCGTCGCGCCACAGGCGCTCGACCAGCGCCGCCACCGTGTCCATCAACGCCAGGTCGCGCTCGATCGCCGCCTGCATGCCCGGCCGCAGCACCTTGACCGCGACCTCGCGTCCGGACCAGGGGCCGAAAGCGGCGTCGCTTCGCATCACCGCGAAGTGCACCTGCGCGATCGAGGCGCTCGCCACCGGCTCGCGTTCGAAGCTTGCGAACACCTGATCGAGGCTGCGTCCGAGCGCGCGCTCGACTTCGCGCACAGCGAGATCCGGGTCGAACGGCGGCACCCGGTCCTGCAGGAGCGCCAGGTCATCGGCAATGTCGGTCGGCAGCAGGTCGCGCCGGGTCGACAGCACCTGGCCGAACTTGACGAAGATCGGCCCCAGGCTCTCCAGCGCGCGCCGCAGGCGCACACCGCGCGGCTCGGCCAGACTGCGGCCGAAGGTGACGATGCGCACCAGCCGCTGCACCCAGGCGCTGCGCAGGCTCGACAGCGCGATCTCGTCCAGCCCGAAGCGGTGGACGACGAACAGGATGCGTGCCAGCCGCAGCAGCTTCATGCGCGCGCCGTCCCTGGCGACGACGCGCCGCCGGCGGCGGCGCACGGGCGGCGACGCAACGCGGCCGGCGCGGCGCGAGCGAACGCCATCAGCGCCGGCGCGCCGCCAGCAGCGCCAGACGCTTGTCCAGGCGCTCGACCGCGTCGCGCAGCGCGCTTACCTCGCGCGCGAAGGCCTCGGCCTCGCGGCCGCTGACCAGCATCGGGTTCTCGGCCACCAGGTAGTCGGCGGCGCTGCGCGCCAGGCGGTCGGCGCCGTCGGCGACAGTGGCGGCGGCGGTCCGCATCGCACCCACCAGGCGCACGGCGGCGGCGTCGCCGACGAAGCGCGACAGTTCTTCTTCAGGTTCCGGCCGCAGCCGCTGCAGTGCCTGCGCCAGCGCCTGGGCGAACTCGGCATCGCCATCGACGCGCAGACTGCGCTGCAACGCCTCGGTGCCGAACAACGCCGCGGGCACCGCCGGCGCATCGAGCGCGATCGTCACGTCGGGCGCGCCGGCGGCGGCGCGGAAGCGGCCGTCGTGGTCGATGCCGATGGCGATCGCAAACGGCGGCAGTTCGAAGCGGGCGTTGCGCCCGGCGAAGGCGATCAGGTGTTCGCGCACCGTCGGCTCGCGCTCGAGCTGGCGGTTGAGCAGGCGCACGATGGCGTCGGCGGCGAGTTCAGGCAGCATCAGGGTCGCCTCGCGAGGAAACCGCTCCGGTACCGGCCGGCATCGCGCGCGAACCGGGCCAGCCTCAGGTCGTGGATTGTCGCAGATGCACGCCTTCGCCCAACGAAAACGGCGCCCGCAGGCGCCGCATTCGCCGTCCCTCGAAGGGCAGGAACGTCAGCTCAACTGCTGGATACCGGCGAGCAACCAGCCGTGGCGGCCGCTGGTGGGCTTGGAAAGATTCCAGACTTCGTCGACCGTCTCCAGTTCGCCGTCGACCCGGACCTCGCCGCTGAAGCGAACGCTGGCGACGTGCTCGTCGGGCAACGAGTCGATGCCGAGCAACGTGGCGTCCATTTTCACCACTTCGGTATGCGTGGCGCCGCCGCGCGCGCGCAGTTCATGCGTGAGGGCGATGAACATCTGCGGCGTGGTGAACTCCTCGAGGTGCTCGAGGCTGCCGCTGTCCCAGGCCGCCTGCAGCCGCGCGTAGTAGCTCTTGGCGTTGGCCAGGAAGCCCTCGCTGTCGAAGCCGGCCGGCACGCCCCAGGGACGCGCCGGATTGACGGCGCCGCCGCGCAGGAACTCGTCCATTGCCGAGCCGGGACGCACGCCGCCGGCCGCCGTGTCGAGCGACGAGCGCTGCATCGGCTGAGGCGCCGGCTGCGGCGCCCGATGCCGGTCGAAGCCGCCGTGGCCCGCGCCCTGGTAGGCCGGCTGCGGCGCGCGGTTCATCGCCGCGCGGCGCATGAAGTAGCCGATGGCGATCATCGCCACCAGGCCGATCAGCATGAACAGCATGATCGTCGCCAGCACCTCGCCGAAGCCGAGCCACGTGGCCAGTGCCATCAGTCCCAGGCCGGCGGCGGCGCCGATCAGCAGGTTGCGCATCGGGCTGGCGCTGCGCGCGGCACCGGCGGCAGCGGCGCCGGTGGCTGCGGCCGCCGGCGCGGCGGTTGGTTGCTGCGCCGGAGCGGCCTGCGGCGCTTGCTGCTGCGGCGGCACGGCCTGACGCTGCTGCTGCTGCACCTGCGGCGACTGCTTGCCGAGGTTCTTGCCGCCGCCCAGGCGACGCTGCGCCTCGACGTCCAGCGCAAAGCTGGCGGCGATCACGCCGATCAAGGCACCTGCGATCCACTTCGACACGTTCATTGGTTGACCTTCCCTTTTCACCCGTCTCAGAACTTGTGACCGACGTGCAGCGCGCACACGCCCGCCGTCAGGTTGAACCATTCGACCTGCTCGAGTCCGGCATCGCGCATCAGCCGGGCCAGCTCGTCCTGCGCCGGGTGCACGCGGATCGACTCGGCCAGATAGCGATAGCCGGCATCGTCGCCGACGATGCGCTTGCCCAGCCACGGCAGGACGTTGAACGAGTAGGCATCGTATAGAGGCGCGAGCGGCGCCCATACCCGGGAAAACTCCAGAACCAGCACCCGACCGCCCGGCCGTGTGACGCGCGTCATCTCGGCCAGCGCGCGCTCCTTGTAGGTCATGTTGCGCAGGCCGAAGCCCACCAGCACGGCATCGAAGTGATCGTCCGGAAACGGCAGCCGCTCGGCGTCGCACTGCGCCAGCGGCAGCAGCAGGCCGGCATCGATCAGTCGGTCGCGGCCGGCGGCGAGCATCGCGGCGTTGACGTCGGTGAGCCAGACTTCGCCCTCCGGCCCGACCTTGCGCGCACAGCGCAGCGCCAGATCGCCGGTGCCGCCGGCCACGTCGAGCACCTTCATGCCCGGCCGCAGGTGCGCCTGACCGACGGCGAAGGCCTTCCACCAGCGGTGCAGGCCGGCCGACATCAGGTCGTTCATCAGGTCGTACTTGCGCGCGACCGCGTCGAAAACGCCGGCAACCTGGCGCGCCTTTTCTTCCTCGCGCACTTCGCTGAAGCCGAAGTGGGTCGTGCCCGCGGTTCGCTCGCGGTCGCCGGCAGCCGTGCGTTCGTCGTTCACTGGACTTACCCTCGCGCTGCGCGCTCGGGGATTCGCCCTTGGGGCGGCCCGGCGGGCTCATGCGCGCACTATAGACGCGGCGCCGATCGGCGCGGCGGCGCGCTCAGTGACTGGCACAACTCCTGGTCGGCGCGACGAAGGCGGCGTTGCGCGGGTCAGCCGGATCGCGGCTTGCGCCCGCCGCATCGAGCTGCGCCAAGTAGTCGGCCCAGAGCGCCTCGTAGCTAGAGCCGATCTCGTACAGGTAGCTCCACGAGTAGATGCCGCTTTCGTGGCCGTCGGAGAACAGCGGCTGCACCGCGTAGTGGCCGACCGGCTCCAGGCGCGTGATCGTCACCTCGCGCTTGCCGACCTGCAGCGTCTCCTGCCCCGGCCCGTGTCCGCGCACCTCCGCCGACGGCGAGTACACGCGCAGGAACTCGAACGGCAGCTTGAACACGCGGCCGTCGGAGAAGGCGACCTCGAGCTGGCGCGAGGCCGTGTGCAGGGTGATTTCGGTGGGGGTGGGATCGGCGGACATGAACGGCAAGATAGCACCGGCCGGCCGGCGCTGACGGCGACGGCGCGCGTGACCCGACGCGGCGCGGGGTCAGCGCGCCCAGCACTCCTGCCAGCCTCGCGTGCCGTTGACGTTGCCACGCACGCCGAGGCCGGTCAGCGTGAGGTCGCCGCAGGGGTCGGCGGCCATCGGCCCGGCGCGGGCGGCCACCAAGCGGTAGGGCGCAGCGACGGTGTCGACGGTGATGGTGTACGTGACCGTGCCGCCCGAACTCACCGACGCCATGCCGGCGGGCAACGCGGTCGCGTAGGCGTTGGTCTCGGTGCGCCGCCGCTCCTGCCACTGGGCGATCTGGTGCAGCGCGGTCTTGGCCTCGGCGCGCCGGCCGCGCTGCACGTACTCGGTGTAGGCCGGGATCGCGATCGCCGCCAGGATGGCGACGATCGCCACCACGACCATCACCTCGATCAGCGTGAAGCCTTGCGCGCGCGGCCGTGACATGACGGCGGTCTCCTTCGGTCAGCGCGGTCCGCGCGGCAGGTCGCGCCAGACGCGCAGCGGCGAACCCGGGCAACTGAACTGTGGCGTGCCGAGCGAGCCGCCGGCAAGCCCAGGTCCGCCGCCGCGGGTCGCCTCGCAGGGGTCGCGCGGCCTGCGGTCCGGTTCAGCCACGCGATCAAAGCCGGCTCCGTCGAGCACGCGCGAGGTCAGCACCGTTGCCGCCGCCGGTACACGCAGCGTCTGCAACTGACTGATCGACGGCCCGAGCAGTTCGGATCCGACCACCGTGTTGCGCGCCACGGCGGGAGGCAGCGCGGTGATCGGACCAACCGGCGCAAAGGGAGAGCGGGTAAAGCTGCCGCTCACGTCAAGCCGGTAGAAGAACGAGCGGCCGCCGCCCTTGCAGGGGTCGCCGTCGGACAGCGGCTCGAAGGTAGTGATGCTGGCAAAGCCGCCGTGCTCGGTCGGCGAGGCGATCACGCGCTCGCCGTTGGCCGCGCCCGCGGTCAGGTTGAAGTACCAGCCGAGGTCGGTCGCCCAGTTCAGCGCATCGGTGCCGGTGAGCTGGCGATAGCGGGCGCCGCTGACCGTCTCGACCTGATCGACCAGCGCGAGTTCGCGCAGGCTGCTGCGCGCAACCGCCGCCGGCGTCGAAGGCGTTCTCTCCCACACGCCGTAGACGGTCTGGATCGACTGGTCAGCCAGGTCGTCGCGCTCGAAGAGCTTGCCGGTGCCAAAGACGATCATGTGGCCGCCGCGCGGGTGGCGCAGCACGCGCGGGGCGGCGCTGATTGTCTGCATCTCGCCCGTGGGAGTGGTTGCAGTGAACAGCCGCGTGCTGCTCCAGGACGATCGGCTGGTCGAACTGAGGTCGAACTTCCACAGCCGGCCGTGACGGTCGCCAGCGTAGATCGCGACGATGTTGCGTTCGGCGTCGTACACCGGCGTCACCCCGCCCAGGCCGTTCGGCCGGCCGCTCGGGCTAGCCGCCAGGGGATCGGGACCGCCGGCATTGTCGGTATCGATCGCGGTGATCGCGCCGTCGCGGATGCGGATCGCCAGCAGCCTCGCCTTGTCGTTCTGGCTTTCGAAGCCGTTGCCGACGAAGTAATACCACTCGCCGTCGCGCCCGCTGCCGATCACGCCCGGCTGCAGGATGTGTCCGACATGCTCGATGTTGGCGCCGCTGTCTGCCGACGGGTCGATATCCCACAGCACGTTGCCGGGGCCAACCGGGGTCGCCGTCGAGCCGGACCGCTGCGTGACGTCGATCGCGAAGATGCCTCGCGGGCCGGCGCCTGTGGTGCCGACCACGACCGTGCGCCAGGCACCGCCGGTGAAGACGTCGCCCTCGACCACCGGCCCGTCCATCAGATAGCGGTGCGAGAAGCCGGGCGTGGCAAAGGCACGCAGGCTGCCGTAGACGGAGCGCGGCACGTAAGCGAACACCTCGTTCATGTAGTTCGGATTGTGGTTCGAAGCACCGGTCACCGGCGAGCCCGAGGCATCGAACGCATGCAGCATGCCCGAGTTCGATCCGACGAACACGCGCGCCGGCCGGTGGCTGCGGTTGGCGTTGACGAACGTGCGATACGCGGCGCCCTGACCGGCGGCGGCAGCGGGTTCGCGCACGGCGTTGTAGCCGAAGTCGGGCGCCTGCGAATAAAGCGGCTGCGAGTTGACGATCGTGCCCATGATCTCGCCCAGCGGCCGGTTGCGGAATACGCCGCCGGCGCGCGCTTCGAGCGACTGGTCGCCACGCAGCCACTGCGCCAGCGCCGGGTCGTTGCCAAGTGCGGTCTGCTGAGCGCTGCTCAGGTTGCCGAAGTCCGCAGCGCCGGTCGGGAACGTCACCGCAGTGCCGGGGCCGGTCGAAGTCAGAATGTTGCGGCTCGCCGGTGCCGGGAAGCGCGAGTCGACCGACGGGGTCGCCGTGCTCGCGCCCAGACCCGCGAAGTATGCGGTCGCGTCGAAAGACTGCACGCGTCCGGTCCATGCGTTGGTGCGGAAGCTGGCGGCGAACACGCGGTCGCCAGCACGCAGCGTGCCGCTGCGTCCGGTGAGCGCGGTGGCCGTGCCCTCGATCTCGCCGATCGCCGTGAAGGCCGCCGCCACACCCTGCGACAGGCGGTTGACGTCGGCCGCCGAGAGGAAGTTGCCGCGGGCCGCAAAGGCGGCACGCATCGTGTCGTCGACGCGGCCGCAGCCGGCCGGGTTGGTCACGGGGTCGTAGCCGCAGTCGATCGGCGCCGTATCGCGGTCGGTGACGATCGTTCCGGTCTCCGAGGGCCGGTTCTCGAGGCGCACCGACGGCCAGGCTACGGCGACCGGCGCGGCCGCCGGCGCCGCACTGACGACGATGGCTGCGCGCGTGGCCAGGGTGTCGCGCGACGCCGAAATCCCGTAGCCGATCAGGTACGGCACCATGTGCTGCCAAAAGGCCGGATTGCCCTGCGAGCCGATGGTCCAGTCGATCGGGCGGATGCCATTGACCAGATCGGGCCGCAGGTCGCGGCTCCAGTAGTAGAGCGCGATGTCGCTCAACGTGCCTCCGGCGGCACCGGCGTTGGTCGAGAACTGGAGGTCGCGCGCCAGAACGTAGGAGTCATGGCTCGTTCCGTCGGGCCGCAAGTGTGTCGGGCCGTCCCTCGACAGCGCGTTGAGCGGCGAGTCGAGCGGTGCAGGCGTGTAACGGTTCTCCACCAGCGGCTGCTGCGGTGCCGCCGGCACCCAGGGTGCGCGCGTCCACTCGCCGTCGGTGATCAGGATCGTGTAGTTGCGCCGGCAACTGATGTGGTCGGCCGGGGCTTCGTTCGACGACCAGCGGCCGGCGACGGTCGACGGGATGGCGCCGGTCACCGGATCCGGCGGCAGCGTGCCGTCCGGCTGGATCCACGGGCCGCGCGGATCGCTGCGGCGGAAGTAGCGTCCCACGGAGTCGAGCGCCTCACGGTTCGGCGTCGAAGCTACCGCGCGCAGGCTGAACAGCCAATCGAAGACCTCTTGCCGCCGGTCGTTCGACCCCGGCGGAGGCGGCGGTGTGACCTCCGTGAACGGCCGCACGCCACGCACGATCGTGCCGTTGCTCGGCTCGCCGTCGATGGTCATCGTCGCCGGACGCCGGCCGGTGGGAGGATTGAACGGATCGGCGCCGTTCGGGAAATAGTTGATCGAGCCGTAGGCCAGCCGCAGCCCGTCGAGACCGCGGTCGCGCGTCAGGTTCGACAACGACTCGGAGGTCACCGCGATCGCCGAGAAGAGCCGCGTGCGGTAGTAGGTGAACCAGTTGGCAAAATTCTGCGCCTCCTCTTCCCAGGTGCAGACGCTGCCGGCGCAGTCGGTGCGCGTCGGCGCCTTCGGGAAGTCCATCGGCCGGTCACGATTGATCTCGACGCGCACGTAGTTGGCCGGATTGGACAGGTTCGCAGGGGTTGGAAGCGCGATCGCGGTGGACGGCGCGAACACGTAGTAGCGCGCGGGCGCCGGTTGGCTCAGATCGGGCACCCACTCGCCGGCGGTGCAGGTATAGCCGGGCGGGCGCAGCAGCGGACAGGTTCCCGCCGTCAAGCTGATGTCCGGACAGCATCGGCCGCCCAACACCGTGTTGCCGGCCGGGCAGGAAAGGCACTGCGTGCCGCTTGCCGTGGTGCCGCTGGGGCATGGACCCTGGCATTGGGCGACGTTGGTCGGATTGACGTTCGGGTAGTTCGGGTCTGCGCAATCCGCGTAGCAGGTCGAGCCGCTGAGCGTCGGATGCGTGCCGGGGCAAGCCAGCAGGCATTGCGATCCACTCGGCGTTCCCGAAGGGCAGTCGCTGATGCACTGAGTGGCCGGACTGCCGGTCGGCGTGCCGCCAGGACAGGCCGTGTAGCACAGTCCGCCGCTCAACAGGTTCGGCGCGTTGCACACGGATCGACACTGCGCGGTGTTGCTCGGATTGACCTCGAAGCCGCTGCCGAATTCGTTCACGCAATTGCGATGGCATAGCGTGGCAGTCAAGCTCAGTGCCTCGTAGTTGGTTGGGCAGGCCGGAAAACACTGGCCTCGGACCGTGTCGGACCCGGTTTCATGAGTACCGGCGCCGCCCGGGCAAGCTTGCCGGCACTGAGTCGTGTTGGTCGAGGAGGGAGACGAAATCGCGTCCCAGAAGCTCCAGGCGGGCGTGCCGGTCGGGCAGGCGCCATAGCAGAGCCCGTTGTGGGCGCTCGGTCCACCGGTGAGCAGATTGAACCCAGACGGACAGGTCAGACATTGCCCGGGCGAGGGGCCAGGACCCGGGACCAAGCTTCCGCTCGGACAGGACTGGCACTGATAGGGATTGCCCGGTATGGCACTGGTGCCGCTCGGACAGCTCGTCGAGTAGCAGAGGTTCGGATTCGAAGTAAAGCCGCCGATCGAAGTGCCGCTTCCGCGCGTGGTCCCCGTCGGACAGGTTTCGCACTGATCGGTGACTGTGTTGTGGACCCCGGGCGACGGACACGACCGACGGCACTGGGTCGCGCCGCTGATGCCGCCGGTGCCGTAGAGGGTAAAGGGGGCGGTATCGCAGTTGGCGTAGCAGACGCCGGAAATCAGCGTCGGATGTGTCGAGGGACAGCCGCCGCCGAGGCACTGCGTGCCCGACGCCGTGGTCCCGGTCGGACAGTTCGCAATGCACTGGGTCGATGTCGCCGCGGTGTTCGAGCCGCCCCAGAAGTTCGGCGTCGTACTCGGACACGCGCTATAGCAGCTTCCCGAGATGAGGTTCGTGCCGGAGGCGCAACTGTAGACGCACTGCGTCGCGGTCGCGCTCAAGGTGACACCCGTGGGAGCGGCCGCACAGGGTGTGATGCACTGGGTCGAGGTGGCGGCGTTGTTCGAGCCGCCCCAGAACTGGGTTGTTGGGGAAGGACAGGCGCCGTAGCACCGGCCGCTGATTTCATTGGTGCCGTCTGGGCAGCTATAGACGCACTGCAATCCCGACGGAGAGGTCTCGGCGGGGCAGTTGCTCAAGCACTGGCTGCTGTTGCTCGGGTTGCTAGTCGAGCCAGGCGGGCAGGCAAGCTGTCGCGATTCGATCAGCGCCACGCGAACGCCGCCCTCGCTCAACGGATCCGAGCAGAATGCCGGTTCCGGCGCGGTCGTGGTCCAAGCGCTCCATGTGCCGCAGGCGCCTTGCTCCTGCCGATACTCGACGGGGCGCGTGGTGATCGTGCGATCGATCGGCGACGCCAACGCCGTCGACGGCCGAGTCTGCGTGGTGCGATCGGTCGTCGCCGGCAGCGCGGTCGAGGGACGCGCCACCGGAGTTCGGTCGGAATTGCCGACCGTCGCAGTCGAAGCACGAGGCTGTCCCATCGCGGCGAGGTTCAGCGACGAGGTCGAGCGCGTGGTGGTGGTCGCGGTCACCGAGCTCGTCGGCGACTGAGTCGGTCGATTCGCCAACGGACGGTCGGTGACGCCGCGCGACTGTGTCTCGCGCGTACGAGTCTCGATCGCGGTCGACGGGCGGGTGGTGGTCGTGCGAGTCGTGAAAGGTTGCGGCGTCGATCCGCGCGCAATCGTCGGCAGGCCGACCGACGTCGGCGGCGTAGTCGGCACCGTGCACATCGGCGGGCCGCCATCTGCGCGCACCATCGGCGAGGTGAACAGATCCTGATTGCGCGGCGTGGCGGCACCGTCGGTCACGCCCGCGAAGCCACCGGCCGCGGCGCGTGTGCCCGCGAGATAGGCCGGCACCGCCGGCGGGTTGGCGCCGGCATTGATGCCGGCGCCGGCCGGCAGGCGGCGTGCGAAATTGTTGCCGACGCCGAACTCGAAGTTGGGTCCGACGTAGCGCTGGTCGTGCGGCGTGACGCCGAAGCGGAAGCGGTTGGCCGGATCAGTGATCGCGGCCGTGCTGCCGACCGGGGCATTGGTGAAGTTGCCGGCGGCGCCGGCGCGGCGGTTGTCGTTCCACGGCCGGTAGGTGATCTCCGGGTTGTAGTAGAGCGGGTTGAGCGCCGAGCTGCGGTGGATCCACTCGTCGCGGCGGGCGACCGGACCGAGCGCGCCGACCACCCAGTTGCCGGCGACGAAACCGGTGGCGGCGCCGCGCACGTTGACCGTGCCGCCGGCCGACTCGCCGGGGTCAAGGCCCGCCGGCACCGGCAGCCGGATGTCCTCCATCGACAGCGAATCATCGAGGATGAAGGCGACGTTGGAATCGACCGACACGTCGACGAAGCGCGGCCGCTGCTCGAGCAGCGACGGGCTGGGCGCGGCGAACGCGAGCGGCTGCACGGTGGTGGTGGCGATCACCACCGGCGCCAGCACTCGCGCCAGACGCTTGATGAAGGGCGTTCGCTGCGCGTGCGCGGCACGGGTCGACAGTGGGCTCATTGTTGTTCTCCTGCGCCTAGGTCGGCGGCACCGGCACGCGCACTTCGGACTGCGCGCGCGAGACGGCGTTGTCGCCGACCACTTCGGCGGTGATGCGGAACTTGCGCCAGTCTGGTTCCAGGGCCATGCCGGTGGCGGTGGTAGCGGTGAGCGAGGTGACGAGTTCCAGCTCGGCCGTCGCGTCTTCGAACAGGCAGCGCACGGCGGTGATGCCGGCACCGAAGCGGTCCTCCGGCAAAGTGACGCCGAAGTCGGTCCAGTTGGAGCCGACGCGCCAGGCAGAGGTCGCCGCCGCCGCCGGAGCGGTCACCACCGGCGGCGGGTCGGGGTCGCCGGCGCGCGGCGCCAGCCCCGGCACCGACACCGCCAGCCAGCGCTCGCACGAGCGCAGCGCGAACTGGGTCGCTGTCTCCAGGGTGACGATCTGGCGCACGTTTGAGGCCAGCAGCTCGTCGACCGTACCCCGGCGCATCAGAAACAGCACCGTGATCGTCATCAGCAGCAGCATCACCAGCACGACCGGTAGCACGACGCCGCGCTCCCGTACCCTGGTCAGCCAAGCGACGGTCATGGTCAGCCTTCCAGCGGGCTGGCTTTGGCCCGCGCCCGGATCGAGAACGTCTGCGTGATCGCGCGCCGGACGCGACCGTCGGTGGCACGCGCATCGGTGGCCAGCAGAGTGGCGACGGCTTCCGTTCCGGCCGCCTGTGCCTCGTTCTGCGGGCACAGCGGCGTGCCCGCGGTCGAGCCGGTGGCGGTCACGCCGGCCTCGTCGGTGCGCACCAGTATGCAGACGGTGACCGACACGATGTAGTCCCAGGCGGTGGTGTCAGCGGTGGGCGGAGGCAGGCCGTTGATGAAGTTGGCGTCGCGCACCGAGCGCGGCGCCGGGATCACGTCCGGATTGCCGGGGTTCGCGAAGGCGAGGTCGTCGAAGCCGAAGTAGACCTTGAGGTCTTCGATGCCCGAGAGCAGCGGCTGCGTGTTGGCGCCGCCGCGGCAGCGCAGGTCGGTGCCGACGACGTGGAAGTTGTTCTGCACGACCGGGATGTTGGCCACCCGTCCGACATAGTTGGGGTTGGCCACCGCGACGATCGCCGGCGCGTTGCCGATGCAGTCGTCGGTCGGACCCTGCGAGGCGGCCAGAGCGCTGTCAGCTTGGAACCACACCGCAATGCTGTCGGGCGCGCCCGCGGCGGCAGGGCCGCAAGCAGCGGTGGGGTCGTCGCCGGTGAAGCGCGCGCCGCGGCAGGCGCGCAGCGTCGGTCCGGCATAGAGCACGTTGTTGGAGAAGCCGGTGTCCTCGGTGCCGATGATCTCGGAGTAGGCCGAGCGCCGGATCGACTGGCCGATCAGCATCAGCGCCACCTGCGCCACGTTCTCGGCGCTGGCGACGTTGGTGGCGGAACGCGTCGACTGGTTGGAGGCGACATACAGCCCGCCGACGCCGAGCAGGATCAGCAAGCCAAGCGCGATCGCCACCAGCAGTTCAATCAGCGTGCGGCCTCGTTGCGGCCGCGCGTTCGCCGGCGTCGTCATGGCGTGATCCGTGTCGCGTAACAGCGAAAACTGTCGTCGGAGAAGCCGGGGTCGGCGGTGGCACACACCGCGTCGACACTGCCCGGCGCCTCGCCACCTGAGGCCGGGTCGGTACGACGCGGGTCGGACCAGCCGACGGTGACCAGGGCATCGGTGAAGGTGGCGGTTGTGGTCACGTAGGCGACGCCCCCTGGCAATCGGCTGCGTACCTCGATCCGGAACAGATCCCAGTCGCGCGCCGCGACTTCGGCCGCCGTGCAGGCGCCGGGCGTAGCGCAGGCGGACGCGGTTGCCGGAGGCGAGTCGCTGGGCACGAAGGCAAGCCCCGTGTAATTGCCGTCGCGAAACCCGGTGAAGTTGGCGCTGACCCGATCGGCGAAGCCGCTGACCAGCACGGCAGCGGCGCGGCGGTCGAGCGAGTCCTTCTGCAGGCCGAGCGTGCGCAACTGCATCGCCAGCAGGCCGAGCATCGTGATCGCCACCAAGCCGAGCGCGATCAGCACTTCGATCAGGGACGAACCGCTCTGGCGCGACGGGTGTGCGTTCATGGTCAGCAGGAGATGCGCTCGGTCACCGTGTGGCCGACGGCGCTGATCGTGATCTGGCGGCACGACAGCGCCGCACCGTGCGCCGCTTGCGGGTAGGCGATGCGGTAGACGAGCTGGCCGCCGACGCGCAGTCCGTCGGGCCGGAAGGTGATCACGTCGTCGGTGCCGGCGGTGCGCAGGATCTGCGAACGCGGCGCCGCGCCGGCGGCCACCGCGGGCTGGATCTGGATGCGCTCGTCGCCAGCGTCGAAGGCGCCGACCGCGCTGCCGTTGAGATCGGCGTACACCATCCAGCCGGCGGTCAGATCGCCGGCGGCAAATCCGCCGGCGGCGGCGCTGTCGCAGGCGGTGGGATCGGCGTTCGTCACCCGGCACAGAGACACCGTGGTGCCGCGCCGGATCGCCTCCGTTCGGGCGAGCTCGAGCGAGGCGACCAGGCTGTTGGCGCTGTCGGAGGCGCGCATCGAGGCGATCGCGCCGGTGAACATCGGCACGCCGACCGCCAGCAGGATCGCCGAGATCGCCATCACCACCAGCACTTCGATCAACGTGAAGCCAGGCACTCGTACGGTGCGGTCCGGGCGGCGGCAGGACGGGGAGACGCGGCGCGCAGCGATGGCGGGTTGCATGGCCACGATTATTCGCAGGCGGCTGTCGTGCCGCGAGCCCAGTCCGCCCAGCCGGCCGGGCAGCACCGACGAACGGCAGGCGCGCGGCGCGCGCTAGTCCGGGTGACCGAGGCACGGCGATGGGCCGATCAAATGAATTTGCCCGGAACGACAAGCTTATTCCTCCGATGACCTGCAGCCGCTCGCGTTCCGACAATGCCCGCGTTCGCTCAGGAGGTCGTGATGCACAGCTCGCGCGGGTTCAGTCTGATCGAGGCGCTGACCGCCACTGCGGTGGCGGCGATCCTGGCTGCGGTGGCGGTGCCGTCTCTGGCGGGCGTGGCCACGCGTCACCGACTGGCGATGACCGTCAACGAGCTGCTGCTGGCGATCGACCTCGGCCGCAGCATGTCGCTGACCGGCGGCACGCGCATCGTGCTGGCGCCGCAGTCCGGCCGCGACTGGTCGAGCGGCTGGCTGCTGTACCGCGATCTCAACGACAACGGCGTGCGCGAGGCCGGCGAGCCGGTGCTGCGCGAGTTCGAGCGCCCCGATGCGCGCGTGCGCTTCGGCGCCCACGGCGCGGTTGCCTCGGCGACGATGAGCTTCCAGGAAGCCGGTCTGATCCGGCGCGCCGGCTCCAACGCTTTGCTGATGGGCCGGCTCGACGTCTCGCTCGACGGACAGTGCCGCACTCTGGTCTTCAGTGCGGCGCGCGTTCGCGTGGCGGCCTGCTCCTAGCCGCCACCGCCTGCGCGAAACTGGCGCGCCCGGCAGGAATCGAACCTGCGACCCTTGGCTTCGGAGGCCAATACTCTATCCCCTGAGCTACGGGCGCCTGCGGCAGATGCGCGCGCGGCGGTCTGCCCGAACGCCGCTGCGGGTCCAAGCAAGTCTCCCCGCGGCGGCAAGCGGCGCAGGATACCGGCTCGCCCCCACAGCGTCCAACGCGCTCACCGCCAGACGCAGGCGCGGCCGGCGCGTCGATATACTGCGCGCCGACTCTTACCACACGCACCGTCGTCCCAGGCCGCCGCGCGCCAGGCGCGCGCCGCTTCCGGAGCCCTCGCATGACCGATCAGCACAGCCCTCCGATCAAGTCGACCAAGCAATTGATCACGCTGGTCGTGCTGGCCTTCGTTGTGCCGGTGCTGATCATTGTTCTGCTGGTCGTGTACGTGACCGGCGCCAAGCGCGTCGGCGCCGGCGCCGACGCGATGACGCCGGAGCGCGTCGCCGACCGGCTGCGGCCGGTGGGCACGGTCGTGCTCGGCGCGGCGGTCGACGCCGCCGCAGTCCTGCAAAGCGGCGAGGTCGTCTACAAGCTCGCCTGCAGCGCCTGCCACACGGCCGGTGTGGCCGGCGCGCCCCGAACCGGCGACCTTGCCGCCTGGCGGCCACGTCTGGCGCAGGGCTTCGACGTGCTGGTGCGGCACTCGATCGACGGCTTCAAGGCCATGCCGCCGAAGGGCGGCAACCCGAACCTCGACCCGATCGAGGTCGCGCGCGCGGTCGCCTACATCGGCAACCTCTCCGGCGGCAAGTTCGTCGAGCCCGAAGCGCCGGCGGCGAAGAAGTAGTCGCGCAACGCTCCGCGCGGTCAGTCTCGATCGACGGCGCTCAGGCACGGCAGCGGCGGCTAGATCCGCTGCGGGTCGACCTCGATTTGCCAGCGCACGCGCGGGCGCGAGGTTGGGCCGAGCGCGCGTACGTGCTCGAGCCACTGGCGCAGGCCCCGGTGCAATTGCGCGCGCTGGCGCGACTCGACCAGCAACTGCGCGCGATACACGCCGGCCAGCTTGGCCAGAGGCATCGGCACCGCGTCGTAGACCTGCAGCCCCGGCAGCACCGGCGCGCACGCGCGCACCGCGGCGAGAAACGCGAGCGCCGCCTGCAGTTCGCGCGCTTCGGCCGTGAGCAGCGCCTGGTGCACGAACGGCGGCAGACCGGCCGCCTTGCGCTCGGCCAACTGGCGGCGGGCGAAAGCGGCATAGTCGTGGCGCGCCACCGCCGCCAGCAACGGATGGTCCGGATAGCGGGTCTGCACCAGCACCCGGCTCGGCAGGCCGGCACGGCCGGCGCGGCCGGCGACCTGCAACAGGGTGGCGAACAACCGCTCGGGGGCGCGAAAGTCGGCGGCGATCAGTTGCGCGTCGCAGTTCAGGACCACGACCAGCGAGATGCGGCGGAAGTCGTGCCCCTTGGCCACCATCTGCGTGCCGACCAGCACGTCGACCTCGCCTGCATGTACGGCCTCGAAGGCCAGCTCGGCGGCGTGCCGGCGGCGCGTGCTGTCGCGGTCGATGCGTGCCACGCGTGCCTGCGGCAGCAGCAGGCGCAGCGTCTCCTCGACCCGCTGCGTGCCGTGGCCGACCGCGTGCAGCTCGGGATTGCCGCACTCGGGACAGGCGCGCGGCACGGCGCGCCGCCAGCCGCAATGGTGGCAGCGCAGGGTGCCGTCGAGCTTGTGAAACGCGGCGTAGGCGGCGCAGTTGGGGCAAGCAGACAGCCAGCCGCAGGCCGTGCACGAGACCACCGGCGCGTAGCCGCGGCGGTTGATGAACACCAGCGACTGCTCGGCGCGCGCAAAGACTTCGACCAGCGCCTCGCGCACCGGCGCCGCGAGCCCCTGCTGCGCCGGGTGCTTGCCCAGGTCGACCGCCTGCACCTGCGGCCAGGGCGCCGGCTGCTCGCCGGCCGCCACGCGCGCCGGCAGTTCGAGCAGACGGTAGCGACCGGCGCCGGCGCGCGCCCAGCTTTCGAGCGACGGCGTGGCCGAGCCGAGCAGCACCGTCAACTCCTCCTGCTGGGCGCGCTTGACCGCGAGATCGCGTGCCGAGTGGCGCGCACCGTCGCCGGCCTTGAACGATGGGTCATGCTCTTCGTCGACCACGATCAACGCCAGCCGCGGCACCGACGCGAACACCGCCAGCCGAGTGCCGAGGATGATGCGCGCGCGACCCTCGTGCGCGGCCAGCCAGGCGGCCGACCGCTCGCCGGCCGGCAGGCCGCTGTGCAGAGTGACCATCGACTCACCAGGAAAGCGCGCGGCGAGCCGCGCCTGCAGTTGCGGCGTGAGGTTGATTTCCGGCACCAGCAGCAGTGCCTGTGCCTGGCGATCGGCCGCCAGGCAGCGCGCGATCGCCTCCAGGTAGACCTCGGTCTTGCCGCTGCCGGTGACGCCGAACAGCAGCCACGGCGCGAAGCCTCGGCCGGAGGCGATCGCGTCGCAGGCGGCGCGCTGGTCGGCGCTGAGCTCGAGGCGCGCCGCCGCGCATGCGGGGCGCGCGGCACGCTGCGGCGCGCGCAGCCTGGCGAGAGAGGCCGCAAAGCGCGGCCCGGGCGGTGCGCGCAGCAGCGGCGGTAACGCGGCGATCGCCAATTCACCCCAGGACTGCAGGTAGTAGTCAGCCGCAAAGCGCGTGAGCGCGAGCCACGCCGCCGACACGGCAGCGATCTCGTCGACCACGCGCGCCACCGGCCGCACGGCGGCGGCGTCGATCGAGGTCGAATCGGCGACGGCGACGATCAGCCCGGTGACCTTGCGCCGTGCGAGCGGCACCACGCACAGGCGGCCGACGAGGTCGTTACCTCTGGCGTCAATGCCGCCCGCCAGCCGATAGTCGAGCGGTTGCGCCAGCGGCGCATCGACGATCACACGCGCGTACACGAACGCTCGCACGCGCTCGGGCGACCCGCGATGCCGACCCGGATCCGATTGCTAAGTCGCTGATTTTCCGGCCCGCACGGACCTTGCCCGACGCCTGTGGATAATTTTGTGGACAAGGAACCCAGGCGGCCAATACTCGCCTGCGCGCGCGCTGTCAACTGGCTTGGACGGCGCCGAGGCCACCGGCGCACTTCCTTATGAATCAGCAAGTTACGACACAGTCCGTGGCTTGGCGCCGAGTTTGCGGCCGGTCGCGATTGAAGCCGGGCAAAGGGCGCGCTTTTGTGCATAAGTCAAGCCAATCGCCCGACCCTGCTCAATCGCAACATGCATCGCAGCGATGGCGCGCCGGCTTGCGTTGACAGCCTGGCGACGTGTCGGACTCAGGTGCGCAGCGTGCGGCTGTAGGAGTGCACGGCGTCGACCAGGATCTCGACCGCCTCGGGCGGTGTGAACTGGGAGATGCCGTGGCCGAGGTTGAACACGTGTCCGCCCCAGCGACCGTCTTCACTGCGCGGCGGGCCGAAGCTGTCGAGGATGCGCTCGACCTCGTGCCGGATCGCGGTTTCGCCGGCGAACAGCACCATCGGGTCGAGGTTGCCCTGTAGCGAGCAGCGGTCGGCGAGCTGCCGGCGCGCGCCGCCGAGGTTGACGGTCCAGTCCACACCGACGGACTCGCAGCCGGTCTCGGCGATCCGGTCGAGCCAGAGGCCGCCGCCCTTGGTGAAGACGATGATTGGCACCCGCGCGCCCCGATAGGTGCGAATCAGCGCCCGCACGACCTCGCCCATGTAAGCGAGCGAGAAGCGCTGGTAGGCGCCGTCGGCGAGCGTGCCGCCCCAGGTGTCGAAGATCATCACTGCCTGGGCGCCGGCGCGGATCTGCGCGTTCAGGTAGTCGATCACCGCGCGCGTGTTGACCTCGAGGATCCGGTGCAGCAGGTCGGGCCGCGCGTACAGCATCGTCTTGATCAGACGGAAGTCGTCGGAGCCGCCGCCCTCGACCATGTAGCAGGCGAGCGTGAACGGACTGCCGGAGAAGCCGATCAGCGGCACGCGGCCGGCGAGCGCCTTGCGGATCTCGCGCACGGCGTCGAGCACGTAGGTGAGCGACAGTTCCGGATCCGGCGCCGCCAGGCGAGCGACATCGGCTTCGGTTCGCACCGGCCGCTCGAACTTCGGCCCCTCGCCGTCGGCGAAGTACAGGCCAAGCCCCATGGCGTCGGGCACGGTCAGGATGTCGGAGAACAGGATCGCGCCGTCGAGGGCGAAGCGATCGAGCGGCTGCAGCGTGACCTCGGTCGCGTACGCGGGCGACTTGGCCAGACCGAGAAAGCTGCCGGCACGGGCGCGGGTGGCGTTGTACTCGGGCAGGTAGCGACCCGCCTGGCGCATCAGCCACAGCGGCGTGTACCGGGTCGGCTGCCGCAGCAGCGCGCGCAGCAGCGTGTCGTTGGCGGGCGTCACAGCAGGCGGGCGGGAGGTTGGCGGGGGGCGATTGTCTCACGCAGTCGCGTACACACGCCGGCGCGGCCGGCATGCGCAGGCGACAAAAAAAGAGCGGGCCGCAGCCCGCTCGATCTGGATCGCTTCGCGAGAAGCGCGCCGGATTACTTCTTGGCGTCTTTCTTCTCGTCTTTCTTCGGCTCGGCCTTGGCTTCCTTCTTCGGCTCGGCCTTGGTGTCTTTCTTGGCATCGGCGGCGATCGCAGCGCCGGCAATGGCGAACAGGCCAGCGATCGTGGCCACAAGCAGCTTCTTCATGTGCGAGTTCCTGGAACGGTTGGATGAAACGACGGACCTGCCTGCCGCCGGAGACTGGCCGGTTCGTTGGGCAGGTCTGCGGGCTAACGCGTAGCCGGCCCGACGGTTGACACATCCGGCGCCCTGATGCGCGTTGCGGCGGGCGGGATCACCGATCCGAGGCGCACGGATGATGCATTTTTGCGACGGCCAAGACGGACCCGGCGCCACGCCGCGGGCCGCTCACCCACAGCCGCTAGAACGGCCAGTCGATCCCGGCCATCAGGGCACGCCCCGGCGCCGGCTCGAAGAAGCGCCGGTTGCCTTCGTTGACGATCACTGAGCCGGCGTAGTGCCTGTCGAAGAGATTGTCGATGCGGGCGAACAGGCGCGGTCTGTGGCTGCCCCACTCGACCGTGCGCGCCGCCGTCAAGGAGACGACCGCGTAGCCCGGCGCACTGTCGCTGTTGCGGTCATCGACGTACAGCTCCGACTGCAGCCGCGCCTGCGCGCTTAGGTCGACCGCGCCGATGCGCTGTCGCAGTTGCGCGAACAGCGTCGCCTCGGGCACGGCCGGCAACCGGTTGCCGGCCGCCACCGTCAGCGTCGGCGCGACACAGGGCGCCGGACCGCAGGTGAGGAACGGCTCGTCGAAGCGCGCGCGCAACAGCGCCGCCGAGAGCAGGAGCGAACGCCGCTGGTTCGGCGTCCACTCTGCCGCCGCCTCGAAGCCCTCGCGCCGGGTACGAGCGGCGTTGCCGAACGACGCCCGGCCGCCCGCATTGGTGCGAACGACGATGTCGTCGCGCGTGCGCACCGCGAACACGGCGGCGTTAAGGCGCAGCGTCGGCCAGGCGGCCTTGGCACCGAGTTCGAAGTTGTCGCTGCGCGCTGCGCGCAGGTCTGGGTTGAAGCCGGCGCTGCCGTCCGACCGATAGGCGAGCTCGGCGAAAGTGGGCGTCTCGAAACCGCGGCCGTAGCTCGCGTACAGGCTCAGGTACGCGCGCGGCCGGAACACCAGGCCCACCGACGGCGTGAGACCGGAGAACGACCGCCGGCCCGAGTCGTCGCGGTTGGCGCCGACGATGAAGCGATCGGCGGAGCGGAAGTCGACTTCCGTTGCGCGCAACCCGGCGTGCAGTCGCCAGGCAGCGCCCAGGCCCAGTTCGAACTGCGCATAGGGGCTGAGCGAGTCGATGCGGTTGGTCTCGTCGCGGCGCAGGTCACCGCGCACCCCAAGCTGTAGATCGGGCGCCGCCCCGGTGAAGTTGTTGAACCCGCGCCGATCCTCGTCGAGGCGCTCGGCGCTAAAGCCCAGGATCGCGGTCAGAGCGCCGGCGGTGTGCGCCGCGCGCAGATCGGCGCCGCCGAAACGGCGGTCGAAGTCGATCACGCCGCCAGGGCTGGTCGGCGCCGCCTGCACAGCCACAGGAATCGACTGGAACTGAACCACCGAGCGCGTTCCCACCCACAGCGCGGTGGTGAGCGCGGTCGCCGCCGACAGCTCGCTTTGCACCTCGGCGCCGAGCGTGGTCTGGCGCGTGGTCTTGCGCGTGTTGAACTGCAGCGCCACCGGCGCCGCCTGGGTCGGGTCGGCCTGCCACTGGGCACGAGTCAGTCCGAGCGGATCCTGCGAGTCGGGCATCGCCAGCGAGTTCAGCGACAGGCGCACGCGCCCCAGCGGCGAGTCGAGGTGGGCGGCGCGAACAGTCAAGGTGTCGCGCCGAGCGGCGCTGTGCGCACGCTCGCCGCGGGCGCTGAAACGGCCGGCCTCCAGCGTGTAGGCGAACGGATCGCGGCCGCCGGCGGCGCTCAAGCCGGCGCGCCAGGCGTCGTGGCTGCCGGCGGCGGCGGCGAGTTCGTAGCGCGGCTCGCCCGGCTTCAGCTCGGTGCTGAGCACGATCACGCCGCCGGCAGCGTTGCCGTAGAGCGCGGAAAACGGACCGCGCAGCACCTCGATGCGCTCGGCGAGGTTGAGCGGAAAGTGCGACACCTGCCCCTGACCGTCGGGCGAGGTGGCCGGCACGCCATCGACGTAGAGCTGCAGCCCGCGCACGCCGAAACTGGCGCGGCTGCCGAAGCCGCGAATCGAGATCTGCAGGTCCTGCGCATAGTTGTGCCGGTTGAGCACCACCAGCCCGGGCACGCGCGCGAGCGACTCGGACAAGTTGACGCGCCACTGGGCGTCGCGGATCTCGTCGCGCTCGATCAGCTCGACCGAGGCCGGCACCTCGAGCAGCAGGCGCTCGCTGCGGGTGGCGGTGACGACCACCGGCGACAGTTCGAACGCAGGCGCGGCGACCGCGCAAGGCAACCCTGCGATGCCGCCCAGCAGCGCCGACAGGCCTGCGGCTGCGACTGCGCGCCGGCGGCCGAGAACGGTGCGGGAGAGATCGGGCTGCGCTTGCTTGAACACGAGACGGCGTGCGAACAGTGGCTCGATGCAGACGCGGCGATCATTGACAACGCGGGCGCATTCGCCGTCTACTTCCTGAACGATGATCGAGGGCGTCGACAGGTTCCGTTGCAGCGCCGATGGGCGCCCGAGTATCGCCCGAAAAGTTCAGACGCAGGTACAAAGCGAGGAGACAATGAATGCCTAAGTTAGTTGCTCTGTCGATCGCGGTAGGTCTGGCGGCCTGCGCCGGCTCCGCATTCGCAGACGCGGACATGCTGCGCAAGCACAACTGCGTCGCCTGCCACGCCAACGAGAGGAAACTGCTCGGCCCGTCTTACCGAGACATAGCCGCCAAGTACGCGGCCGATGGCCGTGCTGCCGAGACACTGGCGAAGAAGATCAAGGACGGCGGCTCAGGCGTCTGGGGTCAGTTGCCGATGCCGCCGCATCCTCAGCTATCGGACGCAGACGCATTGGCGCTGGCCCGATACATCTTGGCGATCAAGTAAGCGCGGCCGCACTGCCAATGGCAGTACGGCCAAGTCAGGTCTACTTCGGGCTTAGCCGGTAGATCTCGCCCTGATCCGTGCCGACGTACAGGTCGCCTTCCGGCCCCTGTACAACCGAGCGGAAGCGGCCGGCAGGCATCGGCAGGGGAATCGTGGTCCGCTTGGCCGACAGGCCGTCCGCCGGAATGCTGAGCAAATCAAGCCGGTTCCCCACCGGCGTTCCGTGGATGCCGATCCCCAGGAAGCCGACCACCATCTGGCCATTCCATGCCCGCCATTGCGGGCCGTTGAGGAACACGCACGAGGACATGCCTTGCGAAAGCCCGTCGTTGCTCCACGCCGGCCGCATCGCGCCAGGGTAGGTCTTCAGATCGGTCATCGGCATGTAGGCGGCCCTGATCTTCGGCTCGACGGCACCCATCTGATTCGGCATGTAGCCGCAGTAACCATCGGGGCAGTCGCCACGGCCCGCCACGTTCGGCCGCGGATCCCATCCGGCGTTGCCGCCTGCCTTAAGCGCCGTCACCTCGTCGGTGTGCCAGGGGCCGTGCTCGGCCGTGAACACTTGATGGGTGCCCGGGCGGAAGCAAATCCCCTGCGGGTTGCGATGACCGTAAGTGAAGACTCGCGCGTCGAATCCCTTCGGAGCATTGTTGCCGGGCGCCGCCTTCCCATCGCGATCGATGCGCAAAACCTTGCCGCCGATTCGGGTCGGGCTTTGAGGCACCGGACCGCCGTGGATGTCGCCCGTGGTCACGTAGAGAAAACCATCGCCCGGGCCGAAGCGCAGGCGCCCGCCGTTGTGCGCGCCGGCGTCACCGAACGGGTGGTTGCTGGTGCTTTGCTTGTAGGCGATGTCGGTGACGATGTCGGTGCGATTCGACACTCGGGTGAGGTCGGCGTTGACCGTCAGCCGGATCACGCGGTTGTTGTGCGGCGTGGTCAAGCTCGATGCCGAGTAGACGTAAATGAACCGGTTCTTGTCGAAGTTGGGATCGATCGCGACGCCACTCATGCCGGCCTGACCGCTGCAGAAGAGATCGTTCGCGGTGTCCGCATAGCCTTTGGAGTCTTTCATTCCAAGCAGGGCGTTGACGGCGCCCGCGGGAAGTCGTACCGACAGGCCGCGGCACTTCTCGGTAAAGAACATCGTCCCGTCCGGCAAAAACGCCATGTCCCAGATCATTTCTCGTCCTGACACCACGGTCGTGCTGGTCAGGCTGGGCGCCGGCTGGGCTGCCGCCAAACCAGAGATGGCAGAGGCCAAGACCGCGCATGGCAGCAATGTACTAACGCGTCCAAACATAGACAGTCTCCTCACATCGTTCGACTTGTTCGAAGGAATCGGCAGCAACGCCGGTCGACCCGTTCGACGTCGGAGCCAGCGCGGCTCCGGATGATGGGCTTCTCGATGGGAAAGGCAATGAGCAGCGCAGCACATTGGACGAGCCGGCCGAGGCCGGCTCGCACGTGAAGAAGCGCAGCGGCTAAGACGCTAACGCGGCTCGCGCAAACGAGTGAGGCAAGCCGCTCGGTCGGTCGCCTGCGGCGCAGCGTGCGCCGGCGGCGCGGGGCTAGCGACCGCGCAGCTTCTTGATCGCGGCGAGCTGAGCGGCGAGCGCCGACATCTCGGCCTCGACCTTGGCGATCTCGAGATCGCTGGTGGCGTTGCGCTTGGCCTCCTCGGCCGCGCGCAGGGCCTCGGAGGCCTTGGCTTCGTCCAGATCTTTAGCTCGGATCGCCGTATCGGCGAGCACGGTGACAACGTTCGGCTGCACTTCGAGGATGCCACCGGCGACGAACACCTGGTCCTCCTCAACCTCGCCCGCCCTGCGGATGCGCACCACGCCCGGCCGCACGCGCGTGATCAGCGGCGTGTGGCGCGGATAGATGCCGAGTTCACCCGCCTCGCCCGGCAAAACGACGAACTCCGCTTCACCGGCGAAGATGCTCTCTTCGGCGCTGACGACGTCTACGTGGATGGTGGCCATCTGGTGTCGAGTGAAATGTGAAACGTGAAATGTGAAACGTGGGCCGGGCTGAGCGCGAAACGCGTGCGACACGTTTCACCTTTCACGTTTCACGCCTTGTCACTGCATCTTCTTCGCCTTCTCGAACACCTCGTCGATCGTGCCGACCATGTAGAACGCCTGCTCCGGCAGGGCGTCGCACTCGCCGTCGACGATCATCTTGAAGCCGCGGATCGTCTCCTTCAGCGGCACGTACTTGCCGGGCGAACCGGTGAACACCTCGGCGACGTGGAACGGCTGCGACAGGAAGCGCTGGATCTTGCGCGCGCGCGCCACCGCCAGCTTGTCCTCGGGCGACAGTTCGTCCATGCCGAGGATGGCGATGATGTCGCGCAGTTCCTTGTAACGCTGCAATGTGGCCTGGACGCGGCGCGTCGTGCTGTAGTGCTCGTCGCCGATCACGTTCGGGTCGATCTGGCGCGAGGTCGAATCGAGCGGATCGACCGCCGGGTAGATGCCGAGCGCGGCGATGTCGCGCGACAGCACGACCGTGGCGTCGAGGTGGCCGAAGGTGGTCGCCGGCGACGGGTCGGTGAGGTCGTCGGCGGGCACGTACACGGCCTGGATCGAGGTGATCGAGCCGACCTTGGTCGAGGTGATGCGCTCCTGCAGACGACCCATCTCTTCGGCCAGCGTCGGCTGGTAGCCGACCGCCGAGGGCATGCGGCCGAGCAGCGCCGAGACCTCGGTGCCGGCGAGCGTGTAGCGATAGATGTTGTCGACGAAGAACAGGATGTCGCGGCCCTCGTCGCGGAAGCGCTCGGCCATCGTCAGTCCGGTCAGGCCGACGCGCAAGCGGTTGCCGGGCGGCTCGTTCATCTGCCCGAACACCATCGCCACCTTCGACTTCGACAGGTCGTCCTGGACGATGACGTTGGCCTCCGACATCTCGTGATAGAAGTCGTTGCCCTCGCGCGTGCGCTCGCCGACACCGGCAAAGACCGACAGGCCGCTGTGTTCCTTGGCGATGTTGTTGATCAGCTCCAGCATGTTGACGGTCTTGCCCACACCGGCGCCGCCGAACAGCCCGACCTTGCCGCCCTTGGCGAAGGGGCAGACGAGGTCGATCACCTTGATCCCGGTCTCGAGCAGTTCGACCGAGGGGCTGAGTTCGTCGAACTTCGGCGCTGGCTGGTGGATCGCGCGCCGCTCGTCCGACTGGATCGGCCCGCGCTCGTCGATCGGCCGGCCGAGCACGTCCATCACGCGACCGAGCACCCCCGGGCCGACCGGCACCTTGATGTTGTCGCCGGTGTTGCGCACTTTCATGCCGCGCTTCAGGCCGTCCGATGAGCCCATCGCGATCGTGCGCACGACGCCGTCGCCGAGCTGCTGCTCGACCTCGAAGGTCAGTCCCTGTTCGACCAGCGTGTTGCCGGCGTCGGCCTCGAGGACCAGCGCGTCATAAACGCGCGGCATCTGCTCGCGCGGGAACTCGACGTCGACGACCGCGCCGATGCACTGAACGATCATTCCGGTTGACATTTGCTTTCCTCAGCTTCGTATTCGTGAAGTGTGAAACGTGAAATGTGAAAGGCGCTAGGCAAGGGATGACGCCGGACACCGTGTCGGTGTCGACGTTTCACGTTTCACGTTTCACGTTTCTCAAGCAATCGCCGCCGCCCCGCCGACGATTTCGGAGATCTCTTTGGTGATCCCGGCCTGGCGCGTCTTGTTGTAGACGAGCTGCAGTTCCTCGATCAACTTCTTGGCGTTGTCGGAGGCGGCCTTCATCGCCACCATGCGCGCGCTCTGTTCGGAGGCCATGTTCTCGGCCACCGACTGGTAGATGATCGTCTCGACGTAGCGCGTCATCAGCTCGTCGATCACGCGCTGCGGGTCGGGCTCGTACAGGTAGTCCCAACTGTAAGCGCGCTTCTCCTCCTCGCTCTGCTCGAAGCGCTCGGCCGACAACGGCAGCAATTGCTCGATCACCGGCTCCTGCTTCATCGTGTTGATGAAGCGCGAGTAGGCGATGT
>JBBIST010000041.1:0-27184 GCA_037441125.1 Burkholderiales bacterium
GTGGACAACGCTTCGTGCCGAATCGTGGCGTCCATCGAACGGGTACCGCTTCAGAAGCAACGCGTGGCGATCGCACGGGCACTCATCGGCAACCCCGAGGTGGTGTTCGCCGACGAGCCCACGGCCGCGCTGGACCACGACTCGGCGCTCCAGGTGGTGCACCTGCTCAAGGCGCTGGCACGCGAACGCGGCACCACGGTGCTGATGGTCACCCACGACAGCAAGGTCATCGACCTCGCCGACCGCATCCTCACCATGGAGGAAGGGCGGCTGGTGGACGACCGTCGCCCGGCCGCTCGGGTGTAATGTCGGCCATGCCCCGAAGCAGTCCCAGTGGCCAAACCCGCAGCGACGCCACACGCACCGCGCTGATCGCGGCCGCCACCGAGGTGTTCGCCCGATCGGGTTTCGAGGCCGTGGGCACGCGCGAGCTCGCCGCCGCGGCCGGGGTTCACCCGGCGCTCATCGGCTACCACTTCGGTGGCAAGGAGGGCCTGTACCTCGCGGTGTTCGAGCACATGGCGAACACCATGGAGCAACGCGTGGGCCCGGCCCTGGCCGGCATCGAGGCCGCTCTGGCCAGCCCCGCCCCACCGAAGGCCGCGGCCCAACGGGCGGTGGGGCTCCTGGGCCAGCTGTGCGATGCGATGCTGGCCACGCTGGCTGACGAGGCCAGCGGTCCCTGGGGCCAGCTGATGATGCGCGAGCAGCAGTCGCCCACGCCGGCCTTCGACCTGATCTACGAGCGCTTCATGAAGCGCGTGCTGGGCACCATGACCTTGCTGGTGAGGACGGCCGACCCGGGCCGAACGGAGGCCGACGCGAAGCTGACCGTCGTCACGCTGATGGGCCAGATGATGGTGTTCCGCGTTGCACGGGCCGGCGTGATGCGGCACCTGGGATGGCAGCGATTCGGTTCGGCCCAGCTCACCTCGGTGCAACACCTGCTGAAGGCCAACGTCGAACGGCTTTGTGCCGCACCGAACCGGCCTAGAGCGGCGGCCTGAATCGTGCTTGGGTCAAGCGTGGCCTTCAGCCCACGCGGCGAATTCGTCGAGCTCCGCAAGCAGCAGTTGCGCCGCTTCGAGCGTGGTGCTCCGGCCTCTGTAGTTGACCTCGTACTTGCGGCCCAGCAGCTTGCGGAAGAATTTCTCCTGCTTGTCCGGCAAGCGGTTCCCCAGAACCTCGCGCAAGAGGCGCGGTGCGCCTTGGTGGTCCTGTTGGTTGACGACGCCCCTGGCCTTGGCCGTGAGCGCATCGCTGTAGGCAATCGCTGCAGTGACCATCAGCGTGACGGCAGGGTTGCAGCTCTTGCTCTGCGCCAGCGTGACCAGGCTGCGGGCAGACTCGTGGAACTCGCGAGCCTGCAGCAGGCGCGCTGGCGCATGGCTGTCGTCCACCGCCTTGCTTTGGACCTTGCCCGTCATGCTGCTGCCCTGGCCAAGCGGCGCCGGGTCTGATCCGGCGCCGCACCCTTGAGCACGCGGCCATCTCGCAAGTCGTTGGTCCACCAGGGGTCGCCTTCCGGCAGCGCCGCCAGTTCCTTGGTCGTCAGGGCCGTGAGCGAAATTCGGATCTGCTGGGCGTCCTCCAGCGGCATCAGCGCCTCGCGAACTTGGTCGGCCACGGCCGGGGACCTGACGACGAGCGCGATGTCCAAGTCGCTTTCGGGCGCATCCTCGCCACGGGCCACGCTGCCGTAGAGTCATGCGGCGCTCACGGCGCCATGGCGAACGAGCACTTCGCGGATCGAGCTCATGAGCACGTCCCATCGAGTTTGCTCGTCGCGAAGCAACGCGGTCAGCGACGACGCGAGCGGATGCGCCGCATTCAGCTCGTACAGCTGTGTCCGCCCCGAACCAAGAGCCTTGACCAGCCGCTGGCGGGCCAGCGCGTCCAGCACGCCGCGCGTGCCCTGCGGTGTGAGTGTCCGGCCGTCGCCGCCGCCTGCGGCGCCGATTGCGGCGCCCTGTCCGTCGCCAGTGCGCGCAAGACGCGCACGTGGCCTGCGCTGCCGAGCAGCGCGGTCAATGGATGCCTGAGTTGGCTCTGGGTTTGGGAGGGAACGGGCACGGAAAGAAACTACGAGCTTCTCTGGAGAAAGCCAATTTGCTATCACTCGGCCGTCTGCCGTTCATCCGCCCTAGCCCCAGCGAGCACACGATTCAGAACAGCTGCTACTGCGCTTCCGGGTCTGCCGGCGGCGGCTAGCAGGCTTTCGAACTTCGACCGCCGGAACCAGTTCTTCTGATCGATCTCGAACGCATGGTTTTCGTGGTCGGGGATGGATGATGCGCGGATACGAAAGCCATCAGCAAGGGCTGTTCAGCTATGTCTCGCCGGAGGCGCGGGTGCCGGCCGATTGCGCCTCGCGCACTGCTCCGGAAGGCCGAGATTCATGCGCGTTTCAACAGGCTGCTAGAGAAGTTCCGCGTCTGGCGCTTGCCCGAGCGGTCCTACGCTTGGGCGCGCCACCCGCCCCGATAAGCAAAGATGCTGGCCATGGCTTCGTCCTTGTGTCGAGACGAAGCGTGCAGGCCGCGTGTTTATCCGCACTGCGGTGCTTGCAGCGCTGCTATCAGCACTGCTATCAAGCGCCGCGCAGCAGCGGAAAACAAAAAGGCCTTCCGAAGAAGGCCCTTTGCGTCAGCACGTTAGCTTGGCTCCCCGACCTGGACTCGAACCAGGGACCTGCGGATTAACAGTCCGTCGCTCTACCGACTGAGCTATCGGGGATCGGAAGGCGGCGCAGTATACCGACGCACTCGCGCCGCGTGCGAACGGTCAGGCCTTCATCGCCGCGGCGACGGCGTCGCACACGTAGTCGATGTTCTTGCTGTTCAACGCCGCCACGCAGATGCGGCCGCTGGAAACGGCGTAGATGCCGAAGTCCTTCTGCAGCCGCTCGACCTGCGCGGCGCTCAGGCCGGAGTACGAAAACATGCCGCGCTGCCGGGTCATGAAGTCAAGGTCCTGGGTGACGCCGCGCGCGGCCAGGCCCTCGACCAGGCGCGCGCGCATGCCCTTGATGCGCTCGCGCATCTGGCCAAGTTCCTGCTCCCAGAGGGTGCGCAGCGCGGGCGTGGTCAGCACGGTGGCGACGATGGTGCCGCCGTGGGTCGGCGGGTTCGAGTAGTTGGTGCGGATGATCCGCTTGAGCTGGCTCAGGACGCGAGTCGCTTCGTCGCGGTCGGCGGCGACGATCGACAACGCGCCCACCCGTTCGCCATAGAGCGAGAACGACTTCGAGAACGAGCTGGCGACGAAGAAGCTGACGCCGGCCTCGGCCAGCAGGCGCACCGCGAAGCCGTCGGGCTGCAGACCGTCGCCGAAGCCCTGGTAGGCGATGTCGACGAAGGGCAGCAGCTTGCGATCGCGCACCAGGTCGACCAGTTGCCGCCACTGCTCCTCGCTCAGGTCGACGCCGGTCGGGTTGTGGCAGCAGGCGTGCAGGACGACGATCGTGCCCGGGGCGGCGGCGCCGAGCGCGCGCGCCAGCCCGGCGAAGTCGACGGCCCTGGTCCGCGGGTCGTAGTACGGGTAGGTGCCGACCGCAAAGCCGGCGGCTTCGAACAGCGCGCGATGGTTTTCCCAGCTCGGGTCGCTGATCAGGACCTGCGCGCCGCCGTTGAAGCGCTGCAGGAAGTCGGCGCCGATCTTCAGCGCGCCGGTGCCACCGAGCGCCTGCGCCGTCACTACGCGGCCGCTGGCGAGGAGGGCGCTGCCGGCGCCGAACAGAAGTGCCTGCACGGCGGCGTCGTAGGCGGCCAGCCCTTCGATCGGCAGGTAGCCGCGTGGCATCGCCGCCTCGATGCGCAGCCGCTCGGCCTCGCGCACCGCCTGCAGCAGGGGAATGCGGCCCTCGTCGTCGCAGTAGACGCCGACGCCGAGATTGACCTTCTGCGGCCGGGGATCGGCGTTGAAGGCTTCGTTCAGACCGAGGATCGGATCGCGCGGCGCCAGTTCGATCGCGGCAAACAGGGAGGAGGTCATCGGGGGAGGGCGGTCGGGGAGGAGAGGGCGCCGGGCAGCGGTTAACCCGGTGCTGGTGTCACCGGGACGGCGCTGATGCGAAGCGGCAAAGTCTACACCTGCGATCGCGACCCTCAGATCCTGATCGCGGCGTCCTGTCAAGAGACAGGCGCGGCGAGGATGCCGAAGAAGTCGTCGATTGCGATGTAACTTATTGAAACACAAAGAAAACAGGGACTCCCCCAGCATCGAGGGGCTAGGCATCCGCGGGGTGGCTCTCTACAATCCGGCCGTTCGCCGCATTGCCTATTGCGCCGCAGCATTCGTGCCGTGTTGATCCGCTACCCAGACTCGCCGTTCCAGTTGCACCAGCCGTTCGCGCCGGCCGGCGATCAGCCGTCGGCGATCGATGCGCTGGCGGCCGGCCTGCGCGACGGCCTAGCGTTTCAAACGCTGCTCGGGGTCACCGGCTCCGGCAAGACCTACACGATGGCCAACGTCATCGCCCGCACCGGCGCGCCGGCGCTGGTGCTGGCGCCGAACAAGACGCTTGCGGCCCAGCTCTACGCGGAGATGCGCGAGTTCTTCCCGAACAACGCCGTCGAGTACTTCGTCTCCTACTACGACTACTACCAGCCCGAGGCCTACGTCCCGGCGCGCGACCTGTACATCGAAAAGGACAGCAGCATCAACGAGCACATCGAGCAGATGCGGTTGTCGGCGACCAAGAGCCTGCTCGAGCGGCGCGACGCGGTGATCGTGGCCACGGTCTCGGCGATCTACGGCATCGGCAACCCGGGCGACTACCACGCGATGGTGATGACGCTGCGCGCCCAGGATCGCCTGAGCCAGCGCGACATCATTGCCCGTCTGGCGACGATGCAGTACCGGCGCAACGAGACCGAGTTCGCGCGCGGTACCTTCCGCGTGCGCGGCGACACGATCGACATCTTCCCGGCCGAGCACGCCGAGCTGGCGGTGCGGGTCGAGCTGTTCGACGACGAGGTTGAGTCGCTCAGCCTGTTCGATCCGCTGACCGGGCGCGTGCGCCAGAAGATTCCGCGCTTCACCGTCTATCCGTCGTCGCATTACGTGACGCCGCGGCAGACGGTGCTGCGCGCGATCGAGACCATCAAGGCGGAGCTGAAGGAGCGGCTCGCCGAGCTGGTCGCCGCCGGCAAGCTGATCGAGGCGCAGCGGCTCGAGCAGCGCACGCGCTTCGATCTCGAGATGCTCAACGAACTGGGCTTCTGTAAGGGGATCGAGAACTACACGCGGCATCTGTCGGGAGCGCCTGCCGGTGCGTCGCCGCCGACGTTGGTCGACTACCTGCCGGCCGACGCGCTGATGATCATCGACGAGTCGCACGTGACCGTGCCGCAATTGGGCGGCATGTACCGCGGCGACCGCGCGCGCAAGGAGACGCTGGTCGAGTATGGCTTTCGCCTGCCGTCGGCGCTCGACAACCGGCCGCTGCGCTTCGACGAGTTCGAACGCAAGATGCGCCGCTGCATCTTCGTCTCGGCGACGCCGGCCGATTACGAACTGCAACGCTCGTCGCAGATCGTCGAGCAGGTGGTACGGCCGACCGGCCTGGTCGATCCGCGCCTTGAGGTGCGGCCGGCGCGCACCCAGGTCGACGACGTGCTCGCCGAGATCGGACTGCGCGTGGCGCGTGGCGACCGCGTGCTGATCACCACGCTCACCAAGCGGATGGCCGAGGATCTGACCGCGTTCCTCGCCGAGCACGGCGTCAAGGTGCGCTACCTGCACTCGGACGTCGACACCGTCGAGCGGGTCGAGATCATCCGCGACCTTCGCGCCGGGGTGTTCGACGTCCTGGTCGGGATCAACCTGCTGCGAGAGGGCCTCGATCTGCCTGAGGTGTCGCTGGTGGCGATCCTGGATGCCGACAAGGAGGGCTTCCTGCGGTCGGAGCGTTCGCTGATCCAGACCATCGGCCGGGCGGCGCGCCACATCAACGGCACCGCAGTGCTGTATGCGGACGCGGTGACCGACTCGATGCACCGGGCGATCGACGAGACCAACCGCCGGCGCGCCAAGCAGATGGCCTTCAACCGCGAGCACGGCATCGAGCCGCGCGGCGTCAGGAAGGAAGTGCGCGATCTGATCGACGGCGTGCTCGACAGCGGCTCGCGGCGCGGCGATGGCCGCGCCGAGGGCGCCGCGGTCGACTACGCGACGATGAGCGAGCAGCAGGTTGCGCGCGAGATCAAGCGTCTCGAGAAGCTGATGTTCGAGAACGCGAAGAACCTCGAGTTCGAGAAGGCGGCGCGCGCCCGCGACCAGCTTGCGCAGTTGCGGCGGCAGGTGTTCGGGGGTGCAGCCGGTCAGAGCCCGGCGGTGCAGCTGAGCGAAAAGGCCGCTTGAGGACGACCCGCGGGTCATGGCCTGAGCCGCACGCTTTGAGGCGCGGCCGGCTTTGAACTTCGCGCCGGCGCCGCGGTCGGTGAATGACGGAGTTGGGCAGTTGTGGATCGGCAGGACAACGGGCGGAGAGGTTCATCCGTTCGTTCTTTGACGGGCAGCATGGACGCGGGCCCGAACCAGAAAGGCGCGTTAGAAATGACCAAGGTCTTGTTTGTGTGCATGGGGAACATCTGCCGGTCGCCGACCGCGGAAGGGGTGTTCCGGAAGATGGTGGCGGATGCCGGCTTGGCCGAACTGGTCAAGGTCGACTCGGCCGGGACGCATGCGTATCACGTCGGCGAGGCGCCGGACGCGCGGGCGCAGCAGGCGGCCCGCAAGCGCGGCTACGACCTGTCGGCGCTGACCGCGCGCCAGGTCACGCCGGACGACTTCCGCGACTCTGATCTGATCCTGGCGATGGACTGGGAGAATCTGGCGCTGCTGCAGCAGCAGTGTCCGCGCGCCTTCCGCCACAAGCTGCACCTGCTGATGCGCTACGCCGGCGAGCACGATGCCGCCACCGTGCCCGATCCCTACTACGGCGGGCCGGAAGGGTTCAATACGGTGCTCGACTACGTCGAGGATGCCTGCCAGGGGTTGATCGACGTGGTACGCAAGCGCGCCACGATGTACGCGGCTGCCTGACGGGCCCAGCACGCTCGTTCAGGCCTCGACCTGCCGGCTGAAGCCTTCGTTGCGGTAGAGCCGATCGAGGGCCGCGCGGCCCGACAGGCCGCTGCGTTCGACCTGGCGCTCCTCGACCATCGCGCACAGTCGCGGTACGACGGCGGACAGCGTCGATGGTGCCGTCAGGTAGCGCGCGAGCGTGCGTTGCCGATTGGCCGCGACCACGGCGTCGTGGGCCGCCGGCCCGGAATCGATCGGCCCCACGGTGCAGTCTGCACCCTTGACGAAGGTTGCCGTCAGGTTTGCGCGCCCAGGATCGCCGTCGACCGTGATCGCGGTCAGCCCGGCGCTGCCGGCCAACGCCACGAGCGGTGCCGCCGAGAAGTAGTACAGGTGTGCGCGGTGGTAAAGGTTCGCGGGCGAACTGACCGCGGTCAGCGCGTTGGGCACTTCGATGTAGAGGTGACCGCCGCTCTTGAGCCAACCCGCGAGGCGCACCAGCGCCGCGCCCGGATCAGGCACATGTTCGAGGACGTGGAACAGGGTGATCAAGTCGAACTCGCCGGCGGCGAAGTCGTTGTCGTCGATCGTGCCCGGCCTCAGGTCGACGCCGTACTCGGCCGCCGCGTATTCGCGATAGCCGTCGTTTGGTTCGATGCCGGTCAGCCGATAGCCGCGGCTCGCCAGCAAATAGCTGAACTCGCCGCCGCCGGCGCCGCACTCGAGCACGCGCGCCGGCGGGGACGCCAGCCGGCGCGCCACGTCGAGACGAGCGACGGCGACTTTGCCGGCGCGATGAACGTGCTTGAGCCGCGGCCGCGTCGCCTGCTTGTACTCGAGTCGATAGCGCTCGGCGTAGAAGCGAGCCAGTTCGTCGCGCGAAGGCATCGGATCGACATAGGCGAGACCGCAGTTGCGGCAGCAGGTGACCGGCAAAGGCTGGCCATCCCTGTCCTCGACTGCGATCAGCGTGCCGTCGCTGGAATGACACAAGTTGCATGCCGTGGCGGCACGGTGCGGTTCGAAGCGACGCAAATGGCTACCCCTCGGTACGGGTCAAACACTCGCTACAGGATATCAAGCGCGTCGCGGCGACAAGTCCGTGCCAGCGGCGCGTCGATGACATCACGCCATCACCGGGTGGGGCTTCGAAGCCGGCTCGGGCTTTTCTTTAGTTGACTGATACACTAGGACATAGGAACATTCGGGTCAGCTCGGTCGCAGGTCTGCGCGTCGGGCAACCTGATCGCATCGCGACGGCGCATCCCGGCTCGACCCTGCCGTCGGTGTTGGTTTAGGGACGGGTTCCGAGTACTCGATTCTGCGAGGCAAGTGCGATGAGACTGACGACGAAAGGCCGCTTTGCCGTGACGGCAATGATCGATCTTGCCTTGCGGCAGCACAACGGGCCGGTGACGCTGGCAGGGATCAGTCAACGTCAGAAGATCTCCCTGTCGTACCTGGAGCAGTTGTTCGCCCGCCTGCGCCGGCACCAGCTGGTGGAGAGCACGCGCGGACCCGGCGGCGGCTACACGCTGGGCAAGGCGATGGCCTCGATCTCGGTGGCCGACATCATCTACGCCGTCGACGAGCCGCTCGACGCCACCCAGTGCAAGGGCAAGGAAAACTGCGACAACGACCAACGCTGCATGACGCACGACCTGTGGGCCAACCTCAATCGGGTCATGGTCGACTACCTCGACTCGGTGAGCCTGCAGGACTTGGTCGAGGAGCAGAAGGAGCGAATGCTGAAACTGGGTGTCAACGACTCGGTCCTGCACGATAATCGCCGCGACGGCCGCAGCCGGGCGGTGCGCGCCGCCGGCGCCAAGGAACAACAGGCCGTCGGCTGAGGGAGCCGTTGCGATGCAACTTCCGATCTATCTCGATTACTCCGCCACCACGCCCGTCGACCCGCGCGTCGTGGAACGGATGCTGCCGTACCTGCGCCAGCACTTCGGCAATCCGGCGTCGCGCAGCCATTCGTTCGGCTGGACCGCGGAAAAGGCGGTCGAGGACGCACGCGAGCAAGTGGCGGCGCTGGTCGGTGCCGACGCGCGCGAGATCATCTTCACTTCGGGCGCGACCGAGTCGATCAACCTCGCGCTCAAGGGCGTGGCCCACTTCTATCGCGACCGCGGCAAGCACCTGGTGACGGTGAAGACCGAGCACAAGGCCACCCTCGACTCGATGCGCGAGCTGGAGCGCGAGGGTTTCGCGGTCACCTATCTGGACGTGCGACCCGACGGCCTGCTCGACCTGGCGGCGCTGGAAGCGGCGCTGCGCGCGGACACGATCTGCGTGTCGGTGATGTACGTGAACAACGAGATCGGCGTGATCCAGGATGTCGCCGCGATCGGCGAACTGTGCCGCGCCCGCGGCATCGTCTTCCACGTCGATGCGGCGCAGGCGACCGGCAAGGTGGCGATCGACCTGGGCGAGCTCAAGGTCGACCTGATGTCCTTGTCCGGCCACAAGACCTACGCGCCCAAGGGCATCGGTGCGCTGTACGTGCGGCGCAAGCCGCGCGTGCGCCTGGAGGCGCAGATGCACGGAGGCGGGCACGAACGCGGCCTGCGTTCCGGCACGCTGCCCACGCACCAGATCGTCGGCATGGGCGAGGCGTTTCGCATCGCCCGTGCCGAGATGGCGACCGAGAACGAGCGCATCCGCATGCTGCGCGACCGGCTCTGGCAGGGGCTGAGCCGAATCGATGAGGTATACCTCAACGGCGACCTCGAGCAGCGTGTTCCGCAAAACCTGAATCTGAGCTTCAACTTCGTCGAGGGTGAGTCGCTGATCATGGCGATCAAGGACATCGCCGTCTCGTCGGGCTCGGCCTGCACGTCGGCGAGCCTGGAGCCGTCGTACGTTCTGCGCGCGCTCGGTCGCAGCGACGAGCTGGCGCACAGCTCGATCCGCTTCACGGTTGGCCGCTTTACGACGCAGGAGGAGATCGACTTCACGATCGATCTGGTGAAGCGCAAGGTCGCCAAGCTACGCGAGATGTCGCCGCTGTGGGAGATGCATCAAGATGGCGTCGATCTGAGTACCGTACAGTGGGCTGCGCACTGAAGCTCTGAGGGACCTACGAGGTAAAACCATGGCATACAGCGACAAGGTCATCGACCACTACGAGAACCCGCGCAACGTCGGCTCTTTCGCCAAGGGCGACGAGTCGGTCGGCACCGGCATGGTCGGCGCGCCGGCCTGCGGTGACGTGATGAAGCTGCAGATCAAGGTCAACGCCCAGGGCGTGATCGAGGACGCGCGCTTCAAGACCTACGGCTGCGGCTCGGCCATCGCCTCGTCTTCGCTGGTCACCGAGTGGGTCAAAGGCAAGACGCTCGATCAGGCGATGTCCCTGAAGAACACGCAGATCGCCGAGGAACTGGCGCTGCCGCCGGTCAAGATCCACTGCTCGATCCTGGCCGAGGACGCGATCAAGGCGGCGATCAACGACTACCGCCAGAAGCGGGGCCTGACCCAGGCCGACGCCAAGAAAGCGGCCTGAACGGCACCATTGGAACGGAGAACGAGCATGGCCGTCACCATGACGGAGCGAGCGGCCCGCCACGTGGCGGGTTTCATCGAAAAGCGCGGCCGCGGTCTCGGCCTGCGCGTGGGCGTGCGCACGACCGGCTGCTCCGGAATGGCGTACAAGCTCGAGTACGTCGACTCGGAGAACCCGGGAGACCAGACCTTCGAGTCGCACGGGGTCCGGATCTACGTCGATGCGAAGAGTCTCGCCTACGTCGACGGCACCGAGCTCGACTTCGTACGCGATGGCTTGAACGAGGGTTTCCAGTTCAACAATCCGCGAGAGAAGGACCGCTGCGGCTGCGGCGAGTCGTTCCGGGTCTGACTTCGCTCCTCGCGCCCGGGCGCCGGCCCGGCTGCGCGCCGCCGGCTTCTCGATGACCTTCGTGTCCGCATCGCCCGATTACTTCGAGTTGTTCGGTCTGACGCCGCGCTTCGCCCTCGACCTCGACGCGCTCGAGATCGCCTATCAGCGAGTGCAATCGCGCGTCCATCCCGACCGCCATGCGGCCGGCACGGCGGCCGAACGCAGGGCGGCGATGCACTGGGCGGCACTCGCCAACGAGGCCTACCGGACGTTGCGCGACGAGGGCCGGCGCGCCGCCTACCTGTGTGAGCGGGCGGCGGTACCGGTCGACGCCTCGTCGAACACGGCCATGCCGGCGTCGTTTCTGGGGCGCCAACTCGAGTGGCGCGAGGCGCTCGCCGAGGCGCGCGCGCAGGGCCGATCCGTGGACGATTTGCAGGCAGAGGTCGATGAGGCCCGAGCCGACACGTTGCGCCGCCTGGCGCAGGCGCTCGACGAGAGCGGCGATGCGGTGGCGGCCGCGGCGCTCGTGCGGCAGTTGATGTTCATCGATCGCTTTCGCTCCGAGCTGCGCGCCGGCAACGAGCCGAGTGGGCGCGCAGCGCAGGCCTGAACCATGGCGCTGCTGCAGATTGCCGAACCCGGCATGTCGACCGCACCGCACCAGCATCGGCTGGCGGTCGGCATCGACCTCGGCACCACCAACTCGCTGGTGGCCACGGTGCGCCACGGCGTGCCGCAGGTACTGGCCGACGAGCAGGGCCGGGTGCTGCTGCCGTCGATCGTCCGCTATCTGGCCGACGGCGCCGCCGAGATCGGCCACGGTGCCATGCATCACCAGGCGAGCGATCCGCGCAACACCGTGGTCTCGGTCAAGCGCTTCATGGGTCGCGGCGTCAAGGACGTCGCCCATGTCGAGAACCTGCCGTATGACTTCGTCGACGCCCCGGGGATGCTGCGCCTGCGCACGGCGGCCGGCGTCAAGAGTCCGGTCGAGGTCTCGGCCGAGATTCTGAAGCTGCTGCGCGAGCGAGCCGAAAAGTCTCTGGGCGGTTCGCTGGTCGGTGCGGTGATCACGGTTCCCGCGTACTTCGACGACGCGCAGCGCCAGGCCACCCGCGATGCCGCCCGGCTGGCCGGGCTGAACGTCCTGCGCCTGCTCAACGAGCCGACCGCTGCCGCGCTCGCCTACGGACTCGACCGGGCCGCGGAAGGCGTGTACGCGGTCTACGACCTGGGCGGCGGCACCTTCGACATCTCGATCCTGCGCCTGACGCAGGGCGTGTTCAAGGTGCTCGCCACCGGCGGCGACTCGGCGCTCGGCGGCGACGACTTCGACCACCGTCTGTACTGCTGGGCGCTCGAGCAGGCCAACCTGTCGCTGCTCGCGCCGCAGGACCAGCGCCTGCTGACGGTCAAGGCGCGCGCCGCCAAGGAAGCGCTGTCGAGCCGCAGCGCCACGACGCTGCAGGCGCGTGTTTCCACCGGCCAGTGGGTCAACCTCAGCATCGGCGCCGAAGCCTTTGCCGCCATGACCCAGCACCTGGTGGCAAAGACGCTGGAAGCCACGCGCAAGGCGCTGCGCGACGCCGATCTGAAGGCGGCCGACGTGAACGGCGTGGTCCTGGTTGGCGGTGCCACGCGCATGCCGCACGTGCGCAAGGCGGTCGCCGACCTGTTCGGCCGGCCGCCGCTTGCCGACATCGACCCGGACCAGGTGGTGGCGATCGGCGCCGCGCTGCAGGCCGATCTGCTGGCCGGCAATCGCAGCCGCGACGGCGCCGACTGGCTGCTGCTCGACGTGATCCCGCTGTCGCTCGGGCTGGAGACGATGGGCGAACTGGTCGAGCACGTGATCCCGCGCAACTCGCCGATCCCGGTCACGCGCGCGCAGGAGTTCACGACCTTCCGTGACGGCCAGACGGCTATGGCGATCCACGTCGTGCAGGGCGAGCGCGAGCTGGTCGGCGACTGTCGCTCGCTCGCCCGTTTCGAGCTGCGCGGGATCCCGCCGATGACCGCCGGCGCGGCGCGCGTGCGCGTGTGCTTCCAGGTCGATGCCGACGGACTGCTGTCGGTGACCGCACGCGAAGAGACCAGCGGCGTCGAGGCCTCGGTCGCGGTCAAGCCCTCCTACGGCCTGAGCGACGAGGACATCGCGCGCATGCTGCAGGAATCGGTCGGCGCCGCCGACGCCGACATGAAGGCGCGCATGCTGCGCGAGCAGCAGGTCGAAGCGCGCCGCCTGCTCGAAGCCACCGAAGCGGCGCTCGCCGCCGACGGCGACCTGCTGGCTGCCGGCGAGCGCGCCGGCGTCGAAGAACTGCTCGCCGGCGTGCGCGCCGCCGCGCAGGCGACCGACGCCGACGAAGTCAAGGCGGCGGTCGAAGCGCTGGCGCGCGGCACCGAGGAGTTCGCCGCGCGGCGGATGGACCGGTCGATCCGCGCCGCGCTCGCCGGCCGGCGCGTCGACGACGTGCTCGCCAAGTAGTCGCATCCTCCACTGCACGCGCATGCCGAAGATCACGGTCCTGCCGCACGAGCAGATCTGCCCGCAGGGTGCGACCATCGAAGCCGTGCCCGGCGAGAGCATCTGCCGCAACCTGCTCGACCATCAGGTGGAAATCGAGCACGCGTGCGAGATGTCGTGCGCCTGCACCACCTGCCACGTGATCGTGCGCCAGGGATTCGGCTCGCTGGCGCCGTCGAACGAGGACGAGGACGATCTGCTCGACATGGCCTGGGGCCTGACGCCGCAGTCGCGGCTGTCGTGTCAGGCGATCGTCGACGATGCCGATCTCGTGATCGAGATTCCCAAGTATTCGATCAACCAGGTGAAGGAGGGCGGTCGATGAAGTGGACCGATTCGCTCGAAATCGCCATCGCGTTGCGCGACCGCTATCCGGACATGGACCCGCGCTACGTCAACTTCGTCGACCTGCACCACTGGGTGTGCGAACTCGAGGGCTTCGCCGACGATCCGAAACGCTCGGGCGAAAAGATCCTCGAAGCGATCCAGATGGCGTGGATCGACGAGGCCCGGTAGCGGCTGGCGCCGCGTCGCGGCGCCAGCCGGCGTGTCGGCCGGCTGAGGCGGGCTCCTACGGCCGCACGATCTCCAGCAAATCGACCACCGGGCGCCGATCGCAGTCGATCGTCGCCAGCCGGCCGTAGGCGGTCCGCCGCTGTGCCGGACCGAAGCGCGCCAGCAGCGGATCGTCGGCGTCGAACTCGAGGAAGGCCTCGCAGACGACGCGCCGCAGGATGCGGCGGCGGATCAGGATTGCGCCCAGCGGTGTGCGTGCGGCGACGATCTCTTCGCGTACCTCCGGTGCCACTAGGGCCAGGTTGAAGATCATGATGCCGGACATCACCGGATCGTCGACGCCCGCTGCATGCAGATCGAGGCGGCGGCCGTAGATGTCGCCCTCGCGTCGGATCCGGTACGGCCGCACCGCGAGCGCGCCACCGTAATGGCGCTCGAGCGCCTCGGTCATGTGACCGTCGTGCGCGAGCAGCGCGCGGTAGGGCGCGGGCATCGCGGCAGCGTCGATCGCACGCGCGCGCGCCACTTCGCTGTCGCCGAAGAAGGCGAGCATCAGGCGCACCACCTTGGCCGCGTGCGCCGTGGCGCTCTTCGCGGCGGCGGCTGAGGCGATCGGCGACGCGGGCATCAGCACGGATCCTCGGGCCGGCCGCGGCAGCGGCGCGCCAGTGCGTCCAGCGTCGCGAGGGCGGCTTCGAGCGTGAACTGGCCGGCGGCGATCGCCGCCAGCACCGACTGCGGATCGCGCCGCTCGATCACCGTCACCTCGCCGTCGCGGTTGGCGAGCCGCGTGTTCTGCGGGATCAGCGCATCGAACACCTGCACGATCTCGGATTGGTAGCCCTCGGGCACGCAGCGGCGCACGTGCAGTCGGCCGCCGCGTACCGGCGCCAGTGGCGCCAGATCGAGTCCGGCCTCCTCAAGCGCTTCGCGCGCCAGAGTCTGCTCCTCGGACTCGCCGGCGGCGACCATGCCGCCGACCAGAGTGTCCCAGCAGCCCGGGTCGATCTGCTTGTGCGCGGCACGGCGCGCGACGATCAAGTCGCCGCCGGCGGCGAAGGCGCACAGGTGCACCGCGGTGGTCGTGAAGCCAAGCGCGCGGCATGCCGCTCGCTCGACGAACGCGATCGGCGTCGGGTCGGCCGGCGTGCGCACCGGCAGCGCCTCGCCGCGCCAGCCGCGCAAGAGTCCGGCTGCTTGCAGCGCGCGTGCGGCGGCGGCCAGCAGGGCGCTGCGCCGGTCTGCATCGAGGCCGGCGTCGTCCAGGACCAATCGGCCGTCGCGCAGGCCAAAGCGCTCGGTCGCGCCGCGCAGGAAGCCGGCGATCTCGGGCGAGGTCGTCCCGACCACATGGCCGCCGACCACGACCGGCAGCCAGTCGGCCGGCGGCGGTTGGTCGGCGCGCGCCGCAAGCGCGGCGCGCAGCGCTTCGGTATGCGCCAATCGCCCCGAATGCGCGCTCGCGGTTGCTGACGCCATCGGCATCGCCCGCCGGTGCTACTCGGGACGCATGTGCGGGAACAGGATCACGTCGCGGATGCTGGGCACGTCGGCGAGCAGCATCACGAAGCGATCGACTCCGACGCCGCAGCCGGCGGTCGGCGGCAGTCCGTACTCGAGCGCGCGGATGAAGTCGGCGTCGTAGTACATCGCCTCCTCGTCGCCGGCGTCCTTGGCGCGCACCTGTTCGAGGAAGCGCGCCGCCTGGTCCTCGGCATCGTTCAGTTCGGAGAAGCCGTTGGCCGTCTCGCGACCGGCGATGAACAGTTCGAAGCGCTCGGTGACCTCGGGTCGCGCGTCGGCGGCGCGCGCCAGCGGCGACACCTCGACCGGGTAGTCGACGATGAAGGTCGGCTGCACGAGTCGGCTCTCGGCCACTTCCTCGAACAGCGCCAATTGCAGCGCGCCCAGGCCGGCCTCCTGCGAGTGGTGGCTGCCGAGCCGCGCCAGCTCCTGGCGCAGGTAGTTGCGGTTGAACAACTGCTCGTCCGCATACTGCGGCGCGTGCGACTTGATCGCCTGCAGGATCGTCATGCGCGCAAACGGCGGCCCGAGGTCGATGCGCACGCCCTGATAGTCGAGCGCGGCCGAGCCGGTGGCGGCGATGGCGCAGTGGCGCAGCAGCCGTTCGGTGAAGTCCATCATCCAGCGATACTCGTGGTAGGCGGCGTAGAACTCCATCATCGTGAACTCGGGGTTGTGGCGCGGCGACAGCCCCTCGTTGCGGAAATTGCGGTTGATCTCGAACACGCGCTCAAAGCCGCCCACCACCAGCCGCTTCAGGTACAGCTCGGGGGCGATGCGCAGGTACATGTCGACGTCGAGCGCATTGTGGTGGGTGACGAAGGGCTTGGCCGCGGCACCCCCGGGAATCAACTGCAGCATCGGCGTCTCGACCTCGAGGAAGCCGGCCTCGACCATGAACTCGCGCATCGCCGCGATCGCCTTGCTGCGGATCACGAAGGCGCGGCGCGCGTTGTCGTTGACGATCAGGTCGACGTAGCGCTGGCGGTAGCGCGACTCCTTGTCCTCGAGTCCGTGGAACTTGTCGGGCAGCGGCCGCAGGCTCTTGGTCAGCAGGCGCAGCTCGCGGCAGCGCACCGACAGTTCGCCCTTCTGCGTCTTCATCAGCGTGCCGCGAGCGGCGACGATGTCGCCGATGTCCCAGTGCTTGAAGGCCTCGTGCGTCTCGTGCCCGAGGTCGTCGTCGGTGATGTAGAACTGGATCCGGCCGCTGCCGTCCTGGATCGTGGCGAAGCTCGCCTTGCCCATCACGCGCTTGAGCAGCATGCGACCGGCCACCGCGACTTCGACGTTCTTCGCTGTCAGCTCCTCGCGCCCGGTGTTCTCGTAGCCGGCCTGCAGGTCGGCGGCGCGGTGGCTGCGCGTGAAGTCATTGGGAAACGCCGGGCCGGCGGCGCGCAGCCGCGCCAGCTTGGCGCGCCGCTCGGCGATGATCTGGTTTTCGTCGGCAGGGGGCGCGGCGGATTCCGGCATCTGGCAGCTTCTCAGTCGAAGGTTGGAGTTTGCATGCCCAGCAGCCGCGCCGCCGCCGCCAGCTTCAGGTCGGCGGTGGCGAAGACGCGCGCCTGCTCGAACCGCGCGCAGGCCAGATGCAGCGCGTCGAGCGTTCGCAGCGGCACGTCTGGCACCGAATCGAGCAGTGCTTCGGCCTCGGTCCAGTGCGGCTCGTCCAGCTTGTGCATCACGAACAGGCCGTCGTCGAGATCGGCGAGAAAGGCGTCGAGCGCGCGGCGAGCGTCGTCGGCGCCGATCTCGCGCGTGCGCTGCTTGCGCGCCAGCGTGGCGTGCACCTCCACGCGCGTGAGCACGCTGACGCGCACCTCGTCCTGCGCCGCGATCCAGGCGCCGAACGCCTCGCTGCCGCGTTCCGGCAGGTACCACTTCAGCAGCGCCGAGGTGTCGATGTAGTTCAACGGGGCGTCAGCCGCGTGCGTCGCGGTCTTCGCGGATCAGCACTTCCGACGGCGTGCGCTGAAACGGCAGCGTCTTGCGAAACTCCGCCAGTTCGCGCGAGCGGCGCGCGAGCCGCTCGCGCTTGCTTTCGCCGGTCCACGGCAGCACGCGCGCGAACGGCTTGCCGTGATGGGTCAGGATCACTTCGCCCTCGCGCTCGAGCGTTTCTTTCAGGACCTCGTAGCGCTGTCTGACCTCGCGAATGCCGAGCGATTTCATGGCGACCACCTCGTGTGTCACAACGGCGAAGTGTGACACAAATCGCCGTCCGGCGGCGACGCCGGCGCTCTAACGCAAACCTGCATACGAACCGCTTCGGTTAGTCCCGGATGTCCGCGACCGGGTTCGCGCCGAAGTCGGCTCGCGCGAGATACGCGAGTACGCGCGCGGCGGCGGCTGCGGGCGTGGCGAGCTGGCTGTTCGCCTTGAGCTGCTTGAACTGCTCGAGGTCAGGGAACGCGGCCGGGTCCGAAGCGCGCAGTTCGCCCTGCATGTCGGTGTCGACGACGCCCGGCGCGAGAGAAACGATCCGTGCCGGATTCGGCAGCCGCTGCTCGTCGAGCGCGGTGACGCGCGAGAAGTGATCGAGACCGGCCTTGGCGGCGCAATACGCGGCCCAGCCGGCGACCGGCCGGCGTCCAGCGCCGGACGAGACGTTAAGGACGCGCCGCTGCGCCGGCCAGTCGCGCGTGGCGCGAAGGAATGTGCTCGCCAGCAGCATCGGCGCTTCGAGCCCGACGCGCAGCACCGCGGCCAGCGTCTCGGCGTCGATCGTATCGATCGGGCCGACCTTGCCGATCAGCCCGGCGTTGTTGATCAGTGTCGCGGTCGTGAAGCGCTTGTGCGGCTGCCCGTGCAGCCAGGCTTCGAGCCGCGCGGCGGCGCCCACGTCGTGCCCGAGGTCGAGGGCCCACTGTTCGAGCTTCGCACCCTTCGCCGCGGCAGCGGCGTCCAGCGCGCGATCGGGCTTGCGCGAAATCGTCAGCAGCACGCGCTCGCGCCCGAGAAGCTGTTCGACAATCGCGCGTCCCAGCCCGCGCGAGGCACCGGTGACGATGTACAGATCCATGGTCAGACGTTTTGCTTCAAGCTCGCTTCGATGAAGTCGTCGAGGTCGCCGTCGAGCACCGCCTGCGTGTTGCCGACCTCGACGTTGGTGCGCAGGTCCTTGATGCGGCTCTGGTCGAGCACGTACGAGCGGATCTGGTGGCCCCAGCCGATGTCGGTCTTCGCATCTTCGAGCTTCGCCTGCTCGGCCTGGCGCTTGCGCAGCTCCTGCTCGTACAGTTTGGACTTGAGCATCGCCATCGCCTCGGCGCGATTGCGGTGCTGGCTGCGGTCGTTCTGACTGGACACGACGATCCCGCTCGGGAGGTGCGTGATGCGCACCGCGCTCTCGGTCTTGTTGACGTGCTGGCCGCCGGCGCCGGAGGCGCGGTAGACGTCGATGCGCAGGTCGGCCGGGTTGATCTCGACCTCGATCGAATCGTCGACCTCGGGGTAGACGAAGACGCTGGCGAACGAGGTGTGGCGGCGCGCGTTGGAGTCAAACGGGCTTTTGCGCACCAGGCGGTGGATGCCGGTCTCGGTGCGCAGCGTGCCGTAGGCGTAGCTGCCCGTGATCTTGATCGTCGCGCCCTTGATCCCGGCGACTTCGCCCTCGGACTCCTCCAGCAGCTCGGCCTTGAAGTCCTTGCGTTCGGCGTAGCGCAGGTACATGCGCTCGAGCATCCCGGCCCAGTCCTGCGCCTCGGTGCCGCCGGCGCCGGCCTGGATCTCGACGAAACAGTTGTTCGGGTCGAGCGGATGGTTGAACATCCGCTCGAACTCGAGCCTCGCGATCTCCTTCTCCAGTTTGGCGAGATCGCCTTCGACCGCAATCAGGGTGGCGTCGTCGCCGTCGGCCTGGGCGATCTCGACCAATTCGGCCGAGTCCGCCACCGCCGCGGTGAGCCGACCCATCCGGCTGACCGTGTCGTCGAGCAGCTTTTTCTCGCGGCCGAGTTCCTGCGCGCGCCGGGGGTCGCTCCAGACGCCGGGGTCTTCGAGTTCTTTTGCGACCGCGATCAGCCGCTGCGCCTTGGCATCGACGTCAAAGATACCTCCGCAGCTCGGCCGTTCGCTGCTTGAGCGAGGCGGCGGTGGCGCAAATCTGGTTCAGGCGCTCGGCTTCCATGGCATGCCCGCAGGAGAAATGCCGCGATTATAGGAAGCGCGAACGTCCGTCCGGCTGTGGCGCCGAAACCGATTGCTCGATCGCAGGCAAGCCGCGACGCGCGGCACGCACGTAACATCGTGCAGCCGTTGTCTGCGCTGTCCGCCACGTGTCCGAAGACGCTGTCACCCACCTGTTCTCAGACGTCGAAGGCAGCACCCGGCTGTGGGAGAGCGAGCCGGAGCGCATCGGCCCGGCGCTCGCCCGGCACGATCGGCTCGCGCGCCAGTGCGTCGAGCGCCATGGGGGGCGCGTGGTGAAGACGACCGGCGACGGCATGCACGCGGTCTTCGCCGACCCGGCGCAGGCGCTGGCGGCGGCGCTCGAGATCCAGCTCGAAGTCAGCCTGCCGGACGACGGTCATCTGCCGCTGGCGCTGCGGTGCGGCCTGCACCTCGGCAGCGATCAGCGACGCGACGGCGACTTCTACGGCCCGGCGGTGAACCGCGCGGCGCGCGTGACCCACGCCGCGCACGGCGGCCAGACGCTGCTCACGGCGGCGGTCGCCGAACGGGTTGCCGGCCGCCTGCTGCCCGACACCATGCTGCTCGACCTCGGCCTCGTGCGCCTGCGCGACCTGGCTCAGCCGCAGCGGCTCTACCAGCTCGTGCATCCGCGCCTGCGGCGCGAGTTTCCGGCGCTGCGCTCCCTGGCGAGCACGCCCAACAATCTGGCGCAGCAGTTGAACTCCTTCGTCGGCCGCGAGCGCGAGCTCGCCGAGGTCAAGCGTCTGTTGCGCAGCCACCGCCTGGTCACGTTGCTGGCGATGGGCGGCATCGGCAAGTCGCGCCTGTCGGTGCAACTGGGCGCCGAAGTGCTCGACGACTATCCGGACGGCGTGTGGCTGGTCGAGCTGGCGCCACTCGCCGGCGAAGGCGCGGTGGCGCAGGCCGTCGCCTCGGTGCTGGCGGTCAAGGAAGAAAGCGGCGGCACGATCACCGATGCGCTGCTGCGCTTCGTGCGCGACCGCCGGCTGCTGCTGATCCTCGACAACTGCGAGCACCTGCTCGATGCCTGCGCCGATCTTGCCAAGCGGCTGTTGCAGGCGGCACCTGGCCTGACCGTGCTCGCCACGACTCGAGATGCTCTGCAGGTGGCGGGCGAGTACTGCTACCACCTGCCGGCGCTGTCGGTACCCGATGCGAGAGTCGCTGCCGACCCGGAGGCGCTCGCGCGCCACGAAGGCGTGCGCCTGTTCGTCGACCGTGCCGGCGCAGCCCAGCCGGCGTTCCGTCTGACGCCGACCAACGCCGACGCGGTGGCCGCGATCTGCCGGCAGCTCGACGGCATCCCGCTGGCACTCGAACTGGCGGCGGCGCGCACGCGGGCGTTGCCGGTCGAGGCGATCGCCGCCCGGCTCAGCGACCGCTTCCGGCTGCTGACCACGCAGGACCGAACGGTTCTGCCGCGCCAACGCACGCTGCGCGCGCTGATCGACTGGTCTTACGACCTGCTGTCGCCGCCCGAGCGCCTGCTGTTCGAGCGGCTGTCGGTGTTCGCCGGTGGCTGGACGCTCGAAGCGGCGGAGGCGGTCGGCGCCGGCGGAGCGATCGATCGCGGCGACGTGGTCGACCTGCTGGCGCGACTGGTGGAGAAATCGCTGGTGGCGATCGACGTCGAGTCCGGCCGCTACCGGATGCTCGACACCGTGCGCCACTACGGCGCCGAGCGGTTGGCCTGCTCGGGCGAAGAGCCGGCCACGCGCGAGCGCCACCTTGCGCACTATGCAGCGCTGGTCGACGCGGCGCGGCCGAACCTGCTTGGACCGGACCAGGGCCTGTGGATGGCGAGGCTCGACCAGGACTGGGACAACATCCTGGCCGCGCACGCCGCCTGCGAGTTCAGCCCGACCGGTGCCGAGCGCGACCTGATGCTGGTGGCGGCGCTGAAGTTCTACTGGCTCAACCGCGGGTTGCTCGGTCTCGGCCTGCGTATGACGATCGAGGCCCTGGAGCGAACGGGCGCCGAACGGCATCAGGCGGCGCGTTGTCGCGGACTGACCGACGCCGGCCAGATCTGCTACTTCATGGGTCGCTACGTGCAGGCGCGCGGCTACCTGGGCGAGGGCCTGGAGAGCGCGCGCGCGATCGATCAGCCGCAACGGCTGCTGGCAGCTCTGCACGCGCTGAGCATGGTCGAGGCCGCGCTCGGCGCCACCGCCAGCGGCCTGCGCTATGGCGACGAGGCGGTGGCGCTGGCGCGCGCGCTCGGCAACCGCCGCAGCTACGCCGGCGTGATCAACACCCGCGGCCAGTTGCTGCGCATCGAGGGCGATCTGCGCGGCGCGCGCGCGCAGTTCGAGGAGGCGGTCACAGTGGCGCTCGAACTCGGCGACCACGAGGTGCACGCGATTGCGCTGCTGAACCTGGCGATGGTGGCGATCGACGGCGGCGACGAACGCGAGGCCAGGCGCCTGCTGGTCGAGGTGCTGGCGATCGTCGATCGCACCGGCTCGCGTTCCTCCGGGCAGAGCCTGCTCGATGTTTGCGCCGCGCTCGCCGCCTTGCGGCGCGAATGGGCGGCGGCTGCGCGCTTCTTCGGTGCTGCCGAAGCCCAGGCCGAACGCACGGCGATGCGCCGCGACCCGGCCGATCAGCGCTTCGTCGAGCGCAGTCTGGCACCGGCGCGCGCCGCGCTCGGCGCCGCCTACGCCGACAGCGACGCCGGCGGACGCGCGCTCGACTACGAAGCGGCCATCGCCGCTGCGCGCACCGCTTTGCGCGCCGACGGCTGATTACTCGAGCATCACGTTCGGATCGAGCTCAAGCGTCTCATTGCCGCGCTGCAGGCGGATCGTGTAGGCATAGAAGCCAGGCTTGAGTGCGCGCGGCAGCGTGCAGGAGGCGACCGTGCGCGCCTCGTTGGTGGTACAGCGGATCTGGCCCACCTGGCTCGTGTCGCGCAGCGGTTGTTGCGCCAGTTGCCGGCGCCGTTCCGGGGTCAGATCCCGCGTCAACGGCTTGACGAAGGCATCGATCGTGATCGCATTGCGGGCGGCGAAGAGTACGCCGCGGGTGCCGAGATCCCAGGTCACCGTGTCCGCGGTCTTGCCGTCGCCGGCGGCGCGGCGAACGATCAACGGCTCCTGCGCAACCACGACGGCGCCGTCGACCACCAGCACCTGGGTCCGCGCCAGGTCGCGCAGCTCGTGGCGCGCCGCAAGTTGCGCGCAACCGGCGAGCGCCAGTGCCAACAGCGCGGCAACGATACGAATCTTCATTGATATCTCCCTTGGCGATGACGTCTGGCCGCCGCTGCGAGCCGCTGGGCCGGAGAGGAGGCCGATCGCCGCGGAGCCGGCATGCTACGGCAGCGACTCGCCGGGGACAGGGCCAGCCATGTCGAAAATGCGCCAGTCTCCGAGCGGCGGACGAGCCGGCCCACAGCCGGCGAGTCGACGCCGGCCGGGCGTTGCTTACTTGCAGGAGGCGGCGATGAGCTCGCGCGCGCGCGTGATCTCGGCGCTGCGCTGAGCGTCGTCGAGGATCACCTGGTTGCCCTGGGCGTCGACGCGGGCGATGCGCACGCCGTCTTCGAGCTGGCGCAGATAGCCGCGTGCGCGCTCGCACTCCTGCTGGCGGCGCGCGGCGAGCGCCTGTTCCTCGGCCTGCTTCTTCTCCGCCTCGGCACGTTCCTGCTGCCGTTTGCGGAACGCCTGCTCCTGCTCGGCCAGCGTGCGCGGGGCGGCGGCCGGCGCCGCTGCGGGCGCGGGCGCGGCCGGCGCGGCGAGCGCGCCAGCGGCCGGCTGGCGCAGGATCTGCTCCTTGCGAACCGAAGGCGGCGGCGGCCGATCGGAGTACACGGTGCGGCCGGCATCGTCGCGCCATGCCCACTGCGCGGTGGCCGGCAGGGCGACGGCCAGGCACAGCAACGCGACGCCGGCACGGCGCAGGTGGATGGAACGAACCGGATCGAATCGTAGACAGAGTTTCATGCGCGAGCACCTCCGACGGCAGCGATTGTCGCCGTCCGGCCCGATCGTGCCAAGTCGTTCGGACCGCCGACCGCCGCGCACCGCCCGCCTATACTCCGGCTTTGCGTGACGAGGCATGCCATGCGCTTGACCGAAAAGGCGCTGACCTTCGACGACGTTCTCCTCCTGCCGGCCCATTCGGCCGTCCTGCCGCGCGAGGTGAGCCTCGCGACCTCTCTCACCCGCAATGTCCGCCTGAACCTGCCGCTGGTCTCGGCGGCGATGGACACCGTCACCGAAGCGCCGCTGGCGGTGGCGCTGGCGCAGGAAGGCGGCATCGGCATCATCCACAAGAACCTCAGCCCGCAGGCGCAGGCGGCCGAGGTGCTCAAGGTCAAGCGCCATGAGGCGGGCGTGCTGCGCGATCCGATCACGATCGCGCCGACGATGACGGTGCGGGAGGCCCGCGCGACCCAGCGCGCCAACCGGATCTCGGGCCTGCCGGTGGTCGAAGGCAACCGGGTGGTCGGCATCGTCACCAACCGCGACCTGCGCTTCGAGACGCGCATGGACGCACCGGTGTCGGAAGTCATGACCCCGCGCGAACGCCTGGTCACCGTGCGCGAGGGCACGAGCCCGGAAGAGGCCAAGGCGCTGATGCACAAGCACCGGCTGGAGCGCGTGCTGGTGGTCAACGGCGACCATGAGCTGCGCGGCCTGATCACGGTCAAGGACATCACCAAGGCGGTCGAGCACCCGCTGGCGGCCAAGGACGAACTGGGCAAGCTGCGCGTTGGCGGCGCGATCTCCACCGGCGCCGACTCCGACGAGCGCGCCGAGCGCATGGTGCGCGCCGGCGTCGACGTGCTGGTGGTCGACACCGCGCATGGCCACCATCAGGGCGTGCTCGACCGCGTGCGCTGGGTCAAGCGCAACTTTCCGTCGGTGCAGGTGATCGGCGGCAACATCGCCACCGCCGCCGCGGCGCGGGCGCTGGTCGAAGCGGGCGCCGACGGTGTCAAGGTCGGCATCGGACCGGGGTCGATCTGCACCACGCGCGTGGTCGCCGGGGTGGGCGTGCCGCAGATCACGGCGATCGCCAACGTCGCGCGCGCGCTCGCAGGCACCGGCGTGCCGCTGATCGCCGACGGCGGCATCCGCTACTCGGGCGACATCGCCAAGGCGATTGCCGCCGGGGCGGCCAGCGTGATGATGGGCGGCATGTTTGCCGGCACCGAGGAAGCGCCCGGCGAGGTGATCCTGTACCAGGGCCGCTCGTACAAGAGCTACCGCGGCATGGGCAGCCTGGGGGCGATGAGCGGCGGCTCGGCCGAGCGCTACTTCCAGGACAACGATGCCAACGTCGACAAGTTCGTGCCCGAGGGCATCGAAGGCATGGTGCCGTACAAGGGCAGCGTGCTGCAGATCATCTTTCAGTTGGCCGGCGGCGTGCGCTCGGCGATGGGCTACTGCGGCTGCGCAACCATCGAGCAGATGCACAGCCGCGCCGAGTTCTGCGAGATCACCAGCGCCGGCATGCGCGAAAGCCACGTGCACGACGTCAAGATCACCAAAGAAGCGCCCAACTACCGGGTGGAATAGCGCGTGGTCAAGGATCGCAACGCGCCGGCTGCGCCGCGCCGGGAAGTCTCCGAGGGCAAGCAGAAGTTCGTCGCCGTCTGGTCCAAGGCCTGGGGCCTGATCGGCGCCGTGATCGTGGTGTTCATCGCGGCACGTCTGCCCGAGACCCTGCGCGCAGCCGAGGGTGCGGCGCTGCTGCGCGACTTCGGCCTGCTGATCGTGTGCTTCAACCTGATCATGCAGGCTGCGCGACCCGCATGGCCGCTGGTCTACTCGCTGCCGCTGACGGTCTTCGGCCTCTCTCTCTGGCTGGTCGGCTGGCTGGCGTGACAAGCCGCCTCGCTCCGACGCCGAATCCAACGTCCGCCCGGATCCCGGGCTGCCCGCCATGCAACATCAACGCATCCTGATCCTCGACTTCGGGTCGCAGGTCACGCAACTGATTGCGCGCCGCGTGCGTGAAGCCAAGGTCTACTGCGAGATCCACCCGTGCGACGTCGGCGCCGGGTTCATCCGCGAGTTCGCTCCGGCCGGGGTGATCCTGTCCGGCTCGCACATGTCGGCCTACGAGGAAGCCACTGACCGGGCGCCGCCGGTCGTCTTCGAGCTCGGCGTGCCGGTGCTCGGAATCTGCTATGGCATGCAGACGATGGCGCAGCAGTTGGGCGGCCGGGTCGAGAGCGGACACCAGCGCGAGTTCGGCTATGCCGAGGTGCGCGCCCGCGGCCACACGCGGCTGCTGGCCGGCCTGGAAGACTTCCGCACCGAGCAGGGCCACGGGATGCTCAAGGTGTGGATGAGCCACGGCGACAAGGTCACCGAGCTGCCGCCGGGCTTCAAGCTGATGGCCTCGACCGACAACTGTCCGATCGCCGGCATGGCCGACGAGGATCGCCGCTACTACGGCGTGCAGTTCCATCCGGAGGTCACGCACACGCTGCAGGGACAGGCGATCCTGACCCGCTTCGTGCGCGAGATCTGCGGCTGCCGCGGCGACTGGAACATGCCGGACTATGTGACCGAAGCCGTAGCGAGGATTCGCGCGCAGGTGGGAAGCGAGGAGGTGATCTTGGGCCTGTCCGGCGGGGTCGATTCGTCGGTCGCCGCCGCACTGATCCACAGGGCCTTGGGTCGCCAGTTGACCTGCGTGTTCGTCGACACCGGGCTGCTGCGCTTAAACGAAGGCGAGCAGGTGGTCGACACCTTCCAGCGCCACCTGGGTCTGAGGCTGGTGACCGTCGATGCCAGCGAGGGGTTCATGAAGGCGCTGGCCGGCGTCACTGACCCGGAGGAAAAGCGCAAGATCATCGGCCGCGAGTTCGTGCACGTGTTCCAGGAGGAAGCCGCGAAGCTGCCGAACGCAAAGTGGTTGGCGCAGGGCACGATCTATCCGGACGTGATCGAGTCGGCCGGCGCCAAGACCAAGAAGGCGACCACGATCAAGAGCCACCACAACGTCGGCGGCCTGCCGCATACGCTGCACCTGAAGCTGCTGGAGCCACTGCGCGAACTGTTCAAGGACGAGGTGCGCTCGCTCGGCATTGCGCTCGGCCTGCCGCACGAGATGGTCTATCGCCACCCGTTTCCGGGTCCGGGGCTCGGCGTGCGCATCCTTGGCGAGGTCAAGCGCGAACATGCGGACCTGCTGCGACGCGCTGACCAGATCTTCATCGATGAGCTGCGCGCGGCCGGCTGGTACGACAAGACCAGCCAAGCGTTTGCGGTCTTCTTGCCGGTCAGGAGCGTGGGCGTGATGGGCGACGGCCGCACCTACGAGTGGGTCGTGGCACTGCGCGCAGTGCAGACGCAGGACTTCATGACCGCGCACTGGGCGCACCTGCCGCACGACCTTCTGGGACGCGTTTCGAACCGCATCATCAATGAAGTGCGCGGCATCAATCGGGTCGTGTACGACGTCTCAGGTAAGCCTCCGGCGACGATCGAGTGGGAGTAGGGGGCTTTCGAGGACGATCAGGGTCTATCGAGATCGATCGGGAGAGTCGGCGGCCATTCCGGTCTGTCTGTTGACGATCATCGAAAACTGACCCACTTCAGCGGGGTGTGATCAGACAAAAC
>JBBIST010000042.1:0-27132 GCA_037441125.1 Burkholderiales bacterium
GCAACCCAGCCAAACCGCCTCCAATCACCAAGACATCGGTGTAGATCACGTTCATCTCAGGACCCCTGCTTCAGCCATGACGGCCACCAGGCCGGCGGCGGCGCCTGCGGCGGATCGGCGAGCCAGGCCGGCGTGTAGCGGATGCCGGGCGTGTCGCGGATCTCGTAGCCGATCTTCATGTAGGCGGCGAGCGTGGCCAGACCGAGGGCGATGAAGAACACCGACAGCGCCCACTTGAGCTTCTTCAGGCGCCGGCGCTTGGCCTCGTCGTCGCGGCCGCCGAGCCAGTTCCACTTGACCGCCAGCCGGTACAGGCCGATGCCGACGTGCAGTTCGACCGCGAACAGCAGCCCCAGGTACAGCGGCCACCAGCCGTTCCAGACGCGCGCGCCCGACTCGTAGGGGCCGATGTCGGCCGGGTGCATCAGCATCTGGTACAGGTGCACCGAGGCGAGGAAGAACATGGCGAAGCCGGTCGCCACCTGCCACCACCACAGCGTCGTGTCGCCATGGCGCATCATCGCCATGTGGCCGCGCAGCGCGCTCACCTGGCGGTAGTTGATCGGAAACTTGCGCAGGGCCAGCGCCGCGTGGACGATGAAAAGCGCGCTCACCAGCGCCACGACCACCGAGACGATGCCCGGATAGGCGGTGCCGAAGATGAAATAGCCCTCGAAGGCCTTGGTGACGATCCACATCGCGTCCTTGCCGAGCAGGATCGACGACACGAACAGCATGTGGCCCCACATGAACAGGCCCAGCACCAGTCCGGTCGCGCTCTGCGCCAGATCGAGCTTCGCCGGCCAGCGGCTCTTGCGCGGCCGCGCTGGTGCGGCCGCCGGTGACAGTGGGGCGGCAGGAGTGGACATTGCGGCGGCCTCGTGCGGCAGGATCGTCCGCCGGCTTCTGCGGGCGCGGTCGGAATGCGGCATTCTTCGCTGCGCGCCGCGCGCGGCGTTGACGATCATCAAGCGAGCGGCGCAGCGATGCGGCCTGCGCCGCCACTGCTCGCGGCTGCCGAGTCGCCGCAAGGCACGGTGCCGCGTCCGTGCCCAGTACTCCGATCGAGGCAGCCGGCTCGAATCGGAAGTACCCGCTTCGCAACGGCGCGCTCCGATCCTGTGATCCTGATCGAGGAAGCGCGCCGAGCCACTGCGCGCGGTTGATCGCCATCAACACGACGGCCGCTTGCGCGCTTAGCTTGCGCGACGTGCGCCGGGTTCATGCGAACCGGGCGAGACAGACAAGAACAAACAGCGCAGCCCAAGGCTGCCGAACACGGCTCAGAGCGGAGAGACGACCCACCGACCCCACCCGTGCGCGCGGCTGCGCCGCGCGCACTTGCGATCGCCCGGCGGCCACCCGCCGCCCGCGGCGTCGCACGACACGACACGCGACCGCCACGAGCAACCGCCGAGCCGACGCCATGAACCCCTATGCCGTGTTCCTGCTCTATCTGGTGGCGATCCTCGGCTTCGTCGGCTTCACGCTGCTCGCCAACCGACTGCTCGGACCGAAGCCGGTCAACTCCGAGATCAAGCTCGAGCCTTTCGAGTGCGGCGCCGAGCCGGTCGAGACGGTCAATGTCAAGGCGGTGCCGATCAAGTACTACGCCGTGGCGATCATGTTCGTGCTGTTCGACCTGCAGACGGTGTTTCTCTTCATCTGGGCGATCGGCGCGCAGACGGTGACCGGCTTCATGCTTGCGACCTTCGGCATCTTCGTCTTCCTGCTGGTGCTGACCCTGCTCTACGTCTACAAGGCGCGGCTGCTCGAAGCCGTGACCGATTAGGAGCCGCCCGGTGGATGACGCGCGCGTGATCCCGATCGCTCCGGCCGGTGGCGCCGCGCCGGGGCGATCGGCGGCTTTCGAGTACATCGCCACCCGCAAGGACGAACTGATCGGCTGGGCGCGCAAGTTCTCGCTCTTCCCCTATCCGTTCGTCACCGCCTGCTGCGCGATGGAGTTCATGGCAGTCAGCGGCGCGCCCTACGACACCGACCGCTTCGGCGCCGCGCTGCCGCGCTTCTCGCCGCGCCAGGCCGACCTGCTGATGGTGGTGGGCACGATCACGCACAAGCAGGCGCCGATCCTGCTCAAGGTCTGGGAGCAGATGTGCGAGCCGAAGTGGGTCCTGGCCTTCGGCGTGTGCGCGACCAGCGGCGGCTTCTACAACAACTACGCGACCGTGCAGGGCGTCGACCGCCTGCTGCCGGTCGACGTCTACGTGCCCGGCTGCCCGCCGCGGCCGGAGATGGTGATCGACGGCATCCTGCGCCTGCAGGAAAAGATTGCCGGCCAGAAGCACCCGATCCTGACCCGGGACTTCTGACGTGGACAGCTTCCGCGACAAACTCGCCCGGCAACTGGCCGCCGCCTTCCCGGCGCTGGCGGCCGCGGCCGACATGCCGGTGCTGGCGTTGGCCGGCGACCAGGTGCTTGCCGTCGCGCGCCGCCTGCGCGACGAGTTCGGCTTCGACATGTTGTCGAGCGTGACCGCGGTCGACTGGCCGCAGCGGCTGCCGCGCTTCGACGTCGTCTGGCACTTCTACTCGACGCGCAGCTTCGCGCGCCTGCGCCTGAAGGCGCAGGTCGGCGTCGAGGATCCGCAGGTCGACTCGCTGCTGCCGCTGTACGGCTCGGCCGCGTTCATGGAGCGCGAGTGCCACGAGATGTTCGGCATCGTCTTCCGCGGCAACCCCGATCTGCGGCCGATCCTGATGTACGAGGGCTTCGTCGGTCACCCGTTGCGCAAGGACTACGCCAAGACGCACGAGCAGCCGCTCGTGCCCTATCGCGAGCAGCCGCCGGGCGAGCGCCCGGCGCAGGAGTCCTGATGGACACGCGTCTGGCGAACCCAGTGCGGCCGGCGTTCACCGCGTCGTCCGACGACACGTTGATCCTCAACTTCGGCCCCTCGCACCCGGCCACGCACGGCACGGTGCAGATCATCACCGAGATTTCCGGCGAGAAGGTCCTGCGCGTCGACGTGCACTGCGGCTTCCTGCACCGCGGTTTCGAGAAAGAGTGCGAGGCGCACACCTGGCACAACCTGATCCCCTATGTCGACCGGCTCAACTACTGCTCGGCGCTGATCAACGACTTCGCCTACTGCGACACGGTCGAGCGGCTGATGGGCATCGAGATCACGCCGCGCTGCCGCTACCTGCGCACGCTGCTCGCCGAATACTCGCGCATCGCCGACCACATGACCTGTGTTGCCGCGGCGCTGATGGAACTGGGGGCGATGACCGCCTTCCTGTACCTGGTGACGATCCGCGACCAGATCTACGAGCACCTGGCCGATCTCACCGGCGCGCGCCTGACCTACTCCTACGGCCGCATCGGCGGCCTGGCGCGCGACCTGCCGCCGGGCTGGCTCGAGCGGCTGGAGACGATCCTCACCGACTGCGACGTCTTCCTCGGTCGCGTGCACGGGCTGGTCGACCGCAACCGGATCTTCATCGACCGCATGCGCAACGTCGGCACGATCGGCGCTGCCGAGGCGATCCACTGGGGCTACACCGGGCCGATGCTGCGCGCCAGCGGCGCGCCGCGCGACCTGCGCAAGGACGTGCCCTACCTCGCCTACGCCGAACTCGAGTTCGAGGTGCCGGTGGGAATCCTCGGCGACAACTACGACCGTTACTACGTGCGCATGCGCGAGATCGACGAGTCAATCCACATGATCCGCCAACTGGTCGACCTGCTCGAAGAAAAGGGGCAGGGGCCGATCGACGTCGACGACCGCCGCTGCAGCTTCCCGCCCAAGGAGCGCGTCTACGGCGAGATCGAGTCGCTGATCAACCACTTCAAGCTGGTGCTCGATGGACCGCGCGTGCCGGCGGGCGAGATCTACGTCGCCCACGAAGCCGCCAACGGCGAGCTCGGCTTCTACGTCGTGAGCACCGGCGGCGCCGGACCGTACCGGCTGCACGTGCGCAGCCCAAGCTTCATCCACATGGGCGGCATCCACCGGATGCTCGAGAACTACCAGCTCGCCGACCTGGTGCCGACCTTCGGCTCGGTCAACATGATCGGCGGGGAGTGCGATCGATGAGCGCCGCACGGCCGCTCCGTAGGCGCTCATTCCCCCTTGGGGGGACCGGCGCGCAGCGCCGTAGGGGGCACCGATGAGTATTGCAGAGTCGGTTGGTGTTGCCCGGCCGGTCAGCGATGCGCCGTTGCTGGCGCCGGTGCCGAACCCGGACCGCAGCGGCTCGATGCGCCACCTGCAGCCCGAGTTCGAGGCGATGAAGGCGCGCTATCCGGTCGGCTTCGAGTCGTCGCTGACACTGCCCTGCCTGCGCCGGATCCAGGAGGAGCGCGGCTATGTGGCCGAGCAGGACATCGTCTGGCTGGTCGAGTACCTCGGCGTGCCGCGCATGCAGATCGAGGAAGTGCTCAGCTACTACACGCAATTCCGGCGCGCGCCGATCGGCCGCTGGCACCTGCAGGCCTGCCGCAACGTCTCGTGCTCGATGCGCGGCGCCGAGGGCCTGATCGGCTACCTGTCGCGCAAGCTCGGCATCGCCTCCGGCCAGACCACGCCGGACGGCCGCTTCACGCTGACCAAGGTCGAGTGCCTGGGCTCGTGCGGCACGGCGCCGGTGCTGATGGTCAACGACACCTATCACGAGAACATGAGCGCGCAACGGGTCGACGCGCTGCTCGAGCAGTTGAGGTAGCGATGCCCGGCCGCCAGTTGATCATGAACTTCCCGGTGACCGCGACCTCGCACCGCCTGGCCGACTACCGCGGCCGCGGCGGCTACCAGACGCTGGCCAAGGTGCTCAAGCACATGCGTCCGGAAGACGTCACCAAGGAAGTGACCGCCTCCGGACTGCTCGGCCACGGCGGCGCCGCCTTCCCGGTCGGGCGCAAGTGGGCGGTGGTCAACCTCAACGACGGCCAGCCGCACTACCTGTGCGCCAACGCCGACGAGGGCGAGCCCGGCACCTTCAAGGACCGCTGGATCCTCGAGCACGCGCCGCACCTGCTGCTGGAGTCGATGCTGATCGCCAGCTACGCGCTGCAGGTGCGCCACGCCTTCGTCTACATCCGCGGCGAGTTCGACCTGCCGTACCGGCGCCTGCAGTACGCGGTCGAGGAAGCCTACGCCGCCGGCTACTTCGGCAGCGGCATCCTCGGCAGCGACTTCGCCTGCGACCTCGTCGTCTACCGCGGCGCCGGCTCGTACGTGTGCGGCGAAGCCTCGGCGCTGATCACCTCGATCGAGGGCAAGAAGGGCCTGCCGCGCAACCGGCCGCCGCGCCTGACCGTACGCGGCCTGTATCAGCGGCCGACCGTGATCAACAACGTCGAGACGCTGGCCAACGTCACCGGCATCATTCGCGACGGCGCCGAGGCCTTCAAGCAGGTCGGCATCGCCAGGAGCCCAGGCACGCAACTGGTCTCGATCTCAGGCCACCTGCAGCGGCCGGGGATCTACGAGGTCGAGTACGGCTATCCGGTGGCCAAGTTCATCGACGAGGACTGCGGCGGCATGCTCGGCGGCCGCAAGCTGAAGTGCATCGTTCCCGGCGGCATCTCGACCAAGGTGCTGACCGCCGACGAGGTCGCCGACCTCAGCTACGACCACAAGGCCTTCGAGAAGAAGGGCTCGCAGCTCGGCTCGGGCGGGATGATCGCGATCGCCGAGGGCACCTGCATGGTGCGCCTGCTGCAGGTGATGCTGCACTTCTATCACCACGAATCCTGCGGCCAGTGCACGCCCTGCCGCGAGGGCATGGGCTGGCTGCACCGGACGATCGACCGCATCGTCGCCGGTCAGGGCCGGCGCGAGGACATCGACACCCTGATCCGCGTCTCCGAGGCCAACGACGGCACGACGATCTGCGGCATGGGCGACGCCGCCGGCTACGCCACGGTCGGCATCCTGGCCAAGTACCGCGACGAGTTCGAGTACTACATCGAGCACAAGCGCTCGAAGTTCGACGGCGTGCTCGACGTCACGCAGGCGCCGGCATCGGCGACGGAGCCGGCTTATGCCTGAGTTCTTCGTCAACGGCCAGCCGGTCCACGCCGAGAAGGGCCAGACCGTGATGCAGGCGGCGCTCGCCGCCGGCTTCTACATCCCTTACTTCTGCTGGCACCCCAACCTGTCGATCGCCGGCAACTGCCGCGTGTGCGTGGTCGAGGTCGAGGGCGAGGGCGGCGGCGGCAGTTGGACCGACATCGCCTGCAACATGCCGGTGACCGAGGGCATGCGCGTGCTGACCGACTCGCCGGCGGTGCAGGAGCTGCGGCGCCAGACGCTGCAGTTCATCCTGCTCAACCACCCGGTGGACTGCGGCATCTGCGACAAGGCCGGTGAGTGCCTGCTGCAGGACCATCACTACCAGTACAACGGCCAGCCGTCGCTGTCGACGATCCCGAAGGTCAAGGCGACCAAGTACTTCCCGCTGTCGGCGCGCATCGAGCTCGACAACGAGCGCTGCATCCTGTGCTCGCGCTGCGTGCGCTTCACGCGCGAGGTGTCGAAGTCCAACGCGCTCGGCATCGTCAGCCGCGGCGACACCTCGCTCGTGCGCGCCGCCGAGGACGGCGCCTTCGACCGCGACTACTACTCGGACAACGTCATCGACCTCTGTCCGGTCGGCGCGCTGCTATCGAAGTCCTTCCTGCACCAGGCGCGCGTCTGGTACCTGCAGGCGACGCGCTCGGTGTGCCCGGGCTGCGCGCGCGGCTGCCAGGTCGACCTCTGGCACCGCAAGCCCGAGTGGCAGTTGAACGCGCCCTGCTTCAGCGAGCAGCGCGCCCGATACCGGATCGAGCGCGTGACCGCGCCGGCCTCCAGCCCCGAGCGCAGCGGCGAAGCGATCGACGGGCCGTGGATCTGCAACACCGGCCGCGACCTGGCGCGCTTCTTCGAGCGGCCGCGCGCCCTGCAGCCGATGCTCAAGGGGCGTGCGGTGCCGCTGCACGCGGCGCTCGAAGCCGCGCGCCGGTTGCTCGGCGCGGCGCGGCGGCCGGCGCTGCTGCTGTCGAGCTGGGGCTCGAACGAGGAGCTGGCGGCGGCGGCGCGCCTGGTGGCGAAGCACGCGCGCGCCGGCATCGACGTGTTCGTCAAGTCCGACCGGAGCGCCGAGGCGGGCGAACCGCTCGAGGACGAGATCCTGATCCGCGCCGACAAGAACCCGAACACGCGCGGCGCGCAGGCGCTGTTTGGCGCCGCGCCGCTGCGCTTCGCCGCCGACACCGACGTCGTGCTCGTCTGGGGCGAGGGCTTCGCCTTTGCCGACCTGCCGCGCGGCGCGCGCACGATCGTCCTGAACGCCTTCGTGCAGCCGGAAAACGGCCACGCCGACGTGTTCATCCCGGTCAGCGTGCAGACCGAGCGCGCCGGCAGCTACACGCAGTGCGACGGGCGCGTGGTGCACTTTGCACCCTGCTTCGACAAGCCGGCCGCGGTGGCGCACGCCGAGCAGGCGTTCGCGGCGCTGGCCGAGTCGGTCGCCAGCGCCCGCGCCGGCGCCGGATGAGGACGCAGCGATGGTCCAGGACTTGATCATCTACGTCATCTACATCGCCTTCGCGCTGGCGGTGCTGATGGGCTTCGGCACCATCCTCACTTGGGTCGAACGCAAGCAGGCGGCGGTGATGTCGGACCGGATCGGCGCCAACCGCGCCTACCTGCGCATCCCGTTCACCGACATCAAGCTCGTCTGGCTCGGCCTGTTCCACGGCCTGGCCGACGGCCTGAAGATGATGGTCAAGGAGGACTGGCGGCCGCGCACTCACGACTGGTACGCGTACATGGTCGCGCCCTGGGTCGCGTTCACGCCGGTGCTGCTGGTGTTCGCGGTGATCCCCTTCGGCGGCACGCTTGTGCCGGCGCAGATCTTCCCGGCGCTCGAGCCCTGGTACGGCGACCGCAGCTACCCGATGCAGATCGCGCAGCTCGACGCCGGCCTGCTGATCGTGTTCGCCTTCGGCAGCCTGGCGGTGCTCGGCGCGATGCTCGCCGGCTGGAGCTCGGCCAACAAGTTCTCGCTCATGGGCGCACTGCGCGCCGGCAGCCAGATGATCTCCTACGAGCTGATGCTCGGCCTGTCCGTGCTCGGCCTGATCCTGATCTACGGCACGGTCGACCTGGATGCAATCGTGCGCCAGCAGTCGGGCGTGCTGCTGAGCGTGCTGCCGGCCTGGGGCATCTTCCTGCAGCCGCTCGCGGCGATCCTGTTCCTGACCGCGGCGATCGCCGAGAACAAGCGCATCCCGTTCGACCTGCCCGAGGCCGAAAGCGAGCTCGTCGCCGGCTACTTCACCGAGTACTCGGGAATGAAGATGGGCCTGTTCATGTTCTCCGAGTTCATCCAGATCGCGATCATCGCCGCCCTGTTCACGACCCTGTTCCTCGGCGGCTACAACCTGCCGTTCATGCACGACGGCGGCTTCAGCTTCCCGGGAGGCTACGAGCTGGCGCTGCCGCACGCGGTCGTCGTCGTGCTTCAGGTGCTGACCTTCCTGGTCAAGATGCTGATCCTGTGCAGCTTCCAGATCCTGGTGCGCTGGTCGCTGCCGCGCTTCCGCTACGACCAGGTGCTGCGCTTCGCCTGGAAGTTCATGTTCCCGCTCGCGCTCGCCAACCTGGTGGTCACGGCGATCGCGCTCTGGCTGCTGCAGGGAGCCGCCTGATGGACGCGCCGCGCCCGCGCTACCGCGACCGGCCGTTCGTGCGCCGCCGCTACTGGAACCAGCCGCAGATGGGTTGGTGGGAAGGCGCGTATCTGTTCGAGGTGATCCGCGGCCTGGCGATCACCAGCGGCGTGTTCGCGCGCAACATGGCCAAGTGGCTGCGCGGCCGCAAGGGCGCAATCACCACCGCCTACCCGGAGGAGCGGCGCGCCGACTACGCGCGCGGCAACCGCGGCAAGCACGTGCTGACGCAGCGCCCCGACGGCAGCCCGCAGTGCATCGCCTGCAACATGTGCGCCACCGTGTGCCCGGCGCGGGTGATCGAGATCGAGGCCGGCTTCGACCCGGCCGACGCCGCCCATCCGAAGTTCCCGGCGCGCTTCGAGATCGACTACTCGCGCTGCATCTTCTGCGGCCTGTGTGTCGAGGCCTGCCCGGAGGACGCGATCCGCATGGTGCCCGAGGTGCCCGACTTCGCCGGCTACGACCGGCAGCGGATGTGGATCGGCCGCGAAGAACTGCTTGCCTGGCGGCCGCTGCGCGACGTCGCCAAACCCTACCCGGCGAAGGCGCAGGCGCCGCACGGAGGCACACCATGAACGCCCTGCTGGCCGAACTGGACACGCTCCTGTTGTACCTGTTCGGGGTCGGCGCGCTCGCCGGGTCGGTGCTGATGATCGTGCTGCGCGCGCCGATGCACGTGGCCACGGCGCTGATCTCGACCATGGTGTTCCTGGGCGGCATCTACGGTCTGCTCGGCGTGCACTTCATCGCCGCCTTCCAGGTGCTGATCTACGTCGGCGCGGTGATGGTGTTCATGGTGTACGGGATCATGCTGCTCGAGGTGCGCGCGGCGACGCGTTCGCAGTTCTCGGCTCTGCTCCTGCCCGGGGCGGCGATCGGGCTGCTGTTGCTGCTGATGCTGGCGCTGCTGCTGTGGCACGGCGGCCGCAGCGCCGCGGCACTGCCCGGCACGAACGAAGTGTTCACGGTCGAGGCCTTCGCGCGCAGCTTCCTCAGCGAGTACTGGCTGCACTTCGAGCTCACCGCGCTGCTGCTGCTGGCGGCGGCGGTGGCGGCGATCGCGGTGATCAAGGCGCCGCGACCGGGCGGGGGCCGCCATGGATAGGCTGCAACTGCTGCTGCTGCTGTCGTTCGCCATGTTCGCGCTCGGCATGATCGGGCTGGCGGTGCGCCGCAACCTGCTGGTGGTGCTGATGTGCCTGGAGCTGGCGCTGAACGGCGTGCTCCTGAGCCTGGTGGTGTTCGCGCAGCAGGCCGACATCGCCGCCGGCGCGGTGCTGGTGTTTCTCGTCTTCGTGGTGGCCGCCGCCGAGATCGCGATCGCGATCCCGATCATGCTGCTGATGGTGCGCCACAAGCGCACGCTCGATGTCGGCGCCTACAGCGACCTGCGGGGCTAGCGATGAGACTGACGCTGATCGCACTGGCGCCGCTGGCCGGCTTCCTCCTCAACGGCCTGCTCGGCCAGCGCCTGGGCAAGACCTTCGTCAGTGTCGTCGGCTGCGCGCTGCCGCTGGCGGCTTTCGCGCTCACCCTGGCGGCGGTGGTCGAACTCGAGTCGCGCGGCGCACCGATCGTCGAGGTCGTCTACACCTGGGCGGTGATCGGCGGCGTCGAGTTCGAGATCGCCTTCTACTTCGACCGCCTGACGGCGGTGATGGCGCTGGTGGTCACCGGCGTCGGCTCGCTGATCCACATCTACTCGACCGGCTACATGCACGAGGACCGCAGCTACGCACGCTACTTCGCGTACCTGAACCTGTTCCTGTTCTTCATGCTGGTGCTGGTGCTCGGCCGCTCGCTGCTGGTCAAGTTCGTCGGCTGGGAGGGTGTGGGGCTGGCCTCGTACCTGCTGATCGGCTTCTGGTTCCAGGACGAGGACAAGGCGATCGCCGGCAAGAAGGCCTTCATCGTCAACCGCATCGGCGACGCCGGCTTCCTGCTCGGCATGTTCCTGCTGTACACGCTCACCGGCACGCTCGACGTCGACCGCATCAACGCCGCCTTCGCCGAACCGACGCCGCAGTTGCTGGCGCTGGCGAGCGTCGCCGGCGTGCTGCTTTTCATCGGCGCCTGCGGCAAGTCGGCGCAGATCCCGCTGCACGTCTGGCTGCCCGACGCGATGGCCGGCCCGACGCCGGTCTCGGCGCTGATCCACGCGGCAACGATGGTGACCGCCGGCGTCTACCTGGTGGCGCGCCTGAGCGGCCTGTACGACAACGCGCCGGCAGCCAGCGCCGTGGTCGCCGGCGTCGGCGTGGCGACGGCGTTTTTCGCCGCCACGATCGCGGTCGTGCAGACCGACATCAAGAAGGTGCTCGCCTACTCGACCGTGTCGCAGCTCGGCCTGATGTTCGTCGCCGCCGGCGTTGGCGCCTACGCGGTGGCGATCTTCCACGTCGTCACCCACGCCTTCTTCAAGGCCTGCCTGTTCCTCGGCGCCGGCAGCGTGATCCACGCGCTTTCCGGCGAACAGGACGTGCGCAGAATGGGCGGCCTGGCGCGCCGCATCCCGGTCACCTTCGTCACCTTCGCGGTGGCCACGGCGGCGATCGCCGGCATCCCGCCGCTGGCCGGCTTCTACTCGAAGGACGCGATCCTCTGGTACTCGTTCGCCAGCTCGGCCGGCGGCTCGACGCTGCTGTGGGCGATCGCCACGACCACGGCGCTGCTCACTTCGTTCTACATGTTCCGGCTGCTGTGGCTCACCTTCTTCGGCCGCAGCCGCATGAGCGCCGAGGTCGAGCACCACGTGCACGAGAGCCCGCTGTCGATGACCGGCGTGCTGGCGCCGCTGGCGCTGCTGTCGGCGATCGGCGGCTTCATCGCCGTGCCGGCGTTCCTCGGCGCGCAGTGGCCGCTGCCGGCGATCATCGAGGCGCGCGCGCCTTTTTACTGGCCGCTGATCGGCCTGGCGGTGGTGATCGGCTTCGGCGGCCTGGCGCTGGCGGCGTTCTTCTACGCCGGCGACGGCGCGCGCGCCGCGCGCGTGCAGGAGCGCTTGGTCGGCCTGCATCGGCTGCTCGCGGCCAAGTACTACGTCGACGAGTTCTACGAGCGCACGCTGCACCAGCCGCTGCTGTGGCTGTCGGATCGCGTCTTCCTCGGGCTCGGCGACCGGCGCCTGCTCGACGGCTCGCTCGACGGCCTGGCGGCGCTGGCGGTGCGCGTGGCCGGCCACCTGGGCCGGATCCAGACCGGCAACCTGCAGCTGTACCTGCTGCTGGCGATGATCGGCCTGGTGGGCGCGCTCGCCTGGGGACTGCGCCATGTTTGACCCGACCGTACTCGCCGGCGCCCTGAACCTCGTGCTTTGGCTGCCGCTGGCGGCGATGCTGGCGCTGCTGGTGATCGATCGCGACGACGCGATCCGCCACTTCAGCCTCGGCGTCATGCTGGCGCAACTGCTGCTGGTGGCGGTGCTCTACCTGAGCTTCGACGCGCGCGACCCCGGATTGCAGTTCGAGACGCGCGTGCCCTGGATCCCCGCCTGGGGCGTGCACTACCACATCGCCCTGGACGGCAACAACGTGCTGCTGGTGGCGCTCACCGCCTTCCTCGGGCCGCTGGTGGTGGCCGGCGCCTTCAGCGCCGTCACCAAGGACGTGCGCCTGTTTTACGCCATGGTGCTGCTGATCCAATTCGCGATGATCGGCACCTTCGTCGCCCAGGACCTGTTCCTCTTCTACATCTTCTGGGAGGCGATGCTGATCCCGATGTTCCTGATCATCGGCATCTGGGGCGGCGAGCGGCGCATCTACGCCACCCTGAAGTTCGTGCTGTACACGGCGGCCGGCTCGATCCTGATGCTGGCGGCGGTGATCTACCTCGTGTGGTCGCTGTACAGCACCACCGGGATCACGAGCTTCGCCTTCGCCGACCTGTACCGCAGCCAGCTCACGCTCGAGGTGCAGACGATCCTGCTCGTCGCCTTCGGCCTGTCGTTCGCGATCAAGGTGCCGATGGTGCCGTTCCACACCTGGCTGCCGGACGCGCACGTCGAGGCGCCGACCGCCGGCTCGGTGATCCTCGCCGGGGTGCTGCTGAAAATGGGCACCTACGGCTTCCTGAAGATCGGCTTTCCGCTGTTCCCCGACGCCACCGCGCTGCTGGCGCCGGCGATCATGGTGCTGGCGGTGCTGGCGATCATCTACGGCGCCTGCCTGGCGCTGGTGCAGACCGACATCAAGAAGATCGTCGCCTACTCGTCGATCAGCCACCTCGGCTACGTGATGCTCGGCCTGATCTCGCTCGATCTGCTCGGCATCCAGGGCGCGATCCTGCAGATGGTCAGCCACGGCCTCGTCGCCGGCGGCCTGTTCCTGATGATCGGCATGATCTACGAGCGCTGCCACACGCGCGAGCTGGCCGCCTACGGCGGGCTGGCCAAGATCCTGCCCGTGTACTCGGTGTTCTTCGCCATCCTGACGCTGGCCTCGATCGGCCTGCCGACCACGAGCGGCTTCACCGGCGAGTTCCTGGTCCTGCTCGGCGCCTTTGCCGCTGCCTGGCCGGCCTACCAGCAGGGCGAATGGCTGCCGCTGGCGATGGCGGTGGGCGCGGTCAGCGGCGTCGTGCTCGGCGCGCTGTACATGCTGTGGTTCGCACAGCGCTTCCTGTTCGGCGCCGTGCGCGTGCCGCAGGCGCACGGCCATGAGCCGGCGGGCCACGGCTCGGTGATCGCCGACCTCAACGGGCGCGAGCGCGCGATCCTGGTGGCGCTGGCGGCGGCGATCTTCTGGCTCGGGCTGTTTCCGGCCGAGCCGCTGAGCAAGACCGAACTGGCGGCGCAGCAGTACCAGCAGTTGGTCAGCACGCCGCGCACGGCGCAGGCGCCGGTGCAGGTCGTCGAGGCCGGCGGCGGGGAGGCAAGATGAGCGCCGCCCGGCCGCTCCGTAGGCGCTCGCTCCCCCTCGGGGGGACAGCCCGAAGGGCGAAGGGGGCACCGCTTAGCGCCGCCCGGCCGCTCCGTAGGCGCTCGCTCCCCCTTGGGGGGACAGCCCGAAGGGCGAAGGGGGCAAGATGAACTGGGGGACCGTCGCCACGGCGATGCTGCCGGAGCACATGCTCCTGGCCGGCGTGGTCGTGCTGATGCTGCAGGCGATCTTCGGCCGCGCGCGCGCGGTGCCGATGCTGGCGCTGGCGTTCACGCTCGCCGCGGCGCTGGCCGCTTTCTGGCTCTACGCCGAAGGCGTGCACGCGGTGCCGTTCGCCGGCCAGTTCTCGATCGACCCGCAGGCAACGGTGGCCAAGGCGCTGATCCTGGCGCTGGCGGCGCCGGTGATGCTGATGGCGCGCGAGGAATTCGCCGACAGCACGCCGTTCGGCGTGCTCATGCTGTCGTCGCTGTACGGCGTGTGCCTGATGCTGTCGGCCGACAGCTTCCTCACCCTGTTCATGGGCCTGGAGCTGATGTCGCTGCCGCTGTACGCGCTGGTGCTGCTCGCCTACCGGCGCGCCGACGCCGCCGAGGCGGCGCTCAAGTACCTGATCATGGGCGGTGCCGCCAGCACGACGCTGCTGATGGGCATGTCGCTGCTGTTCGGCGCCACCGGGTCGCTGGCGCTGTCGGCGTTCCCGGCCGCACTGGCCCAGTTCGGCGACACCGGCAGCGCCACCGGCATGCTCGCCACCGGCGGCATCGCGCTGTTCATCGCCGCGCTGTTCCTCAAGGCCGCGGTGGTGCCGTTCCACGGCTGGGCGCCCGACGCCTACGAAGGCGCCAGCGTGCCGGTCACCGCCTACATGTCGACCCTGGTCAAGGCCGGCGTCCTGCTGGCGGCGGTGCGGCTGTTCGCCGACGGCGCCGTGCCGGCGCTGCTGGTCGGGCTGATCGTGGCGCTGCCGCTGGCGTCGATCGTCTGGGGCAACCTGGCGGCGATCCGGCAGGCGAGCTTCCGGCGCATGATCGCCTACTCGTCGATCGCCCACGCCGGCTACCTGTTCCTCGCCTTCCTCGGCGCGCCCGCCGGCCGCTTCCAGGCGGTCGCCTTCTACGCCGTCACCTACGCGCTCGCCAACCTGCTCGCCTTCGCCGCGCTGCCGCGCCTGGCGGCGGAGGCCGCCAGCGACCGCATCGACAGCCTGCGCGGCCTGTACGGGCGCTCGCCCTTCGGCGCCCTGATGCTCGGCCTGGCGATGCTGTCGCTGGCCGGCATCCCGCCGCTGCCCGGCTTCGTCGCCAAGTTCCTGGTGTTCACCAACGTGATGGCCGCCGGTCACGTGCTGGTGGCCACGCTCGGCCTGGTGGCGAGCTACCTCGGCATCTACTTCTACCTGCGCGTGATCCAGTACGCGTTCATGGGCGCCTCGGAGACGGTAGCGCCGGCGGTGCGCGGCCCGGCGATCGCCGCCGCCGTGCTGTGCCTGCTGCCGGTGGCGCTGCTGATGCTGTTCCCGGCGGCGCTGCTGGGCCGGCTGGTGTAGCGCCGCTGCCGGCGGCGACGCGGCGCTTCAGGCGCCGGCGCGCTTGGCCGCCGGCCAGGTGTGATCGAGCAGTTGCAGGCGAGTGGCCTGCAGCCGTTCCGAGACCACGCCGAGCAGCCGGTACATGAACTCGAAGCCGAGCACGGGGTCCTCGCGGCACAGATCCATCACGGCGCGACCGTCGAAGGCGAGCGCCTCGACCCGATCGAGCGCGCGCGCCTGGAAGTGCTTGCCGCGGCCCATCAGCACCGCCGACCAGCCGAACTCGTCGCCGCCGGTGACCGTCTGCACGCGCAGCGCCGCACCGTCCGAGACCATCTCCAGCGCCACCCGGCCCGAGAGCACGAGGTAGAAGTCGCGGCAGTCTTCGCCTTCGCGGAAGATCACCTGGTCGGGCGCGAACTGCACTTCGCGCGCCAGCGGCGCGAGTTCTTCGACCAGCGCGTACGGCAGGCCGGCGACGAAGGGATGCTTGGCGAGCTGCGGGCTCGGAACGGCGATTTTCATCGGCTCTCCTCCAGGGTGCGCTCGGCCTGCGCGTTGGCTTTCCTCGGGCCGATGCGGGTCCGCCATCGTAGGACGCGCGCGGCGCGCACGGCGCATCGGCGTGCGCCGCCGCCTTGACCTTGCGCAGCGGCGGCCGCCGCAGCGGCGCGCCGGCGCTACGCTTCGGCCCCCGCGCCACTGCCGCCGCGAGACCGCGATCGACGATGAGTTCCATGCCCGTGGCCGCCCTGCGGCGCGCCGCCGCGCACCTGCGCCTGCCGCCCGGCGACCTGCTGCGCGACCGCTCCTACCGGCGCCTGTGGTCGTCGATCCTGAACGCCTCGTTCGGCAACCAGATCTCGATGCTGGCGCTGCCGCTGACCGCCGTCCTGCTGCTAGAGGCGACGCCGACGCAGATGGGCTTGCTGGTGGCGCTGGAGATCGCCCCCTTCGTGCTGTTCTCGCTGCCGGCCGGCGTCTGGCTCGACCGCGTGCGCAAGCTGCCGGTGTACGTCGGCGGCGAGCTGCTGCTGGCCTCGGCCCTGCTCAGCGTGCCGCTGGCGTGGTGGCTCGGCTGGCTGTCGATGACCTGGCTGTACGTGGTCGGCTTCGCGCTCGGCAGCGTGCATACGATCGCCGGCAGCGCCGCCCAGATCGTCCTGACGCAGATCGTCGCGCGCGAGCGCCTGGTCGAGGCGCACGCGCGCAACGCGCTTGCCAGCTCCGGCGCCGAGGTGCTCGGCCCGGGGATGGCCGGCGCGCTGATCAAGCTCAGCGGCGCGCCGGCGGCGCTGCTGGCGACCGCGGCGCTGCTCGTCTACTCGGCCTTGATCCTGCGCGGCGTGCGCGTGACCGAGGGCGCGCTCGCGGCCGCCGCCCGCTTCTGGCCGGCGCTGCGGCAGGGACTGCACTTCGTCGTCAACCACCGCCTGCTGGTGACGATGGCGGTGGTGGTCGGCCTGTGGCAGATGACGCACTACGCGACGCTCACCGTGCAGATCCTGTACGCGACGCGCGAACTCGGCCTGAACGAGCGCCAGGTCGGCGCCTGCTTCGTCGCCCTGGGCGCCGGCGCCGTGCTGGCGAGCGTGTTCGGCCACCGCGTCTCGGCGCGCATCGGTCCCGGACCGACGATGGTCGCCGGCTTCGCGCTTACCGGCAGCGGCTGGACCATGGCCGCGGTCGCGCCCGCCGCCGGCTTCGGCGTGGCCGTGTTCGCGGCGATGCTGCTGCTGTTCGGGCTCGGCGCGGTGCTGGTCTTCATCGCCTTCCTCGCCCTGCGCCAGGCGGTGACGCCGGCGCCGCTGCTCGGGCGGATGACGAGCACGATGCGCTGGCTCACGCTGCTGCCGGCCGCCCCCGGGGCACTGCTGTCGGGCTGGCTCGGCGAACACTTCGGGCTGCGCGCCGCGCTCGCCTTCGCCGGCCTGGGCGCGCTGGCGCTTGCACTCGCCGCCTGGCGGCTGGCGATCATTCGCGGCATGCGCGCGCTGCCCGCAGTCGCGCCGAGCACGCTGGCGCGCGCCGACCAGGCGCTGGGCGCGCTGCGACCGCCCGAAGACCCGGTCGGTCGCTGACAGGCTGCGCGCGGCGCGCCTGTCTATCGCAGGCGCAGAGCGCGGTCGAGCGAAAACGCGCCGCCGCCCTGGCGCACGAGCAGCAGCATCAGCGCCGCCCACGACAGGTGCGTCGGCCACGCGTCCGGGTAGACGAACACCTGGATCACCGCGGTCATCGCCAGCAGACCGAGCGCGGCGGCGCGCGTCGCCAGCCCGAGCAGCAGCAGCAGCGGCAGCAGGTGCTCGGCATAGGCGGCCAGGTGCGCGGCCAAGGCCGGGTCGAGCAGCGGCAGCCGGTACTCGTCGGCGAACAGCGCCACGGCGTTGTCGGACACGGTGAGCCAGCCCTCGACCTTGGTGCGTCCCGACTGCCAGAAGATCGCCGCCAGCGCCACGCGCGCGGCCAGCAGCAGAACCGATTCGGGCACGGCGCGCGCGAGCCAGGTCGCAGCCGCAGCGAACGCGGTGCGCGGCGTGAGCGCAGTCGTGGTGTCGGCGGGGATCATGACTTCGCTCTCCTTGTGGTCGCTGCCGGTGGCGGCGTGTCGGGTTGCGCTGGCGCCGCGGCAAAGGCGCCGGCGGCCGCCAGCGACGGCAGCAGCATCGGTGCTTCGTGCGGATCGACTTCGGCGGCGGCTTCCAGCGCCGGCAGCAGCGGCCGGCCGGCGGCGCAGGCCGCGAGCAGCGCGACGCCGCAGCGCGCCAGCGGCTGCATCTGCACCGCGCCGCGCGGCCGCGTGAGCAGAGTGCCTTCGGCGCGCCAGGCGAGTTCGCCGTCGTCGGCTTCGAGGTCGCGATTGCGCGCCCAGATCGTTCGCGCCGGCGCCTCGTCGCACCAGTGCCAGCGCGCCGCCGGGTGTGGCGCCAGGCACAGCGTCGCCACTGAAGCGGCGGCCTGCCGCAACTGCGCCGCGAGTGCGTCGGGCTCGAGCGCCTCGGCGTCGGCGGCGAGGTGCGCCTCGGTGAAGCAGCGATCCAGGCGCGCCACCGCCGGCAGATAGGGCAGTTCGGCTGCCGGCGCAAAGGTCTCGAGGAACTCGGCGAAGCCGGCGCCGTAGTCGACCAGCATCGGCTGCACCGGCGGACGGCGGCGCACGTACACCGCCGCCGCGGCGCGAAGCCAGTCGTCGCCGACCAGGCGCAGGATCGCCGGATAGTTGGCCGCCAGCGCATCGATGCAGCCGCGCCAGACGGTGTTGCGGTAGACGGCGAAGCCCGGCTGGCGCACGAGCGCGGCCACGCGCTCGTCGGCCGCAGCGGCCGGGTCGCGCAGCGCCTGCAGAAAGGCCGCCTGGAAGTCCGCCAGCGCGCTCATCTCAGTTGCTCCACCGCGCTGCGCGCGACCCGCGACGCATGAAACGGGTCGTGTCGTTCCCGCGCAAGCGGGGACCCAGTGTCGTTGCCTCGAAAGACACTGGATCCCCGCCTTCGCGGGGATGACACGTTCAGGCGGGTCGGGTGTTTCACTTCAGCGGCCTCGGTCGGCGCCGGCCGATAGCAGCCGCTGCGCGCGCTCGCGCTCGGCGAGCAACTCGGCAAACGGCGGCAGGTTGGCATCGCGCTCGATCAGCGTCGGCCTTGGCCCGATGCGCGCGATCAGCCGCCGGTACAGCGCCCACACCGGCTCGGCCACCGGCGCATCGTGACCGTCGATCAGCACACGCGCGCCGTGCACCGGATCCTCGTGGTGGCCGGCGAGGTGGATCTCGGCCACCAGTTCACCCGGCACGCGGTCGATCCAATCGTGCGCGTCGAGGCCGACGTTGTTGGCGCTGACGAACACGTTGTTGACGTCGACCAGCAGGCGGCAGCCGCTGCGACGCGCCAGCTCGACCAGGAATTGCACCTCGTCGTGGTCGTGCCGTTCGAAGCGCAGGTAGTGCGACGGGTTCTCGATCGCGATCGGTCGGCGCAGGCGGTCCTGCACGCGGCCGATGTTGGCGGCGAACACCGCCAAGGCCTCGTTCGTTCGCGCCACCGGCAGCAGGTCAGGAACCGACATGCCGTGGCCGCGCGACCACGCCAGATGCTCGGACACCAGGATCGGCGCGCAGCGGTCGACCAGCGCCGCCAGCCGCGCCAGATGCGCGCCGTCGACGCCTTCGGCCGAGGCGAGCGACAGGCCGACCCCGTGCAGCGACAGCGGATGCGCTTCGCGCACGAGATCGAGCCAGGCCAGTCGCGGGCCGCCGGCGACCATGTAGTTCTCCGGGTGCAGCTCGAACCACAGCCCGTCGTCGCCGCAGTCAAGCGCGGCGTCGAAGTGCTCGGGCTTCAGTCCCAGTCCGGCCCCGGCGTTCCCTGGACTACCCTTCGCGCTGCGCGCTCCGGGATAAGCGCGAGGGCGCGCGCCGTTCGCGCCAATGGCGGCCGCCGCCTGCGGCGGCGCGCCGGCGGCAGCCTGCACCTTAGCCCCTGACCGGCGTCTTCGAGCCGGTGCCCTTCGGCGTCTTGATCTGCTCGCAGGTGCCCTTGGCCACGTATTTCCAGGCGTTGCCCTGGAAGTCGACCTTGCTCGTGCCGGCGCAGCTCGTGCCCGGCCCGGCGGCGCAGTCGTTCTGTCCGGCCTTGGCGATGCCGTAGCACTTCTCCTTTTCGCCCTTGATCGACGCGCCCTTGTCCTGGGCGTGGGCCGCGCCTGCGGCGAAGGCGGTCAGCGCCGCGGCAAGCAACAGCGAGTGACGGGTGTTCATCATGGAGCTCCTCGGAGTGGATCGGATCGACCGCGCATGGCACGGCGCCGCGGGTCTGGTCGGCGATTCGCTGCGCCGATCGCTGCGGTTACACCTTGCGGCACAATCGCGGCCCACCGTCTTTCGGCGTCGCCGTGTAACCGGGCGGCGCCTGCGAACGAACCACTCCTCGATGGGCGCATGGCCGTGAACGACGACCGCGGCGACGGCAGCGGCGCCGCAGGCGATGCGCGCGAACTGCGGCTGCATGCGCTGATCGTGGGGGCGCAGGCCGGCGACCCGGTCTCGTATCGCGACTTCCTGCGCGAGACCGCGACGCTGGTGCGCGGCTTCCTGCGGCGGCGACTCGCGCGGCTGCCCGACGACGTCGAGGACCTGGTGCAGGAGACCCTGCTTGCCGTGCACAACCAGCGCCACACCTACGACCCGGCGCAGCCGGTCACTTCGTGGCTGCATGCGATCGCCCGCTACAAGCTGGTCGACTTGCTGCGCCGACGCGCGCGCAGCGACGCGCTGCACGATCCGATCGACGACGTCGACGAGGGCCTGCTGGCCGCCGACGCGCAGGAAGGCGGCGTGCGGCGCGACCTCGAGAAGCTGCTCGCGCTTCTGCCCGACAAGCAGCGCCTGCCGATCGTCTACATGAAGCTCGAAGGCCTGAGCGTGGTCGAGACGGCGCGGCGCACCGGGCTGTCGGAGTCGGCGGTCAAGGTCGGCGTGCACCGCGGGCTGAAGGCGCTCGCCGCCCGACTGCGCGGCGCCGGCGAGCCGACCTGAGAGGCAGCCATGCGCACCGAGCAACTGATCGACAGCCTGGTAAACAACCTGGAGCCGGTGTCGCCGCGGCGCGGCCCGCGCGCGCTCGCCGTCGCGCTCGCGTTGTCGGCGGCGGCGGCCGCGGTGCTGATGCTGCTGCTGCTCGGATTGAATCCGCAATTGCGCGCGTACCTCGGCCTGCCGATGTTCTGGGTCAAGCTGGGCTTCGGGCTGGCGATTGCCGCCGTCGCGCTGGTGCTGGCGCTGCGCCTTGCGCGGCCGGGCGTGCGCGCGGGCGCGGCGCGGCTGGCGCCGATCGCGCCGGTGGCCGTGCTGTGGCTGCTGGCCATCGGCGCGCTGGCAGGCACTGCGCCGGGCGAGCGCGCGGCGCTCGTCTTCGGTGCGTCGTGGCGCACCTGCTCGCCGAGCATCGCGCTGCTGTCGCTGCCGGTCCTCGCTGCGGCGCTGATCGCGCTGCGGACCATGGCGCCGACGCAACCGGTCGCCGCCGGGGCCGCTGCCGGCCTGCTCGCCGGCGGTGTCGGCACCGCCATATACGCGCTGCATTGCCCCGAGCTGGCCGCGCCCTTCCTCGCCGTCTGGTACGTGCTCGGCCTGCTCGCGCCGGTGGCCATCGGCGCGCTCGCCGGACCGCGCCTGCTGCGCTGGTAGCGGCGAAACCGCAGCGACCGGGCGCGGCTTGCGCCACGGCAAGCCGGCCGGCGGCGCCCCTGCTAGGGTGCCGCGATGCGCGTGCCGGCCGCCGCCCCCACATATGACGCCCTGCGCCGCGATCTGGCGCGCGTGCTGCCGGCGGCGCGCATCGTCACCGAGCCGCTGCGGCGGCTGGCCTACGGCTCCGACGCGAGCTTCTACCGGCTGGTGCCACAGATCGTCGTCACGGTGGAAGCAGAAGACGAGCTGCGCGCAGTGCTCGCCGCCTGCCGCGCGCACCGTGCGCCATTGACCTTCCGCGCGGCGGGAACGAGCCTGTCGGGGCAGGCGATCTCGGACTCGGTGCTGGTGCTGCTCGGCGACGCCTGGCGCGGCGTTCGCATCTCGCAGGACGGCGCCAGCGTGCGCCTGCAGCCGGCGGTGATCGGCGCCGCGGCCAACCGGGCACTGGCACCCTACGGCCGCAAGATCGGCCCCGACCCGGCCTCGATCGACGCCGCGATGGTGGGCGGCATCGCCGCCAACAACGCCAGCGGCATGTGCTGCGGCACGCGCCACAACAGCTACCACACGCTGGCCGGCATGCGCGTGATGCTCGCCGACGGCGCCGTGCTCGACACCGAGGACGCCGCCTCGGTGGCCGCCTTCAGGCGCTCGCATGCCGAGCTGCTGCTGGGGCTGGCGCAGCTGGCGCGGCGCGTTGGCCGCGACGCGCAGCTTTGCGAGCGCATCCGCCGCAAGTACCGGATGAAGAACACCACCGGCTACGGGCTCAATGCGCTGGTGGACTTCGACGATCCGATCGACATCCTCGCGCACCTGATGATCGGCTCCGAGGGCACGCTCGGCTTCATCAGCGCAATCACCTACCGCACGGTGCCCGAGCACCCGCACCAGGCGGCAGCACTGCTGCTGTTCGACTCGCTGCGGCTGGCGTGCCTGGCGGTGAGCGCGCTCGCCGCGCAGCCGGTCGAGGCGGTCGAGCTGATGGACCGTGCCGCACTGGCCAGCGTCGAGCACAAGCCGGGCATGCCGGCGGCGCTGCGCTCGCTCGGCGCCGACGGCGCCGCGCTGCTGGTGCAGACGCGCGCCGCCGATGGCCAGACGCTGCGCGCTCAGGTCGCGGCGGTCGTCGCCGCGCTCGCCGGCATCGCCACTGCGACGCCGATCGAGTTCAGCAGCGACGCCGAAGTGATCGCGAAGTTCTGGAAGGTGCGCAAGGGCACCTTCCCGTCGGTGGGCGCGATGCGCGCCAGCGGCAGCACGGTGATCATCGAGGACGTGGCCTTTCCGGTGGCGCAACTGGCGCAGGCCACGGCTGACCTGCAGGCGCTGCTGCACGCGCATGGCTACCGCGAGGCGATCATCTTCGGCCACGCGCTCGAAGGCAACCTGCACTTCGTCTTCACGCAGGACTTCGCCACCGCTGCCGAAGTCGATCGTTACGCGCGCTTCATGGACGAGGTGGCGCAACTCGTGGTGCGCAAGTACGACGGCTCGCTCAAGGCCGAGCACGGCACCGGCCGCAACATGGCGCCGTTCGTCGAGCTCGAGTGGGGCCGCGACGGGCTGCTGCTGATGCAGGAGATCAAGCGCCTGTTCGATCCCGACAACCTGCTCAACCCGGGCGTGATCCTCAGCGACGACGAGCGTGCGCACCTGCGCCATCTGAAGCCGCTGCCGGCCGCCGATCCGCTGGTCGACAAGTGCATCGAGTGCGGCTTCTGCGAGCCCAAGTGCCCGTCGGCGAAACTGACCTTCACGCCGCGCCAGCGGATCGTCGCCCTGCGCGAGATCGCGCGCTTGGAGAGCGCCGGCATCGATGTACAAGCCGCGCGTCGCGAGTACGCCTGGCTCGGCGTCGACACCTGCGCCGCCTGCGGCCTGTGCGCGACCGCCTGCCCGGTGGAGATCGAGACCGGCAAGCTGATCAAGGCGATCCGCGGCGAGAACGCCGGGTCAATGGCCCGCCGCATCGGCGCCGCGGTGGCCGACCACTACGGCGCCACCACCGCCGCCGTGCGCGCCGGGCTGGCCGGCGCCGACCTGCTGCACGCGGCCATCGGCACGCGCGCGATGAGCGCGCTCACGGCAACAGCGCGCCGCGCCAGCGGCGGCGCGATCCCGCGCTGGACGCCGCACCTGCCGCGCGCCGCCTCGTTTGTGCCGCGCCCGCCGGGCGCCGGCGAGCCGCTCGTCTACTTTCCGAGCTGCGCCGCGCGCAACATGGGGGCAGCGCGCGGCGACGATGCAGAACCGCTGCCCACGGTCAGCGACCGCCTGCTGCGCCGGGCCGGCTACGCGCCCGTCTACCCGCAAGCGATGGCCGAGCTGTGCTGCGGCCAGCCGTTCGAGAGCAAGGGCCTGATCGAGGCCGCCGACCGCAAGAGCGCCGAACTCGTGGCCGCGCTGCTGCAGGCCAGCGACGGCGGCAGGCTCCCGGTGGTGTTCGACACCAGCCCCTGTGCGTACCGGATCAAGCGCCATCTGGCCGCGCAGGGCCAGCCGCTGCGCGTGCTCGACATCGTCGAGGCGCTGCACGATCTGGTGCTGCCGCGCCTGCCGCTGGCGGCCGACCAGGCCGTGGTCGCCGTCCATCCGGTCTGCAGCCTGCGCAAGATGGGACTGGAAGACAAGCTGCTGGCGGTGGCGCGTGCCTGCAGCGCCGGCGCCGAGGTGCCGGCCGCAATCGGCTGCTGCGGCTGGGCGGGCGCGCTCGGCTTCACGACGCCGGAACTGAACGCGCACGCGCTGCGCGACCTGCGTGCCTCGCTGCCGGCCGGCTGCACGCTCGGCGTGTCGACCAGCCGCACCTGCGAGATCGGACTGGCCGAGCACTCGGGGCTGCGCTATCGCTCGATCGTGACGCTGGTCGACGCCGCCGCCGAGCGCGCCGCGCGCAGCCAGGCGCGGCCGGCGGTCGCCGGCGGCGAACTTAGCATCGATTAGCTTCGTGCCCGGGCGACCGGTGGTTAGGAGCGAAGTTCGCGCTCCTTAGCTAATCGGCCAACTTCGGCATACACTGCGGCGGCCGTACTTACGGCGGCCTGCACATTCGACAAGGAACCTGAATGAACTCAGCCGAAAAAGCGATCCGCAACGAAATCACGCGCCGCGAGCGTGAACTCACGGCACTGCGCAGTGCGCTCGCCGCTCTTGGCGGTGACGGCAAGGCGGCGCCGCGCAAGGGCACGCGCAAGCCCAAGACCGCGGCCCAGAAGCGGGCGCTGAGCCTGGCGCTGAAGGCCGCCTGGAAGCGGCGCAAGGCGGGCTCCAAGAAGACCGAGAAGGCCGCGGCCGCAAGCTGAGCTAGCGCCCTCGGCGTTTCGGCCGTCGGCGGCCGAAACGCCGAGGGCACGTTGCGCGCGCCACGCCCACGTGGCGGTCGGTAGCGGCCGCCTTGTTGCCGCTCGCACCCAGAGTTCTTTCCGGCGCGAATTCGGCGCGTGCCGGCACTATGCTTGTGCGCCGACGCTCGCACGCACATCGACTCAGCCACGACTGCCACCTCCGCCGACCAGGTAATCGACCATGGCCCGCTCCAACGCCCTGTACGCCCAGTCCGGTGGTGTCACCGCCGTCATCAACGCTTCTGCCGCCGGCGTGATCGAAGCTTGGCGCCGCGCCGCCGCGCGCGACAAACGGCTCGGCCGCCTCTATGCCGGGCGCAACGGCATCGTCGGCGTGCTCGCCGAAGACCTGATCGACACCACGAGAGAAAGCGACGCTGCGTTGGCGGCGCTGCGCCACCTGCCGGGCGGCGCCTTCGGATCGTGCCGCTTCAAGCTCGCCGATCCGGCCAAGGCCGAAGGCAAGGGTGCGGCGCAGTTCGATCGCCTGCTCGAGGTCTTTGGCGCGCACGAGATCCGCTACTTCTTCTACAACGGCGGCGGCGACTCCGCCGACACCTGCCTGAAGGTGGCGCAACTGGCCACTGCGCGCGGCTATCCGCTGCAGGCGATCCACGTGCCGAAGACGATCGACAACGACCTGCCGCTGACCGACACCTGCCCGGGATTCGGCTCCGTCGCCAAGTACGTCGCGGTCAGCACGCGCGAAGCGAGCCTGGATGTGGCGTCGATGGCCTCGACCTCGACGCGCGTGTTCGTGCTCGAGGTCATGGGCCGGCACGCCGGCTGGATCGCCGCTGCCGCCGGCCTGGCCGACACGCGCGAGCAGCCGCTGCCGCTGGTGATTCTGCTGCCCGAGGTGGCGTTCGACCAGGCGCGCTTCCTCGCCGCGGTCAAGGCCAAGGTCGACGCGCACGGCTATTGCACGGTGGTCGCCTCCGAGGGCACGCATGATGCCGCCGGCAAGTTCCTCTCCGACCAGGGCCCGCGCGACGCCTTCGGTCACGCGCAACTGGGCGGTGTCGCACCGGTGCTGGCGACGCTGGTCAAGGATCAGCTCAAGCTCAAGGTGCACTGGGCCGTGAGCGACTACCTGCAGCGCTCGGCGCGGCACGTGGCCTCGGCCACCGACCTGGCGCAGGCGGTGGCGGTCGGCAGGAGCGCGGTGGCGCTCGCGCTCAAGGGTCGCAACCAGGTGATGGCGACGATCGAGCGCGTCTCGGACCGGCCCTACAAGTGGCGCGTCGGCGCCGCGCCGCTGGAGAAGGTGGCCAACGTCGAACGCAAGATGCCCGGCACCTTCATCGGCGCCGACGGCTTTTCGATCACCGCCGAGGCGCGCCGCCACCTGCTGCCGCTGATCCAGGGCGAGGCGCGCGCGCCGTGGCGCGACGGCCTGCCGCTGTATCCGACGCTCAAGCGGGTCGCGGTGGCGCAGAAGTTGCCGCCGTTTGCGCCGTAAAGCGGCAGCCATCGTCGATCGCGGGCCGGCGGCGCAGCGCCGCCGCGCGCGGCGATGAACGCTCTCGGACTGCCGGCCGCGTGGATCAGGCGCGCACGCTTGCCGCCGCCGACGGCAGTGGCGACACGCTGCACTTTCACGTCAGCGCGGCGCGCGCAGCGGGCGTGCCGCCGCGCTCGCCGGTGCTGCTGCTGCACGGACTGGCGAGCAACCTGACGCGCTGGTCGGAGTTCGTCGCCCACACGCGGCTGGCGCATGCGCGCGACCTGATCCGCATCGACCTGCGCGGCCACGGTCGCTCGGAAACGAGGCGCCGGATCGGCCTGGAGCTGTGGAGCGCCGACCTGCAGGCGCTGCTCGACGCCACCGGCGCACCGCAGACGATCCTGGTCGGCCACAGCCTGGGCGCGCAGGCGGCGCTGCACTTCGCCGCCACGCAGCCGCAGCGCGTGCAGGCGCTGGTGCTGATCGACCCGGTGTTCGGCGGCGCGCTGCACGGCCGCTGGCGGCGCCTGGCGCGCTGGCGCGCGCTCCTGGCGGCGGCGGCGGCGCTGGTGCGCGCGCTCAACCGGCTCGGCCTGCGCCGGCGGCAACTGGCCGCGCTCGATCTCGAAGCGCTCGACCGCGAGGCGCGCGAGGCGCTGCGCGACCCGGCGCGCGAAGCCGCGTTCATCGCCCGCTACAGCTCGGCCTGGGCCGATCTGCGCAGCTTCCGCACTGCCCACTACCTGCAGGAACTGGCCGAGCTGTTCCGCGAGCTGCCGCCGCCGGCCAGCTATCCGATGCCGGTGCTGGTGCTGCTGTCGACCGGCGCCACCTTCGCGCAGCTCGCAGCCACGCGCGCGATCGCCGCCGGCTTTGCGCGCGGCACGATCGAGTCGATCGACTGCCATCACTGGCCGCTCACCGAGCGGCCGGTCGAAGTGCGCGAACGCATCGAGCGCTGGATCGACGCCCTCGAAGCGGCGCCGGCGCGCGACTGAGGCGGCCGGGCCGAGCGCGCAGTCCTGCTCGCGCCGCGCGGCCCGCTGCAGCGCCG
>JBBIST010000043.1:0-26523 GCA_037441125.1 Burkholderiales bacterium
GGCCGACTTCAACATCAGCCGCTACATCCCCAAGAGTGAGGCCCCCTGGGTCGGGGAGAGCCTGACGCTGGGCATTGGCGGGGGAACCACCAATGTCTGGCAGCCGAACATCTCGCAGTTCGACGTGAACCGCTATCCGGGCCGCGCGTACGTCAACTGGCAGCCGATCCCCGATCTGTACATCGGCTTCCAATATGAGTATTCGTACACTCAACTGGGCCACAAACCGTTCATCTCCAGCAACCGCTTCACGCCGGTCGTCTCCAAGATCTGGCGGGGCGGGGGCGGTCGTGATCTGGGCCGCACTGATCTGTACTTCACGCAGGATGACCGCAACTACCTGGACCGGCTGACCGACCGGCGGCTGAACCGCGACGGGGTGTACCGCTCGCTGGGCCTGGTGCACACGTTCAATCTCGTGGCGGCCAGGGACCTGTTCTGGATGCGCGACTACTTCGAGCGGCACGAGCGCCAGCGACGGCTGTTCGGCGAGGAGTGGCTGAGCTTCACTTTGGGCTACGAATTCCGCGACGAGCGGACCGTGGGGACCGAGTTCGACAACCGCGGCCACTCGCTGATCTGGGGGTTGAACGTGCCGCTGCCCTACCGCTTCGCCTTCGAGGCCGGCGGGGAGTTCACCTGGGCGGACTACTCCGGCGCCAGCATCTTCGATTTCCAGCGTAAGGAGCGGGCCGACTTTCTCCAGCGATATAATCTGGGGTTAAGCTACGCGATCGTGGCCCGTGGCGAGAACCCGACGCTCAAGACCCTGGCCATCAAGCTGCGTGCCGGCGTCGAGCTGACGTTCCAGAATTCCAACGTCTGGAATCGCCTGGGAGAAGACGTATACGAGTACAACCGGGCCATCTATGGCGTACAGCTCGCGGTGGACTTCTAGTCGTCCGTCGCTGCTTCCTTTGCGGGTGAACTGATCCGAGCCGGGTCGTCCTCGACCCGGAAAACCGGGCGGAGGACCGCCCGGCTCTGAAAACCAGTAGGCGTAGTACGCGTAGGGTGGGCTGAGCACAGCGAAGCCCACCTTCCCAGGAGCAAGCGATGAGAATCCTGACGCGCGCCTCGTGGCTCATTCTGGCGGGGTTGCTCGGCACGGCGCGGCCCGACGCGCACGCCCAGGAACTGTTCTTTGTAACGGGGACGTCGCGGCCCGGAGCCGCGGGCCTGGAGCCGCCGGGCGCCGCCGCCCTGGACCTGGTGATGGGGCGCTCGGTCATACCGGGGCTCGTCCGCGTCGGGGAGGGGGCGCAGCTAATGCTCTTTGAATCGACGGGCGTGGTGGCGGTGGTGCTGGGGCCGGCCACGCTGGGCATGGACCGCGATGAGTTTACGGCTGGCGTCCGGATGGAGCTGCGCGGGGGAAGGCTCTTGCTCGCCTCCGCTCGCGGGGCAGGGGAGGGAACGCCGATCGTCGTGCTCTCGCAGGCGGCGGCCGACCCACGAATCGACGTGGAGCTCCCCGTCGAACCCGGGCACACGTTCGTCATGCGCGACGACCGCGGCGTAGCCGTGGGATACGTGGCCGAGGTTCCCGGCGGCTCGATCGCGCCGCGCGTGAACCGCCACCCGATCGGCCTGGCCTCAGGGCAACTTATGACGGTCGTCGCTGACGCCAGTCCTGAGATCACGCCGCTGGGTGATTGGGTCACGCAGCAGGGTTTCGGGGCTGTGTGGGGGCATGACCTGGGGATTGCGTCTGCCCAGTTCGCCCGGCCGGACGTGGAGATGAAGCTGTTCCACAACATCACGGCGTGGGATCGGTATGCGGCGGCCGGGTACGTGGGGGCCCGGCTGCATGCGCGCGGCTTCAACCCGGAGATTCGGCAGACGGTGCAGACGATCACGATGCCGATGACGACGGGCGGGCGGGGGGCTGTGATCCGCACCGAGCCGTTCCCCGGTGCCAATGCGGTGCCGGTCGTCTCGCCAGCGGCCGCCAGCGTGCAGGACCCGCGCAACGTCGGCCAGGGCGTGACGGCGATTCAACTGAACAGCCGCGCCGCGCAGCTCTTGCAGGCCAGCGGCAGTCAGGGGCTGGGCTTCCAGGGGTTGCAGCGGCTGGCGGTCCCCGGCTTCTCCCAGGGCGTTCGCACGCCCGGTCCGGCCGGCCTGGGCGCGCCGCAGCCCTGATGCCGCCCGCCTCCTGGACCGGGCAGAATGGGACAAGGGGTTGGGTTGTGACTGGTCTTTCCAACGAGGAGGTTTCGTCATGAATAAAGAGCGGTGGAATTCGCAGAACAATGGTGCTTCGTGTCGTCCGGTGGCGGCGTGCCGGCGAACGGCCTCCCTGTGGTGCCTGAGCGTGGCCGTGCTTTTCGGGGCCGCTCCGGCGCTGGCCGACGCCGTCACACAGCTCGGTCAACTGCCGATCACAGCCGATTCGGTGGTGGCGGGCACGTTCACTGGGCTGGCGAGCAACCCGCGGATCACCGAAAGCGCCGCTGGCGAGTGGGAGCCGACCTCCACGATCACGCTGACGGCGCCGGCGACCTTCGAGTTCGACACGACCGTGGCGTGTGTGGCCACGATCGTCTCGGGCGACCTGACGCTGCTCTCCAACACGGCCACACCGACCGCGACGACCATCCAGTTCACCGTCAACACGGCCAGCAGCGCGGGCAACCAGACCACGATCGAGTTCGCCCCCGTGTGGCTGCGCTCGACAGTGCAGAACTGCGGGGCCGCCGCTGTTGGCGATCGGGCCGATATTACGGTGACGTGCAGCGGCGGAGACAACCTCAACGTCGCCACCAGCGTGATTGACGTGAGCGTCACCAACGGTGCGGCGCACCATCTGGCGTTCACGACCCAGCCCGCCAACACCCCTGCGGGCGCCCCACTCACACCGGCCGTCACCATTCAGGACCAGTGCAACAACACCGTCACCGGCGACGACCGCACGATCACGCTCTCGATTGTTGGTGGGCCGCCGCCGCCGCTGCTGGGCACGGACAACCTGCTCACCGTCAGAATCTGCGCATTAACCAGGTAGGCACGGGGTATCAGTTGCGGGCGACCCGCACCAGCGGGGCTCCGTTCCCGGGTGGTGACACTGTGGACAGCAACCCGTTCAATATTACCTCCGGTGGCGCGCACCATCTGGCGTTCACTACGCAACCGGTCACGTCGGCGGCCGGCGTGACGCTCACGCCCGCCGTAGCGATCCAGGATGAGTTCAACAACACGGTTACGACCGATACCCGCACCATCACGCTCACGCTCCTCAACCGCCGCGGCGCCACCCTGCTTGGCACCGTCAGCCTGGCGGCGACCAACGGCGTCGCGACCTGGACCGGAGTCGAAGGGCTGAACATCAGGCGCGCCAATGTTGACTACAGCTTGCAGGCCGGGCATGGCGGAGCACCTCTTTCAGGACCCTCGCAAACGCAAGACAGCACCGCGTTCACGATCCAACCCGGTGTGGCGCACCACCTGGCGTTTACAACGCACCCGGCGGATACGGTGGCTGGGCAGCCCCTGCTGCCGCAGGTGACGATTCAGGACGAGTACAACAACACCGTCACCGCCGACGATCGCATGATTGCGTTGACCTTGCTCAACGCGGGCGGGGCGACGTTGAACGGGACGACCAGCCGCCTGACGGCTGCCGGCGTGGCTGCCTGGATCGCCGGTGATGCTTTGAACGTCACCCAGGCCGGCAGCGGGTATCGGTTGCGGGCGACCCGGACCAGCGGGGCTCCGTTCCCGGGCAGCGATACTGTGGACAGCGACACGTTCACCATCATCGCCGCTGCGGCTGCCCGCCTTTCGATCGCCAACATCCCATCGCCGCAGTCCGTCGGTGTTGCCTTTCCAGTCCTGGTGCGGGTGCTCGACGCCTTCGACAACCTGGTTGGCGTCTCAGGCGCGACCACGATTACGCTGACGCGCGTGGCGGGCACCGGGAACCTCACCGGCACACTCACCCAGACGCTCGCCGCCGGTCAAAGCGCGACCTCCTTCGCCGTCACCTATGACACCGCTGAAGCCGGCGTGACGGTCCGCACCGACCGCACTGCTGGCGACCTGCTTGCGTCGTTCACCTCCAACCCGATCAACTTCAGCCCCAGCGCCGCCGTTGCGCTGCGGATTGACCCGATTGGTCCCCAGACGGCTGGAGTTGCCTTCAGCGTCACCGTCCGGGCAGTGGACCCCGGTGGCCTGGCCGGCACGGTAACCGCGAACACCGATGTGCAGCTCAGCCGCAACAGCGGAAGCGGCACGCTCGGCGGGACTCTAACCGGCACCATTCTGGCCGGGCAGAGCAGCGTGACGATCAACGGCGTGACGTACAGCCGAGCGGAGAGCGGCGTGAGCCTGACCGCCACGCGGACCAGCGGCGACGCGCTGACCGCCGGCAACTCGCCCACCTTCGACGTCGGCCCCGGCGCGGCGGCGGCGTTACGCTTCGGCGCCCAGCCGACCAACACCGCGGGTGACGCGACGTTCACCGTGTCGGTTGAGGTTATTGACGGGCTGGCCAACGTGGTAACCACGGCGGCCAATGCGATCACGCTGGCGCTGGTCAATCCCGCGGGTTGCTCGGGCACCCTGAGCGGCACGATAACGCGCAACGCAGTCGGCGGCGTGGCCACGTTCCCAGGTCTGCAAATCACCCAGGTGTGCAGCGGATACCAATTGCAGGCCGCAGCGACGGGCCTGACCGGCGCCACTTCCACGCCCTTCAGCGTGACGCCGGGAACGAACCTGACCGGCGCGGTCATTGAGCTGACCACGCTTGCGATGCGCTCCGATCTCTCCGTGCGTTACAAGATCGACGGCTCGCAGACGATCGGTACCTTCCGTATCACCTACGGCCTGGATCGCGACAACGCGCTGCCGATCGACGAGATCTTCGGCTCGGTGGACATCACCGGCGCGGCGCTGCGGGCGCCCGGCGATCATACGGTGGCGCTGGCCGACATCCGCCCGCAGCTCAGGCAGTTCCTGCGCGACGCCGACGACCTGGTCGTCCAGCTCGACAGCAACAACCAGGTGACCGAGACAACCGAGGCCGACAACGTCGCCCGCACCCGGCTGCGCCTCGACCTGGCGATGAGCCGCGTGCTGTTCGCGACTTCGAGGTCACCGTTGACTACAGCGTCGTCTCCAATCCCATTAGCCAGGACTTCACGATCGGCCTCTACGTGTCGAGCGACCCCAACGCCAGCATCAGTGCCGGCGACGTGCGCTTCGCCGAGTTCACCGTCTCGGCCGGGGCGGACAAGACGCTGGGAGCGCACATCCTGAGGTTCACGGTCAATATCCCGACGGCCACCGGGTTCTCGGGCGCCAACTTCTTCCTCAAGGCACGGATCAACGACAGCGGTGCGGCCGCCGAGCAGGATCCCGACAACAACATCGCCGTCAGCCCCAACTCCACCTCCGATCCCAGCGCCGACCTGGATGGCGACGGCCTGACGCGTGTGGAGGAAGAGACCGGGTTCGAGATTCCGGCAGGGGTGATATTCGCCGCCAGTCAGGCGCAGTCCGTGGCCGTACCAGCTACACAGACGCGATCCTTCGACACCTCAGCCAGCCCGGGCTGATCGCCCTGCCGCAGGCGGTGCGCGAGGCGGCACCGGCGCTGGCGCAGTACGAGGAGCTGCGGCGCCTGCTCGCCGAGTACCGCGCGCTGGGCGTGCACCCGGCGTGGGCGTGGGCGCAGCCGCTGCCGCCGCTGCCGCGCGGCCGCCTGGATCCCGGCCAGCCCTACGACGGGCTGGCGCAACTGGCGCAGCGGCTGATCGCGCTCGGTGACCTGCCGGCCGCAACGCCGCTGCCGCCGCGCTACGAGGCGGCGCTGGTCGACGCCGTGCGCCGCTTCCAGCAGCGCCACGGCCTGGCGGCCGATGGCGTGATCGGGCGCGCGACGCGCGCCGAGCTCGAAGTCAGTCCGGCACAGCGCGCGCAGCAGATCGCGCTGGCGATGGAACGATTGCGCTGGACGCCGGCGCCGCGCGCAGCGCGCGTGATCGTCGTCAACCTGCCGCAGTTCGCGCTGCACGCCTACGACGGGCACATGCAGCGCGCGCTCGAGATGCCGGTCGTCGTCGGCGCGGCGACGCCGGCGCGCAAGCGCACGCCATTGTTCGCAGCCGATCTGCGCTACCTCGAGTTCAGTCCCTTCTGGGACGTACCGCGCTCGATCGTCGAGCACGATCTCGGCCCGCGGCTGCGCCGTGATGCGAACGCCTTCGAGCGCGAGGGCTTCGAGTTCGTCACCGGCGACGGCCGCGTCGTGCGCCAATTCGATCAGGCGCTGCTGGCGGCCGTGCTGCGCGGCCAGGCGCGAATGCGCCAGCGGCCCGGACCGGAAAACGCGACGGGACAGATCAAGTTCGCGCTGCCGAATCCCTTCGCGATCTACCTGCACGACACGCCCGGGACCGCCCTGTTCGAGCGCGTGCGACGCGACTTCTCGCACGGCTGCATCCGGGTGCGGGCGCCCGTGGCGCTGGCGAGCTTCGTGCTCGCCGGCGAGCCCGGATGGGACGAAGCGCGCATCGTCGCCGCCATGGGGCGCGATCGGCCGCTCACGGCACGACTGCGCGTTCCGGTGCCGGTGGTCATCGAGTACCGGACCGCGGTTGCGGTCGAGGGTCGCCCCCACTTTTTTCCGGACTTCTACGGCCTCGATCGCGTGCTCACCCGCGCACTCGCCCGATCGCCGGCAGCCGGCGGCTCGACCGGCCGATGAGATACTCCGGCGCCATGACGAGACCGATTCCGATCACGCGCCGCCGATTCGTCGCCGCTGCCGCGCTCGCGCTGGCCGGCGTCGGCGCCCCCGCCTTCGCATCGGCGCAGGCGAACGCAGGCGAACGCCGGATCGCACTCGAACACCTGCACACGGGCGAGTCGCTCGATCTGGTCTACGCGATCGACGGCGAGTATCTGCCGGAGTCGCTCGCCGCGCTCGACTGGCTGCTGCGCGACCACCGCAGCGGCGAAGTCGGGTCGATCGAGCCGGCGCTGTTCGATCTGCTGCACGGCTTGCAGCAGGCGCTTGGCGGAAGCCGGCCGTTTCACGTCGTCTCGGCCTTCCGCGGCGCCGCCACCAACGCGCGCCTGCGCGCCCAACGCGGCGCCGCCGTCGCCCGCCGCAGCCTGCACCTGGAAGGACGCGCGATCGACGTGCGCCTGCCGGGCGTGCCGCTGGCGCGGCTGCGCGACGCCGCGCTGGCGCTGCGCGCCGGCGGTGTCGGCTTCTATCCGCGCTCGCAGTTCGTCCACCTGGACACCGGCGCCATACGGCGCTGGTGAACGCGCGCTCGCTGGTGGCACACTTCGTGCCGTCGGTGGGCCTGGCGGGCGCACCGATCGCGCACTTCATGTACCCGGGCGAACGCTTCAACAGCATCACGCACCTGGTCGGCACGGCGCTGGCGGTGCCGGCGGCGACCGTGCTGATCGTCGCCGCCGCGCTCGCCGGCGATCCGTGGCGGATCGTCGGCGCCAGCGTCTTCGGCGCGATGCTGATCGCGCTGTACACGGCCTCGACTCTGTACCACTCGATCCGGCAGGCACGCGCCAAGGCGGTGCTGCGCCGGCTCGACCACGCGGCGATCTTCCTGCTGATTGCCGGCACCTACACGCCGTTCGCGCTCGTCACCCTGCGCGGAGCGCTCGGCTGGACGCTGCTGGCGCTGGTGTGGCTGCTGGCCGCCTGGGGCATCTGGCGCGCGCTGCGCGCGCCGGCCGGCAGCGCGCCGTCGCCGTGGCTGCACCTGCTGATGGGCTGGATCGCGATCGCCGCCGTCGTGCCGCTGGTCGAGGGTCTCGGCGCGCATGGGCTGGCGTGGCTGCTCGCCGGCGGCGCGCTGTACTCGGCCGGCGTGGTCTTCTACCTGAGAGACGGCCGCTGGCGGCACGCGCACGGCATCTGGCACCTGTTCGTGCTCGGCGGCAGCGCCGCGCACGTGGTCACGGTGCTGTTCTTCGTGCGCTGAGGCTTGCCCGCGCGCGGCGCGCAGGCCGCAGATCGCGCCAGACGCGCAGGATGCTCGGCTCTCCCGCGAGCGGCGCGACGGCGAAGCCCAGGCGCCGCGCGCAGCCGAGCATCGGCGCGTTGGCGGCGAGCACGAAGCCCTCGATCGACCGGTAGCCGAGGTAGCGCGCGCGCCGCATCAGCGCCGCCAGCAGCGCGCGCCCCAGTCCGACCGCGCGCCAGCCGTCGCCGACGGTGATCGCGAACTCGCAGATCGAACGCGCCGGGCCGGCGTTGCTGGCCGAGCGCACGATGCGTGCGCTGGCGACGATGTCGATGCCGTCGGCCGCCGGCACGGTGGCGACGAAGGTGAACTCCTCGCCGGCCACCGGCCGCACGTCCCGGTGCACGGCCTCGAGATCGGGCTCTTGCTTGCCGCGCATGTAGCGCTGGTAGCGCGCCTGCGGCGACAGCCGCTCGAAGGCCTGCACCAGCTCGGCGGCATCGGCCTCGACCGCCGCGCGCAGCGTCACGCAGCGCCCGTCGCGCAGCCGCAACCGGCGCCGGCGGTAGGCGTGCAGGATGCGCTTGGTCATCGCCGGACGATCCCCCGGGCGCCGATCCTGGGCGGGTGCGAACAGGCCCAAGGCGCCGATCCGCCACCGGTCAGTCGCGCCCCTTGCCCTTGCCCTTGCCTTCGCCTTTGCTCGCGCCCCGGCCGCCGCCCGGATAGCGGACATGCTCGTCGTACCAGTCATGGCGCACGAAGTACACCGGCACCGCGCAGGCGTTGTAGCGATGGCAGTGCTTGCGCCAGTTCTTGCGATGTCCGAGCGGCACCCACAGGTAGACAGGCTCGACCACGACCGGCGCCGGCGCCACGATCACCGGCCGCGCCAGCACCACCGCCGGCTGCGGGAAGCGGCCGATGTCGATGCGGCCGTAGACGCCGGGCTGGCTGATCTCGATCGTCACGCCGATGTCGGCGGCGCGCGCAGGCGCGGTCGCGAGCAAGGTCGCCGCCAGCGCGGCCAGAAAGGCAAGTCGTTTCATCTTCACTCCTATCGCATCGGGGAAGACACCGACCTTAGCGCATGCCGGTGCGCGTCGGCTGCGCCCATGAACGATACGGCGCGGCGCGGCAGCGAGCACAAGCGCGCTCCGGCGGCAGCCTGTTTGAGCATGGTCAACGCCTGCGCCGGCAGCGGGCGGACGATCAAAGCGTCCGCTTCAACCGCCGAGGCAAGGAGGAACGCCATGACGTATCCGGTGACGATCAACTTCCTGCACATGGACCGCTCGGAGGCGCTCGAGACGATGCTGCGCGAGCGGGCGGAGAAGCTCGGGCAGGTGCATCCGGCGATCAGCTCGTGTCATGTCGTGGTCGAGCCCGAGGGCCGGCACCAGCACCAGGGCCGCAAGTACGCGGTGCGCCTGGACATCGCACTGAAGGGCAGGAAGGTAGCGATCAACCGGACACCGCACGAAGACCCGTTCGTCGCCGGTCGCGATGCCTTCGACGCCGCGCGGCGCACGCTCGAGGCCGACATCGACGTCGTTCGCGGCCGCGTCAAGCAGCATCCGGTCAATCGCGCGCCCGAGGGTTGACTTGGCGGCGCGGCGTGGCCCGCGCGCGCGATCGCTGCGCCACCGCTACGAACTGCTGCCGACCTTGGCGCGCAGCGCCTTGACCTGCGCGCGGCGCTGCTTGCCCTCGAGGCGCCGCCGGCGCGAGGCTACCGTCGGCCGCGTCGCGCGCCGCGGCGCGGCGGTGCTGGCGGCGGCATCGAGCAGCGCGCGCAGGCGTGCGATCGCCTCGTCGCGGTTGCGCTCGAGACTGCGCTGCGTCTGCGCCTTGATCACGATCACGCCGTCGGCGCTGACGCGCCGGTCGCGCCGCGCCAGCAGGCGCTCCTTCAGTTCCTGCGGCAGCGACGAGGCGCGAATGTCGAAGCGCAGGTGCACGGCGTTGGCGACCTTGTTCACGTTCTGGCCGCCGGCGCCCTGCGCGCGAATCGCCTCGCAGGCGATCTCGCTTTCGTCGAGCGTGTAGGAGAGGCGCGGCATCGGCCGTTCATGCGCCCAGGTAGCGGCCGCGACGGTGGTCGACCGCCGGCAACAGTTTCAGCGCCGGCGCGCCGGCGAGCGACGGCAGCGCCTGCGCGTCCTCCCGTGCGGAGTGCGGACTCGGCTCGTGCAGGATCTCGTGCGGCATGGGGTGGCGGCGCGCGTTCGGGCGCGCCAGTCTAGATAGGAATCGACGCGCGTCCGCTGGCGAACGCGAATCGGAGCGGCGAGTGTCCCGGCGCCGACCGCGATCCATGCGCAACGCGCATGGCTGGCTTGCGCCGGCGCCGGTTGCGGCGCGCTCGCGCCGCCGTTACAAGGCCTGACCTGCGGCAGCTCGGCGCCCGAAATCGGGTGGCGCCGTCTGCGTCCCGCGCTCAACCTGCCACCATGCGAGTACGCGACCTCGGCGATCTGCTCGTGCTTGCCGCCCTGTGGGGCGCGAGCTTTCTCTTCATGCGCATCGCCGCACCGGCCTTCGGGCCGCTGGCGCTGGCCGAGGTGCGGGTGGCGATCGCCGCCGTCTTCCTCGGCGTCTGGCTGGCGGCGCGCGGCGAACTGCACGCGCTGCGCGCGCAGCCGGCGCGGCTCGCGGTTCTCGGCCTACTCGGCTCGGCGCTGCCGTTCGCGCTGCTCGCCTACGCGATGCTGCACCTGAGCGCCGGCTACGCGGCGTTCCTCAACGCCACGGTGCCGCTGTGGACCGCGCTCTTCGCCTGGCTGTGGCTCGGCGACTCGATCCGGCCGCGGCAATGGCTCGGGCTCGGCATCGGCCTGGCGGGCGTGGCGATCCTGGTGTCGGGCCGGCCCGGCACAGCCGAGACCGCCGACTCGGGGCCGACGCTGGCGGTCGTTGCCGCCGTGCTCGCCACCGGCGCCTATGGACTGGCCGCCAACTACACGCGCAAGCACCTGACAGCCACGGCGCCGCTCGTGCTCGCCTCCGGCAGCCAGATCAGCGCCGCGCTGGTGCTGCTGGCGCCGGCGGCGGCCACCTGGCCGGTGACGGCACCGCCGCCGCTCGCCTGGGCGAGCGCGATCGCGCTCGGCATCGCCTGCACCGGTCTCGCCTTCCTGCTCTACTTCCGGCTGCTGACGCGGATCGGCGCCGTGCGCGCCTCGGCCGTGACCTTCCTGATCCCGCTCTTTGGCACGCTCTGGGGCGCGCTGCTGCTCGGCGAGCAGCCAAGCCCGCAGATGCTGATCGGCGGCGGCGTGATCCTGGCCGGCACCGGCCTTGCGCTGGGACTGCGCGGCAAGCGAAGGTAGGCGCGCCGCCGCCGCTAGGCACGCGAGTACTTTGACTCGACCTAGGGTGCAAGCGAGCTGGCGCTCCTGCCGGCGCTCGAAGAGTCGCGAAGTCGCCCTGTGCCGTCGCCAAGCGCAAACTCACTGCGCACCTGCCAGCGACCTGACCCGCGGCACCTCGAGTTGCCTGCGCGTGCAACACGCCTTCGTGTCGTTGAGCCGCTCGGCCCGGGCAAGGTCATGTTTCTGTCATGAACGGCGAAGTCTCGGCGTTCGCTGAAACCTAACAAGAGTCCGGCATTGACGGTCGCCCCCCCCCCCACGCGACAAACTGCGGCGCGTGTGTCGAGCAGTACGGCCCGGATGGACTCACCGCTGTTCCGCCCGGAAGTGATGCAGGCCCGTGCCGGATCATGGCTCGGCGGCGTGCGGCTGAACTCGTCGCTGTCGTGCCGCGGCTTGACCGCCGTCGCTGCGTTGCCGGAGACCGCAGTGTGCGGCTACGCCTTTGTCGGCGAGATCAGGCGCAGGAGGGCCGGCGTCAGTGGCGACTTGGTTCAAGGGGCATTGGTCCAGCCCCGAAAGATGGACCGACCTTTGACAGAGGAAAGCCGATGCAGACTTTGACTGCTACCCCGTTTTCCCCACCGATTTCCGCGTTTGCTACAGGTGGCGCACTGGCGACACGAGAGTACGACTCTCCAGCTTCTGGACGGCGCATGCGTGAGTTGACTCACGAAGAAGTGCAGACCGTATCGGGCAGCGTGGGACCCGTCGGCGGTCTCATCGGTGCCGGCTTGGGAGCCGTCGGCTATGGATGGAGCTCCGCAATCGGAGGCGGGGGCTCCGCGGGAGGACTAATCGCCGCCATGGCGGGCGGTGCGGTTGCCGGCTTTGCCAGTCCGGTCTCTGCCGTGGGCGTCGTGTGGGGTTTCAACGGCGCAATGGTTGCCGGCATCGGCGGAGGCGTCGCGCAGCGCCTCTACTTGAAGCATACCTAGTCCCGCCCGGCAAGAGCGGCCGAGCGATCGCTCTTGCCCTTGCCTTACTGAGGCCGCGATGGTGCATGAGTTCCTTATCCATCACTTGCTTGGAACTGCGGCACTCCTCCTGTTGACGGTTGTGTTTCTATACCGCGCGAGGAAAGCGACCCGAATGGCCGCGCCCGGAACCAGCGAAACATTTTTGTGGAATCGCTTTCAGCACGTTGTCGGCGTCAGTGCGGCGGTGTTCCTGGCCCTGGGTGTTTCACTTCTTCCCTATTTGTACTCACCCGCGCACATCCCCATCAAGAGCAGCTTCGACTTGGTGATGTACCTGGCGATCAACGCAGGTTGCCTGTGGGGCATCGCTGAGATTGTAAATCGAAGAGTCTTGATCAACGCATCATCCATCAGCGGTATTACATGGTCTGGACGGCTAAAGCAGGTGTCATGGCCGCAGGTGACTTCCGTTTCATTTCATAACTTCTATGGTGGCTTCTTTCTCGTGCGCTCAGGCGGTGAGTGGATTTTCGTGCCGGTGCAGGTCGAGCGGCCGCTGCAGTTGATCGCAGCGTTGGAGAGAAACGCCCCGGCAGCGGCGTTAGCGACCGCCAGGCGCGGCATTGCGCTATGTCGCGCTGTCTTCGAACCGGAGCGCTGAAGAAGCAGTAAGCGAAACGGCGCGTTGCTCTTTCATCTGAGTCATCGGAAATGAACTCACCGCTGTTTCGCCCCGAAGTGATGCAGGCCCGTGCCGGATCATGGCTCGGCGGCGTGCGGCTGAACTCGTCGCTGCCGTGGTTGGGCGTGACCGCCGGTGCGGCACTGCTGGCCGGTGCGCTGCTGACCTACGCGTTCGTGGGCCAAGTCACGCGCAAGGCGCACGTCAGCGGCATCCTGGTGCCGGCCGGCGGCCAGATGGACCTGCACGCGGCCGCGGCCGGCCGTGTTGCCGAGCTGCGCGTGGCCGAGGGACAGGCCATCCGCCAGGGCGACGTGGTGATGGTGCTGGCGCTGGACCGCGCCACCGGCGCCGGCGAGGTCGGCGCTCAAGTCGCGCTGCAGATCGAGTCGCGCCGTGCGGCACTCGAAGCGGAGCGCACGCTGCGCAGCGCCCAGGTCAGGCTGCAGCAGCAGTCTCTTGCGGCGCGCGTACAAGCGATGGACGCCGAGCTGCGCCGGGCCGACGACGAGATAGCGCTCGCCAACCGCCGGCTGTCGCTGGCGCAGCAGCAGGCAGCGCGGGTCGATCAACTGCTCGCCGCGGGCTTTCTGTCGCCGACCCAGGCGCAGGCGCAGCAGCAGGAACTGATCGACGCCGAAACGCGCGTCCAGCAACTGACCCGGTCGCGCATCGCGCTGGCGCGCGACCGCACCACCCTCGCCGCCGAAGGCGCGCAGCTCGCGGCTCAGTTGCAGACCGAACTGGCGCAGGTCGACCGGGCGGTGGCGGCGCTGGCGCAGGAGGCGGCGGAGAACGAGGCGCGGCGCACGCAGGTGATCACCGCGGCGCGCGACGGCACGGTGACGCTTCTTGCGCTGTCTGCCGGCCAGCCGGTGCTGCCGGGGCAGTTGCTCGCTTCGATCGCCCCGGCCGGCACGCCGCTGCAGGCGCATCTGTTCGCGCCGAGCCGCATGGTCGGCTTCGTCGCGGTCGGGCAGGAAGTGCGGCTGCGCTACGCCGCCTTTCCGTATCAGAAGTTCGGACTCCAGCAGGGTCGCGTGGCGAGCGTCAGCCGCAGCCCGGTCGCCCCGGCGCAGTTGCCCGCCGCGCTGGCGCACCTGGCCAGAGGCACCGGCGCGCCGGAAGCTCTGTATCGGCTGACGATCGACCTGGCTTCTCAGCACGTCGTCGCCTACGGCGAGGCGGCACCGCTGAAAGCCGGCATGACCCTCGATGCCGCCGTCATCCAGGACCGACGGCGCGTCATCGAGTGGTTGTTCGAGCCCCTGATCGGGGCAGCGCAGCGGCGTGCGTGACGCCGCACAAGTCCCACCCATCATCCACAGGAGGACAACCATGCGAACTCTGTCACTCACCGAAGCCGAGAGTGTGTCCGGCGGCATACCCTCCGCCGGCCAGGTCGCCAACGGAGCGCTCGCTGGCGCGATTTCGGGGGCGCTCGCCGGGGCGAGGACCGGAACCGTCTTCGGAGTAGTTGCTGGCGCGGTCTTCTTTGGGGCCGTCGGCGCGTCGATGGTACTTATCGGTGGGACGCTCATGAGATGACCTGATTAGCGAGAATGCTCAGCAACCGACGCCCGTCGCCCCGGCGCAGGCCGGGGCCCAGTTTGGCGGCGTTCGGAATTGGGTCCCGGCCTGCGCCGGGAGGACGTGCGCGCGGCGATTTCGCCTCGCTACTCGGCGCCGCCGAGGTTCATCGCTAATCAGGTGAGATGATGGCTTGTGTACTCGGCGAGTGCGCCAGCGTGCTCGCCGAGTACTTTCTTCAACCTCAAGCGAGGTAGGAAATGACTTCCAGACTTCTGAAGAGTCCCGCTCAACAGGTAACTGTTCTCCAACGAATACTTTGGGGAATCGTTTGGGGAGGCCTTCCCGTGTTCGGTCTGGTCGCTTTGGCACTTCCTCTTTATGCCGGCGAAGCAATCAGACTCAATGTACTACTGCTGCAACTTGCGCTGTGTCTGGGGGCCGGAGCAGTTTTCGGCTTGTTTATATGCCAAAAGGTTTTTCAGGACAGGACAGCTCGCGAAAACAAATAGGCCTCTCTTGAATTTCGAGTGGGTGCCGACGAGGGGTATTCGGCGCCTGGGCGGGGCCAAGGGCGGGCGTAGCCCGGCGCAGCGAACCCTTGACGCCGACCGGCGCCGGTACGCTGCAGTCGGGTCGAATGCGGCATGCTGACGCATTCGACCTGACAAGCAAGGAAGCGTGATGCACGACAAGCTCTTCGAATCGGCGCTGGGCATCAGCGCTCCGTGGTCCGTGAAGTCCGTCGAGTTCGATGCCGCAGCCAAGCGGCTGACGGTGTTGATCGACTTTGCGCCCGGCACCCGCTTCGGCGTGCCGGGGGATGCCGGCCTTCATCCGGTGCACGACACCGTGGCCAAGGACTACCGGCACCTGAACTTCTTCCAGCACGAGTGCCATCTTCGCGTGCGCACGCCTCGCGTGAAGTTGCCCGATGGCTCGGTGCGTCTGGTGGACCCTGAGTTCGCCGGTCGGCTGTCGGGCTTCACGCTGCTGTTCGAGGCGCTGATCCTGATGCTGGCGCAGCAGATGCCGTTTGCCGCGGTCGCGCGCATCGCGGGCGAGTCGGCCTACCGGGTGCTGCAGGTGTGCCAGCGCTACGTCGAACTGGCGCTCGCGCAGGCCGACTTCAGCGACGTCAAGGCCCTTGCCATCGACGAGACCTCGCGTGCCCGGGGTCACGACTACCTCACCCTGGCGGCCGACGCCCTCGCGCGTCGGGTCCTGTTCGTCACCGAGGGCCGCGATGCCCAGACGATCGGCGAACTGGCGGCCGAGCTCGATGCCCATGGCTGCCCGCCCGAGCAGATCGACTGCGTCAGCATCGACATGTCGCCGGCCTTCATCAAGGGCTGCACCGAGCAGTTGCCCAACGCGCGCATCACGTTCGACAAGTTCCACGTCGTCTGGCATGCCAACGCCGCGGTGGACAAGATGCGCCGCATCGAGCAGCGCGCCGACAAGTCCCTCAAGGGCATGCGCTGGTTGCTGCTGAAGGACCGTGCCAGCCTCAAACCCGAGGCCGCCGCCGACCTGGACGCACTCATCGCCCGGATGACCACCGTGCGCACCGCGCGGGCCTGGGTCTACAAGGAGCAATTGCGCGAGATCCTCGAGCGCAAGCAGATCAACGTCGTGCGCGCGATGCTGCGGCACTGGTGCACCTGCGTGATGCGCTCCAAGGTCGAGCCGATGAAGGAGGTCGCAGCACTGGTGCGCAAGCACCTGGAGGGCATCGTCGCTTGGGCGCAGACCCGGCAGACCAACGGCTTCCTGGAAGCCCTCAATGGCTTGTTCCAAGCCGCCAAGCGACGCGCCCGTGGCTTCACCCGACTGTCCACCATCAAGACCGTCATCTTCCTGATCGCAGGCAAGCTCGACTTCCGCGCGGTCAACCCTCATGCCCGGTAACCCACTCGAATTTCAACAGAGCCACAAATAGAAGCGACCCTGCGACCTACGGCGAGGCGGCACCGCTGAAAGCCGGCATGACCCTCGATGCCGCCGTCATCCAGGACCGACGGCGCGTCATCGAGTGGTTGTTCGAGCCCCTGATCGGGGCAGCGCAGCGGCGTGCGTGACGCCGCACAAGTCCCACCCATCATCCACAGGAGGACAACCATGCGAACTCTGTCACTCACCGAAGCCGAGAGTGTGTCCGGCGGCATACCCTCCGCCGGCCAGGTCGCCAACGGAGCGCTCGCTGGCGCGATTTCGGGGGCGCTCGCCGGGGCGAGGACCGGAACCGTCTTCGGAGTAGTTGCTGGCGCGGTCTTCTTTGGGGCCGTCGGCGCGTCGATGGTACTTATCGGTGGGACGCTCATGAGATGACCTGATTAGCGAGAATGCTCAGCAACCGACGCCCGTCGCCCCGGCGCAGGCCGGGGCCCAGTTTGGCGGCGTTCGGAATTGGGTCCCGGCCTGCGCCGGGAGGACGTGCGCGCGGCGATTTCGCCTCGCTACTCGGCGCCGCCGAGGTTCATCGCTAATCAGGTGAGATGATGGCTTGTGTACTCGGCGAGTGCGCCAGCGTGCTCGCCGAGTACTTTCTTCAACCTCAAGCGAGGTAGGAAATGACTTCCAGACTTCTGAAGAGTCCCGCTCAACAGGTAACTTTTCTCCAACGAGTGACCTGGGGAATGGTGTGGTGGGGCCTCCCTTTCTTCCTTCTCTACGCTTTCGCATTTGCCCTTTATGCGGGCGAAGCGATCAAACTGAATGAAGTGCTGCTGAAACTTGTGCTGTCGCTGGTCGGCGGAGCAGTTTTCGGCTTGTTTATATGCCTAAAGGTGTTTCAGGACAGGACAGCTCGCGAAGACAAGTAGAACACTCGGTCTTCAGGAGCGCGGTCGGATCTAGAGATCGGGGCAGCGCAGCGGCGTGCGTGACGCCGTGGGCGATGGCCTCGGCCTGAATTGAGGCGGTGTGTATCTTGAGGAGAAAGCATTCGCACTTTGTCCGAATCCGAAGTGGTGTTGGTCGGTGGCGGTTTGGACCCAACCACGGGAGGCCTCGCCATTCTCGGAATGGGCCTCATTCCAGGCATCAACGTAGGCTTGGCCGTATTCGCCGTCACCACACGCTTGGGCTTCGTCATTGCAAACACTTGGTACGGCCGGGGAGGTAGTCTGCCTCGGTAGCGCCGCCAGGGTCCCAGCGGAGCCCGCACTTCTCGGCGCGGGCTCCGCCTCTCGACCGAGTCATACCGACCGACAGCGAGTACATGAACACCGGCGACAACTGGCTGGTTCGCAGCAACTGGACAAGTCTGCGGCGTATCAAGGGGCAGCCTGAGCTGATCGCTGCACTGAAGAGCTGGCATCCGTACCGGGGAACGGTCATTGCACCTGCCGAGAACGGTGCGTCCTTTCGCTCGCCGTTGCTGTACCGCTCGCTGCGAGCGGACCTTCTTCGGCGAGCCCGGCGAAGGGCCGCAGTGATGGCGGTCTTCCTTTCGGCCGTAGCGGCTCTAGCGTTCCTCATCCTTCCAGCCAGCTTGGGGCGAGATGGGCTGGTCTTGTGTCTGATCTTGGTGCTGTTCGCCACCGCTCATGTATGCGATTGGCGCATGATGCGGTCGCCGCGCGCAGCGACCGAGAGTGCCGTGCTCATAGCGTGGCTGGCGCAGCACGCCGACCGGCGGCGCTGGACGTGGTTTGTTGGCGCGTTCTGCGTTGCTTTAGGACTTGCCCAGATCGTCTGTGAAGCACTGGCGGGCGGCCAGACTCAACTCCTGCTCGCTTCCGGCATCGTGCTCGCCGCGTTATCTGACGGCGACTACTGGAGGCTGCTGATCGGTTTCTTCTGGCACGCCAGCTTCGTCCACTGGCTGCAGAACGCGATCGCGATCACGCTCCTCGCGCCTGCGGCGCTCGTCGTGCTCGGCCACGCCTGGACATGGACCGCCTTCGCGATCGGACTTCTCGCAGGGGTCGTTCTGCTGCCTTGGGTGACTCCGGGAGCCGAGGCTGTTGTCGGCATCTCCGGCGGTGTTCATGCCATCGCGGCGCTCGTTCTCGTCACGATCGGCTTCGCGCCGCAGCGCTGGCCAGCCGGACCGATCGTCACCTTAGCTTGCCTCGTGGGCGTCGACTACCTGCTGACTTTCTTTGTTGGCGCCGGCTCCCTTGCGCTGCACGGTGCCGGCACCGCGACTGGAGCCGCCTTGGGCTTTGTTCTCGCCGCAACCTTGCGCGCCAAGACACCCCCTCGCGGGCGGCCCCTGACCGATCGAATTCTGCGCTTGACCCAGCCGCCCCGAATGGCGACGGTCCCAAGTTGAGATCATGCGATGCGTCCTGCAGTCTGAGGCGAGCGAGTGCGGGCTGGCGTGTCTGGCGATGGTCGCATCCGCTCACGGATTTCACGTCGATCTGGCCGACCTTCGCCGCCGCTTCCCGGTCTCGCTCAAGGGCGCCACGCTCGCCCACTTGATCCGCCACGCCGAAGCCCTTGGCTTCGCCGCGCGCCCGCTGCGGCTCGAGCTCGATGAGCTGAAGGATCTTGCCGCCCCCTGCATCCTGCACTGGGACCTCAATCACTTCGTCGTCCTCAAGCGCGTCAAGGCCGACCGCGTCACCCTCCTCGACCCCGCCGTGGGTGAGCGCGTGCTGCCGCTCGCCAAGGTGTCCAAGCACTTCACCGGCGTCGCCCTCGAACTGACCCCCACCGCCGAGTTCAAGCCGGCCGATCTGCGCCGGCGCGTGCGCCTGCGAGAGTTGATCGGCCGCGTGCGCGGGCTGCCGGCGGCACTCACCCAGCTCCTCGTCCTCGCACTGGCGATCGAGGTCTTTGCGCTGGCGGCGCCGCTGTTCAACCAGTTGGTGATCGACGCAGTGGTGGTCAGCGGCGACCGCGAACTGCTCGACGTGCTGCTGATCGGCTTCGCGCTGCTGCTGGTCACGCAGACGGCGATCTCCGTGCTGCGCCACTGGCTGATGATGCGGCTGGCGCTGGACGTCAATTACCAGTGGTCGGCGAGCCTTTTTGCGCACCTGGTGCGGCTGCCGGCGGTGTTCTTCGAGAAGCGCCATCTGGGCGACATCGTCTCGCGCTTCGGCTCGCTGACCGCGATGCAGAACACGCTGACCACGGCGGTGATCGGCGCGGTGCTGGACGGGATCATGGCGCTGCTGGCGCTCGCGATCCTGTTCCTGTACAGCCCGGCGCTGACCGTGGTGGCGCTGCTGGCGGTGGCCGCCTATGGCCTGATCCGGCTGGCGCTCTACCGGCCGTTCCGCAACGCCACCGAGGAGCGCCTCGTGCTCGCGGCCAAGGAGCAGTCGCACTTCCTGGAGACGCTGCGCGCGATGCTGCCGCTCAAGCTCTCCGGCCGCGAGAGCGAGCGGCGCGCGCGCTGGCAGCACCTGCTGGCCGACGTGTTCAATCGCGACGTGCGCACCGAGAAGCTCGGCATCGTGTTCAGCGTCAGCCAGACCGCGATCACCGGCGCGGCCACGCTCGCCGTCTTCTACCTTGGCGCGCGGCTGGTGATGGACAACGAGCTGACGCTGGGCATGCTGATCGCCTTTGCCGGCTATCAGGCGACCTTCACCGGCCGCATGCAGGCGCTGATCGGCTACGCGTTCGAGTGGCGGATGCTGGGCCTGCACGCCGAGCGGCTGGCGGACATCGCGCTCGAGCCTCCCGAGGCCGAGCCGGCGGTGGAAACCGAGGTGCAGCGGCTGGCGCCGCGCATCGAGTTGCGCGACCTGAGTTTCCGCTACGCCGAGGGCGAGCCTTGGGTGCTCAAGGGCCTGTCGTTGCGCATCGAGCCGGGAGAATCGGTGGCGATCATCGGGCCGTCGGGCTGCGGCAAGAGCACGCTGATGAAGATCATCCTCGGCATCCTGCCGCCGACCGAAGGCGAGGTGCTGATCGACGGGGTGCCGATCCGGCGCCTTGGGCTGCGCCAATACCGGCGGCTGATCGGCGCGGTGCTTCAAGACGATCAACTGCTGGCCGGCTCGATCGCCGAGAACATCGCCTTCTTCGACCCGCAACCCGATGACCGTCGGATCGAAGCCGCAGCGCGCGTGGCCGCGGTGCACGAAGAGATCCACCGCATGCCGATGGGCTACCAGACGCTGGTGGGCGACCTGGGCACGTCACTGTCAGGCGGGCAGAAACAGCGCGTGCTGCTGGCGCGCGCGCTGTACAAGCGCCCGAGGATCCTGGTGCTCGATGAGGCCACCAGCCACCTTGATGTGTTCAACGAGCGGCGCGTGACCCAGGCGATCGCGGGGCTGAAGCTCACGCGCATCGTGGTGGCGCACCGGCCGGAGACAATCGCCAGCGCGGGGCGGGTGATCGCGCTCGGAACGCAGACCGATGTCGAGGCGGATCCACCGTCGATCGTGGCAGCCCCGGCGTGAGCAGGGCGTCGCCGCCCGCTTGCGCGGCGCGCGCGGCAAATGAACCTGAGCGCGGACCACAGCCGGCACCACTGGCGGCCACGCCGCCGTGCGCTTCAGTCGCGCTGATTGCGGCGCGGCTGCCACAGCACGTCGCCGCGGCCGTCGGCGCGGTTGAGCACGCGCGCAAGCACGAACAGTAGGTCGGACAGCCGGTTCAGGTAGTGGCGCGGCGCAGCGTTGAGCGGCTCGCGCGCGCCGAGCGCCACGAGCGCGCGCTCGGCGCGCCGGCAGACGGTGCGCGCCACGTGCGCTGCCGCGGCGGCGCGGCTGCCGCCGGGCAGGACGAACTCCTCCAGGCGCGGCAGGTTCGCGTTGTAGTGCGCGAGCCGCTGGTCGAGCCGTGCCACCTGCGCCTTTTCGATCATCGCGTGGCCGGGGATGCACAGTTCGCCGCCGAGGTCGAAGAGGTCGTGCTGGATCGCGATCAGGTCGGCGCGCACCGGCGCCGGCATCTCTTCGGCCAGCAGCACGCCGACGAAGGAGTTCAGCTCGTCGACCTCGCCCAGCGCCTGCACGCGCAGCGCGTCTTTGCGCGTGCGCGAACCGTCGCCGAGTCCGGTGGTGCCGTCGTCGCCGGTGCGGGTGGCGATCTGCGTCAGGCGTTTGCCCATGGAGCGATTCTGCCGAACGATGCGCGGCGGCCGAGGCAGTACAGTTGCATCCGCCGATTGGCCGCTCACCGAGGCAACGATTATGAACGCCCCCGCGCCGCCCGCGGCCCTGTGCCGCGACCGCCCGCCGCTGCCGCAGGAGTTCGTCGCCGCGCTGGCGGCGCGCTTCGGCCCGCGCCTGTCGCTGGCGGCCGCGGTGCGCGAGCAGCACGGACGCGACGAGTCGCCCTACGCGCCGCTGCCGCCCGACGCGGTGGTGTTCGCCGAGAGCAGCGACGACGTGCCGGCGCTGGTGGCGCTGTGCGGCCAGTACCGGGTGCCGCTGATCCCCTACGGCGCCGGCTCGTCGCTCGAAGGCCACCTGCTGGCGGTCCAGGGCGGGGTGTGCATCGATCTGTCGCGCATGAACCGCGTGCTCGCGATCGACGCCGACGATCTCACCGCCACCGTGCAAGCCGGCGTCACGCGCCGGCAGTTGAACGAGGAGCTGCGATCGACCGGGCTCTTCTTCCCGATCGACCCGGGCGCCGACGCCACGATCGGCGGCATGGCCGCCACGCGCGCCAGCGGCACCAACGCCGTGCGCTACGGCACGATGCGCGACAACGTGCTCGCCCTGACCGTGGTCTGCGCCGAGGGCCGCGTGATCCGCACCGCGCGCCGGGCGAAGAAAAGCAGCGCCGGCTACGACCTGACGCGTCTGTTCATAGGCAGCGAGGGCACGCTCGGAGTGATCACCGAAGTCACGCTGCGCCTGCATCCGCAGCCCGAGGCGGTGAGCGCCGCGACCTGCTCGTTTGCGAGCGTCGAGGCCGCGGTCAACACGACGATCGCGACGATCCAGATGGGCATCCCGATCGCGCGCTGTGAACTGCTCGACGCGCTCACCGTGCGCGCGGTCAACGCCCACAGCGGCCTGGACCTGCCGCCGCTGCCGCTGCTGCTGTTCGAGTTCCACGGCTCGCCCGCCGCCGTGCGCGAGCAGGCCGAGGCGGTGCAGGAGCTCGCGCGCGAACGTGGCGCCCAGGGCTTCCGCTGGACCGCCTCGGCCGAGGAGCGCAGCCGCCTGTGGGCGGCGCGCCACAACGCCTACTTCGCCTGCCTGCAACTGAAGCCCGGTTGCCGCAGCTTCACCACCGACGTGTGCGTGCCGATCTCGCGCCTGGCCGAGTGCATCGTCGCCACCGAACGCGACACCGCCGCCAGCCCGCTGCCGTGCCCGATCCTCGGCCACGTCGGCGACGGCAACTTCCACGTCGCGATCCTGGCCGACCCCGACAACGCCGCCGAGTGCGACGAAGCCGAGCGCCTGAACCGCCGCATCGTCGCGCGCGCACTGGCCGCCGACGGCACCTGCAGCGGCGAGCACGGCGTCGGCCTGCACAAGATGGACTTCCTGGTCGACGAGCACGGCGCCGACGCGGTCGAGCTGATGGCACGAATCAAGCGCGCTCTTGACCCGCTCGACATCCTGAACCCGGGCAAGGTGCTGCGCGTCTAACGCGCGCCCGATCGGAGAGCTGCCATGTTCCGCCACCTGCTCAAGTCCAAGATCCACCGCGCCACGGTCACGCACTGCGAGCTGCACTACGAGGGCTCGTGCGCGATCGACGACAACCTGCTCGAAGCGGCCGACCTGTACGAGAACGAACAGGTGCACGTGTGGAACATCGCCAACGGCGAGCGCTTCGTCACCTACGCGATTCGCGCCGAGCGCGGCAGCGGCATCGTCTCGCTCAACGGTTCGGCCGCGCGCCGGGCGGCGGTCGGCGATCTGATCATCATCGCCGCATTCGGCCTCGTGGCCGATGCGCAGGCCGCCGCGCACCGGCCGCGGCTGGTGTTCGTCGACGCCGCCAACCGCGCGGTCGAACTCAGGGACAAGGTCGCCGTACAGTCGGCGCAGTAAGCGCGCTTGGCGGCCAACACCTGCCGGCGGATCGCCCGACCGCGGGCCACAGCCAACGCGGCGTCGGCCGGGTTTGGCGGATGAGAACGGACTTCAGACCGTCAGACCTGTGGCCGGGTTGGAGAACTGCATCTTGACGCCCGCCAGTTCGATGATGTCCTTGTCGTTGAGCGGGTGGGCGGCGGCACCGAGGCTCGTGCCGTTGACTGCGGGGTAGGCCTCGCCTTCGACATGCGCGATGAAGTAGCCGGTCGGCCGGCGCGTGATCACCGCGACCTGGTGGCCGGGACGGCCGATCGTGGTCAGCGCCTTGACCAGCGCCAGTTCGCGCCCGGCGTTGGCGCCGGAGAGGATCTTGATCAGCGCCGTGCTCGCGTGCTGCGCTTCAGCCGGCAGCGTGCCCGGCTGGCGCACCTGAATCGTCGCCGGGCCGGGGCCGTAGAACTCTCGCCGCAGCGGCTGCGAGGTGTCGATGTCGACCTCACCCGCATCGTCGGCATCACCGTCGGCAAGGAAGCGCAGCCGGTACTTGCCGATCTCGATCATGTCGCCGCTTTGCAGCAGGTGCTTCTTGATCGGCTGGCCGTTGACCGTGGTGCCGTTGGTCGAGCCGAGATCCTCCAGATAGGACTCGCCGCCGGACTGGAAGATCACCGCGTGTTCGCCGCTGACGGCGAGGTTGTCGATCACCACGTCGTTGTGCGAGCGGCGTCCGACCGTGGTGCGCTCCTTGGAAAGGCTGACTTCCCGCAGGACCACGCCGTCGAGGCTCAACACCAGTCGCGCCATGAGATCTCCGCTGTGGCCCTACCGTGCAGCTCCGGGCGCGGGAGCCGCGCGCAGCCGTGCCGGGCGGGCTTGGATGCGGGAAATTCTGCCAGTGGCCTACCGCGAATGCCAGTCAGGCGGAAAAAGCATCGGCGGCGCCCTCGGTCTGGCGCTCGTCGTTCGGCATCGGCGCCACGTCGCGCTTGACCAGCACCAGGACGACCGAGGTGTTGTCGCGTCCGCCGGCCTGGTTGGCGGCATCGACCAGACGGCGCGCGGCCTCGGTAATGTCGGGCAGTTGCGCGCGCACCAGGGCGGCGATCTCGCCGGCGCCGACCATCTCGCTCAAGCCGTCCGAGCACAGCAGCAGGAGGTCGCCGGCGCGCAGGTCGTAGTCGTGCACTTCGGGCTCGATGTCGGGACTGGCGCCGAGCGCACGCGTGACCAGGTTCTTGGCCGGCAGCAGGCGCGCTTCGTCGGCGGTGACCATGCCGGCGTCGAGCAGCTCCTGCGAGAACGAGTGGTCGCGCGTCAGTTGCAGCAGCTCGCCGTCGCGCAGCCGGTACAGGCGCGAGTCGCCGGTGTGGGCGACCCACAGCCGCTCGCCGAGCAGCCAGGCGATCACCACCGTCGTTGCCATGCCCTCGAAGGCGGCGCTGTTGAGCGCGGCGCGGAAGATGCAGCCGTTCATGTCGATCAGCGCGTCGAACAGGGCTCGGCGCGGATCGAAGGGTTCGCCTTGGCGCGCGACGTCGGCGAGCGTTGCCGACAACTGCGCCAGCAGCGTGCTCACCGCCATCGCGCTGGCGATCTCGCCGGCGTTGTAGCCGCCCAGACCGTCGGCGAGCACGAACAGCCCGGAGCTCGGATCGGCGCCGACCGCGTCTTCGTTGAGCGGCCGCACCAGCCCCGGATGGGTCTTGAGCGCGAAGTCGAAGGCGAAGGCCATGGGGCGCGGGCGGCGAGCGGGGGGCCGATTATGACCGCGGGCGGTCCGCCCGGCACGCCGGCCCGCGGCTACAGCACCGACTGCAGCAGCGCGCCGATCTCGGAGGGGTTCTTCGTGGTGCGGATGCCGCAGGCTTCCATGACGGCCAACTTTTCCTGGGCGGTGCCTTTGCCGCCGGAGATGATTGCGCCGGCGTGACCCATGCGCTTGCCGGGCGGGGCAGTGACGCCGGCGATGAAGCCGACCACCGGTTTCTTCATGTGCTGGCGTACCCACTGCGCGGCGACTTCCTCGTCCGAGCCGCCGATCTCGCCGATCATGACCACGGCGTCGGTGTCCGGGTCGTCGTTGAACAGTTTGAGCACGTCGATGTGCTTGAGGCCGTTGACCGGATCGCCGCCGATGCCCACCGCGCTCGACTGCCCGAGACCAAGCTCGGTGAGCTGGCCGACCGCCTCATAGGTGAGCGTGCCCGAGCGCGAGACCACGCCGATGCGGCCCTTGCGGTGGATGTGGCCGGGCATGATGCCGATTTTGATCGCGTCGGGCGTGATCACGCCCGGGCAGTTGGGGCCGACCAGGATCGTGCGCCGGTGCTCCTTGCGCATGCGGTCGCGCACTTCGATCATGTCGCGCACCGGGATGCCCTCGGTGATGCAGATGACGAGATCGAGGTCGGCCTCGACCGCCTCCCAGATCGCCGCCGCGGCACCGGCCGGCGGCACGTAAATGACGCTGGCGTTGACGCCGGCGCGCTCGCGCGCCTCGCGTACGGTGGCGTAGATCGGGATGCCCTCGAAGTCGGCGCCGGCCTTGTTCGGATTGACGCCGGCAACGAAGCAGTTTCTGCCGTTGGCGTAGTCGCGGCAGGCGCGCGTGTGGAACTGCCCGGTCTTGCCGGTGATGCCCTGCGTGACCACGCGCGTGTTCTTGTCGATCAGGATGCTCATTGTCAGTCTCTCTTGCTCATCGCCGCCGCCTGCGCCGGGGCAGCGGTTAGCCGCGTGCCGCCGCCACGACCTTCTGCGCCGCTTCGGCCATGGTGTCGGCGGAGATGATCGGCAGACCCGAGTCGGCGAGGATCTTCTTGCCGAGGTCCTCGTTGGTGCCCTTCATCCGCACCACCAGCGGCACCTTCAGGCCGACGGCGCGACTGGCGGCGACCACGCCTTCGGCGATCACGTCGCAGCGCATGATGCCGCCGAAGATGTTGACCAGGATCGCCTGCAGCCTCGGGTTGCGCAGCATGATCTTGAAGGCCTCGGTCACCTTCTCGGTCGTGGCGCCGCCGCCGACGTCGAGAAAGTTGGCCGGCTCGCCACCGAATAGCTTGATCGTGTCCATGGTCGCCATCGCCAGCCCGGCGCCGTTGACCAGGCAGCCGATGTTGCCGTCGAGCTGGATGTAGCTGAGGT
>JBBIST010000044.1:0-26194 GCA_037441125.1 Burkholderiales bacterium
CGCACCGGCAGCACCGGTGCGCAAGTCGACGCCACGCGCCTAGTTGCCGCCGAGGTCGGCGCGCGCGGCACGGCCGCGCGCCAGCACCAGGGCGTCGGCGTGCAGCGCCACCGACTTGATCAGGCACCAGAGCCGCAGGCCGGGCGCCAGCGCCAGCCGCTCGGCCGACTCGCGCGTGACCGCCGCCGCCAGCAGTGTGTGCTGCCCGACCCGCACCCGCACCTCGAGATGGGCCAAGTGCGGCGCATCGTCGCGCGCCAGCAGTTGCTCGACCTGGCCCTCGATCCGGTTCGAGATGCTCAGGTCGGCCGGCAGCGAAAGCGCCAGCGACACCTCTCGCGCCGGAATGCGCAGGCGCACGCGCGCACCGGGCGGCAGGTCGACGCGCGGCACGCGCAGCGTGAAGCCGTCGCAGGCGAGCGTCGACAGGCCATAGCGCGGATCGTGTTCGCGCACGACGCCGTAGACGAGCGCGCCGGCGTCAGCGCCGCCGCGCAGCGGTGCCGCCGCCGGGTGCTCGAGCACCTCGGTCAGCGGGCCGGCGTCGACCACCGCGCCGCGCTCGAGCAGCACCAGCGTGCTCGCCAGTCGCAGCACTTCGTCGACCGCGTGGCTGACGTACAGGATCGGCAGGTCGAACTCGTCGCGCAGGCGCTCGATGTACGGCAGCACCTCGGCCTTGCGCGGCGCATCGAGCGAGGCCAGCGGTTCGTCCAGCATCAGCAGGCGCGGCTGCGCCAGCAGCGCGCGCCCGACCGCCACCCGCTGGCGCTCGCCGCCGGACAGCGTGTGCGGCCGGCGCGCCAGCAGCGCCTCGATCCCGAGCAGCGCCACCACTGCGTCGAAGGGCACGCGCGGGCTGCGTGCGCGCGCGCCGGCGCGCTTCAGGCCAAAGCGCAGGTTGTCGCGCACCGACAGGTGCGGGAACAGGCGCGCGTCCTGGAACACGACCCCGAGTTCGCGCCGGTGCACCGGCAGGTCGATGCCGCGCGCGGCATCGAAGAACACGGCGTCGCCGACCGCGATTCGACCCGCCTGCGGACGCAGCAGTCCGGCAATCAGGTTGACCAGGGTCGACTTGCCGGCGCCGCTCGCCCCGAACAGCGCCGTCACGCCGGCCAGCGGCAGATCGAAGTCGGCCCGATGCTCGAGGCCGCCGAGGCGCCGGCGCGTGTCGACCCGCAGCCGGCTCAAGACGCCTCCGCGGTGATCATGCGCGGCCGATGTAGCGGCGCACGCGCCGCGCCGCCAGTTCGGAGGCGGCGAGCGCGCCGATCGCCAGCGCCAGCGCAATCAGCACCAGGCGCAGCGCCGCGGCGTCGCCGTCGGGCGTCTGCGTCAGGCTGTAGATCGCCAGCGACAGCGTCTGCGTTTCGCCCTGCACGTTGCCGACGAAGGTGATCGTGGCGCCGAAGTCGCCCAGGGCGGCGGCGAAGGCGACGATGCAGCCGGAGACGATGCCCGGCAGCATCAGCGGCAGCGTGACCGAGAAGAACACGTCCGGGCGCGAGGCACCGAGCGTGCGCGCCGCCGACTCGAGACCCGAGTCGACCGCCTCCAGCGCCAGCCGGATCGCGCGCACGACGAGCGGAAACGACATCACCGCCGCCGCCAGCGCCGCGCCCCAGCGGGTGAAGATCAGGCGCAGGCCGAGGGTCTCGTACAGCCAGCCGCCGATCGGCCCCTGGGTGCCGAACAGCACCAGCAGGAAGTAGCCGATCACCACCGGCGGCAGCACCAGAGGCAGGTGCACGACGGCGTCGAGCAGCGTCTTGCCGGGAAACTCGTGCCGCGCCAGCAGCCAGGCGACGGCGATCGCCAGCGGCAGGCTGCCGGCCACCGCCACCAGCGCCACCTGCAGGCTCAGCCGCAGAGCTTCGATCTCGACCGTCGTCAGCATCGGCCAAGGCTACCGGAGGCGGTCGCGCCGCTACCTGACGCTGAAGCCGTGTTGGCGCCACAGGGCGCGCGCCTCGTCGCTGCCGAGGAAGCGCAGGAAGTCGCGCGCCACGGCGCTGTCGTTGCGGGCGACAACTGCGAACGGATAGCTGATCGGCGCGTGGCTGTCGGCCGGGAACACGCCGGCCACATGAACCCGCGTCGAGGCCTTGGCGTCAGTCTCGTAGACGATGCCGGCAGCGGCTTCGCCGCGCTCGACCAGCGCGAGTGCCACGCGCACGTTCTCGGCACGAACGAGCCGCGTCTGAGCGAACGGCCAGACGCCGAGCGCCGAAAGCGCCTGCTGCGCGTAGCGGCCGACCGGAACCGACGCCGGGTCGCCGGTGACCCAGCGGCCGTCGGCACCGAGCACGGCTGCGAGATCGAAGCCCGGTTTGAGATCGACGCTGCGCGCACGCGCCGCCGGCACCACCAGCACCAGCCGGTTGCCGAGCAGGCTCACGCGCGTGCCGGCGACGATCAGGCCGCGCACCTGCAGATAGTCCATCCACTGCTCGTCGGCGCTGGCGAAGATCGCCGCCGGCGCGCCCTGCTCGATCTGGCGCGCCAGCGCGCTGGTGGCGGCGAAGGAAAAGCGCAAGCCGCGGCCGCTGCGCTCGCGGTACAGGCGCGCAATCGCCTCGAGCGCGGTCTGCAGGCTGGCGGCGGCGAACACCGTGACTTCCGCGGTCGCGGCCGAGACGCGCGCGCCGAGCGGCAGCAGACAGGCCGCCGCCAGGCTCCGCAGAAAGGTCGATCGCTGCATGGGCCGGCGTCTCCTATGTTTCTACGACCACAGGATGATAGCCCAAGGCTCCGAACCCGCCCCGCCCCGGGGCATCGGCGCCGGTTATCGTTACCGCCTTGCGACCGATCAGCGGCCGAAGCCACCGATGCCCGCCACCGACCTGCCCATCACCCGCCGGTTTGCCGCCCGCGCGCTCGCCGCGCTCGCCGCCCTGCTCGTCTGCGGCGCCGCCGCTGCCGACAGCGACGATCCTTTCCTGTGGCTGGAAGACGTCGGCGGCGAGCGGGCGATGGCCTGGGTGCGGGCGCAAAACGCCGCCAGCGAGCGCGAGCTGGCCGCCGATCGGCGCTTCGAACCGCTGCGGCGCGACCTGCTGGCGATCCTCGACTCGCGCCAGCGGATCCCCTTCGTCACGCGCCTGGGCGATCACTACTACAACTTCTGGCGCGACGCCGATCATCCGCGCGGCCTGTGGCGGCGCACGCCGCTGGCCGAGTACCGGCGGCCGCAGCCGGCCTGGGAGACGGTGCTCGACCTCGATGCGCTGGCGCGCAGCGAGGGCGAGAACTGGGTCTGGAAGGGCGCCGAGTGCCTGCGTCCGGCCCGGCCCGGCCTGCCCTACCGGCGCTGCATGCTGGCGCTGTCGCGCGGCGGCGCCGACGCCACCGTGCTGCGCGAGTTCGATCTGGCCGCGCGCCGCTTCGTCGCCGGCGGCTTCTCGCTGCCGGAAGCCAAGCAGGACGTCGCCTGGAAGAACGCCGACACGCTGTGGGTCGGCACCGACTTCGGCCCCGGCAGCCTGACCGTCTCCGGCTATCCGCGCAGCGTCCGCCAGTGGCGGCGCGGCACGCCGCTGGCGGCCGCGCGGCCGGTGTTCGAGGGCAAGCCCGACGACGTCGGCGTCTGGATGAGCACCGAGTGGGAGTCCGGGCAGCGGCGCGACTGGATCGTGCGCGCGATCGCGTTCTGGGACGCCGAGTACTTTGTGCTGGCCGCCGGCGCGCCGCTCCGGCTCGAGCTGCCGGCCGACGCGATCCCGGTGCCGTTCGACGACTGGCTGCTGGTGCGCACGCGCACGCCGTGGACCGTGGGCGGCGTCACCCACCCGGGCGGCGCGCTGCTGGCGATCCGCTTCGACGACTTCCTGCGCGGCGGGCGCGACTTCGAGCGGCTGTACGAACCGGGCGAACGGCGCGCGCTCGACAGCGCACCGGGCAATCGCAGCGGGCTGCACCTGACGCGCAGCGCGGTGCTGTTCACCGAACTCGACAACGTGCGCCCGCGCCTGTGGGAACTGCGCCACAACGGCCGCCGCTGGCAGCGCACGCGCGTGCCGCTGCCCGAAAGCGGCCAGATCGGCCGCATCACGACCTACTGGGCCTCGGACCGCTACTTCTTCACCCATCAGGACTTCACGACGCCGACCACGCTCCATGAGCGCCAGGTCGGCGCCGCGCGCTCGACGCCGCTGCGCTCGGCGCCGCGCTGGTTCGATGCCAGCGGCATGGTCACGCGCCAGCACGAGGCGGTGAGCCGCGACGGCACGCGCATTCCCTACTTCATCGTCCGCCGCGAGGGCGAGTCTGCCGCCGGCCCGCAGCCGACGCTGATCTACGGCTACGGCGGCTTCGGCAGCACCGAGTTGCCCTGGTACTCGGGCAGCTTCGGCAAGGGCTGGCTCGAGCCCGGCGGCACGCTGGTGCTGGCCAACCTGCGCGGCGGCGGCGAGTTCGGGCCGCAGTGGCACAAGGCGGCGCAGCGCGAGAACAAGCAGCGCACCTGGGACGACCTGGCCGCCGTCGCCGAGGACCTGATCGCGCGTGGCCTCACGACACCGCCGCAGCTCGGCATCATCGGCGGCAGCCAGGGCGGCCTGCTGGTGCTGGCGACCATGGTGCAGCGGCCCGAGCTCTTCGGCGCCGTGGTCGCTCAGGTGCCGCTGGCCGACATGCTGCGCTATCACCGGCTGCTGGCCGGCGCCTCCTGGATCGCCGAGTACGGCGATCCCGACGATCCGCGCGAGCGAGACATCATCGCCCGCTACTCGCCCTACCAGAACCTGCGACCGGGCGTGCGCCTGCCGCGCACCTTCCTGTACACGTCGACGCGCGACGACCGCGTGCACCCGGGCCACGCGCGCAAGATGGCGGCGCGCATGCTCGAGCAGGGCCACGAGGTACTGTTCTACGAGAACCTCGAAGGCGGCCACGGCGCCGCCGCCGACAACGCGCAGGCGGCGCGCATGTGGGCGCAGACCTTCACGTTCCTGTGGCGCGAGCTCGCTGACCGTTGAGGCGCGCCCGCGCCGGGGTTGCCGCCGGCGACGACTTCGCAGCCGACGGCTTGGCGGCCGGCGGCTTGGCGGCCGCGCGCTTGCTCGCCGGCACAGCGCGCACGCCCGCGCGGCTGCGCGTCGCCCGCCGGACATCGGCCGTGCGCTTGGCGCGCGCCGCCAGCGCCAGCTCGCGCACGCGGGCGATGTCCTCGTCGCTGAAGGCGCCGTTGACACCCGAGATCGCGGCCAGCTTCATGCCGTGCTTGAGCCCCATCTTGTAGATCTCACGCACCTTCTCCCACTCGATCGCGCGGCCGACGGTGAAGTTCTCGAAGCGGCCTTCGAGCGCGAGCACGATCGTCTCGGCCAGGCAGGCATAGGCGACGTTCTTCGGCAGGCCGATGTTGCGCATGCGCACGTCGCCCGGCAGTTCGATCTCGCCCGACTCGATCACCAGCACGTCCGGGCGTTTGGCCACTTCCTCGGGCGGCAGGTCGAGCGGGCGGGCGACATCGGTGATCACGCAGCCGGGCTTGACCTTCATGATGTCGAGCACCTTCTTGCCGGCGCCCGAGGTGGCGGTGACGATCATGTCCATCTGCGCCAGGTCCTTGTCGGCACGCGCCGCCAGGAACACCTTCGCGTCCGGCGTCTCCTTCAGGATCGACTCCTTGAGCGCCAGCAGCTTGGCGGTCTCGGGCGAGACCAGGTAGACCTCCTCGGCCGCCTTCACCAGCAGGCGCGAACAGACCGAGCCGATGGCGCCGGTGGCGCCGACCACCATCGCCTTGAACTTGACCCGCTCCTTGCCCTGCGGCCGCGGCACCAGTCCGAGCTTGAGCAGCGCGTCGTGCGCGGCCCACAGCGCGCCCGAGGCCGAGTAGCTGTTGCCGGTGGTGATCGGCAGCGGCGCACGCTTGGCCACGGTGACGCCGGCGTCGCCGACCACTTTGGTGAAGGCGCCCAGTCCCATGAGCTGGGCGCCGAGGCGCTTGGCCATCTTCGCCGCGTCGAGCAGGCGGCGATAGGTGAACTCCGGGCTGCGGCTCATGATCTCGCGCGGCGTGCCGCCGACCGAGATCAGCCAGCCCTCGGCCTCGACGCCGGTGGGCGAGCGGATGCCGGTCACGCGCGAGTAGACGAACGGCGGCGCGTAGGCCATCAGCTTCTCGACCGTGTCCATGAACAGCGGCGGCGACACGCGCGACAGCAGCTCGACCGGCTTGACCTTCTTGAAGTACTCCTGCGACAGCGGGTGGATCACGAACGCGAAGCGGTTCACGCGCCGCATTCCGTTCGGATAGACGAGGCGCGGCTCGGTGTCCAGGCCGGCGATGATTTCCAGGTAGTCGTCCTCGAGGATCTCGTCGGCGCGCTTGCCGCTGGCGGCAACGATCATCGCGTCGAACAGGTTGGGCGCAAGCGCGTGGCCGAACAGGAACGGCGCGCCGTCGACCACCAGATGCACGCCCTTGTCGCGGAACTGCTCGCTGCGCTCGTCGTTGACGGTCGAGGTGACGATCGTCTTGCCGGCCAGCTCCTCGATGCCGAAGCGGTCCAGCTCGTGCACCGGCGCCACGATCACGGTGGCGCTCGCCATCGCCTTGCGCAGCACGTGGCGCGACCAGTCGCTGAGCATGCCCTCGGTGATCGCACGCGGCGGCCGCCAGCCGCTCACGTAGTGGGCGCCGCGCTGGTACAGCGCCAGCGCCTCGAGCGAGGTCAGCAGCTTCGGCACGCCCAGGTGCAGCAGCGGATCGGCGAACTGGAAGTTGTCGGTGACCTCGGCCAGCGCCGCCACGAGCTTCTGATTGGCGGCGCCGTGGAAGAACAGCACCTTGGCGCAGTTGAAGTAGTTGCCGAGCTTGTTTTGCGTGTGGCGCAACGCCCACTCGAGGAAGATCTCGCCCACGCGCGCGCCGGTGGTCGCCGGGCTCGTGTGCACGCAGGCGGCGAGCCGGCGCGCGGCACGCGCCTCTTCGCGCAGCCAGCCGGCGCCTTCGTCCTTGACCACGCCGAGGCCGATGGCGGCAGCGCGCCCGTCCCACTGCCGAATCAGCCGCTGCGCCTTGGCGAGGCTGCCGTCGGTGCCGATGCGGCGCACGCGCAGGCGCTCGCCGAGGAACTCGGCCTCGAACTCGAAGTCCTGGCGGCTGGCGCCGAGGCTGATGCTGATCACGTCTTTCATCGGTTTTCCGTGACGGCGGAACGCGCGCCGCGCACACTGCCGGCGGCGTAGCGGCATGGGCGCTCGCGGATGCTGGCGCCGGCTAGAGTCAAGCACATCGACGACGGAGGATCTTGATGACAAGCAGCTTCGGCGACCTGGCTCGTACCATGGGTTTGCCCGCGGTGAAAAAGGCGGCCGGAGTCGCCACCCGCCTGATCCCGATTCCGCAGCCGACGCTGCTCGCCGGACCCGGGTCGAGCGAGCGGCTCGGGCAGACGATCGGCGCCTTCGGCCATCGCAAGATCCTGGTGGTCACCGACGAGGTGATCGTCCGGCTGGGGCTTGCCCAGCCCTGCCTGGCGGCGCTGGCGGCCGGCGGCACGGCCACCGTCGTCTACGACGAGATCACCGCCGATGCACCGATTCCGGTGGTCGAGAAGGGCATCGACGCGTATCGGCGCAAGGGTTGCGACGCGATCCTCGCCTTCGGCGGCGGCTCGGTGCTCGACGCGGCCAAGGCGATCGGCCTGTCGGTCGCCAACGACAAGCACCCGCGGCGGCTGGTCGGCTACTTCCGCGGCCTGCACGCGCCGCCGTCGACCTACGCCGTGCCCACCACCGCCGGCACCGGCTCCGAAGTGACCGTGGCCGCCGTGATCTCCGACCCCGAGCGCGAGAAGAAGCTGGTGATCGCCGACACCCGGCTGGTGCCGCAGATGGCCGCGCTCGACGCGCAACTGATGGTCGGGCTGCCGCCGGCGATCACCGCCGCCACCGGCATGGACGCGCTGACGCACGCGGTCGAGGCCTACATCGGCGACTGGTCGACCGACTTCAGCGACCGCATGGCGCTGGCGGCGGTGGCGATGATCTTCGCCAACCTGCCGCGTGTCATTCGCGACGGCGCCGATCTGGCCGCGCGCGAGAACATGGCGCTCGCCTCGACCTACGCCGGACTGGCGTTCACGCGCGCCAACGTCGGCAACGTGCACGCGATCGCGCACCAGTTGGGCGCCAAGTACCACACGCCGCACGGACTGGCGAACGCGATCTTGCTGCCGCACGTGCTGCGCTTCAGCGCGCCGGCGGTCACCGGCAAGCTCGCCACCCTGGCGCTGCGCGCCGGTGTCGGCGCGCCCGGCGCCGCGCGCGAGGAGCTGGCGCGGGCCTTTCTCGACGCGGTCGAGTCGCTGGCGCGGCAGGTTGGCATCCCGCCGACGCTCGAGGCCCTGCGCGCCGCCGACATCCGCCCGCTGGCGCGCGCCGCCTGCTTCGAGGCCGACACCAACTATCCGGTGCCGCGCGTGATGCTGCAGGCCGACTGCGAGGCGCTGCTGCGCCGCGTGCTGCCGTCCAGCGCCGAACCGGCGCCGAAGCCGCCGAGGCGGGCACGGCGCACGGCCGCCACCGCGCCCGCGGCCCCGGCCCCTGCCCGACGCCAAGTTGCGCGCAAGGCAACCGCGCGCAAGCAGCCCCGGCAAAAACCCGCACCGTAGGTGTGCGCGATCGCTGTCACAGCGCGCCCGGCAGCGGGCGCGCCGCCCCTTTGGCGCGCAACGACGCGCCCGGTGTTTGCCCGCGCGCAGTGAACCGGCGATCGGCGCCGGCTACCATCGGCTGGCCGGTGCTTCCGGCGCAATTCCACTCCGATGCGCGAGGACCCCATGGAAGAGACGTTCAACCGCGACAAGCTGGTCGCCGATGTCAAGGTCGTGCTCGACGACGTCGAGGCCCTGCTCAGGCAGGCGGCAACGGCCAGCGGCGAGCAGGCGCACGAGCTGCGCGAGCGCGCGGCCGAAGCGCTGCATCGAGGCAAGGCGCGACTGCACGAAGCGCAGGTGACGATCGCGCAGGAGACTCGCGCCGCGGCGCGCGCCACCGACGACTGGGTGCACGCACACCCGTGGAGCGCGGTCGGGATGGCCGCCGGGCTGGGCTTCCTGATCGGCCTGCTGGTGGCGCGCCGCTGAGCGCCGCCTCCGAGACCGTGCCGCCGCTCGATGCCGTGCGCCGCCTGTCGGCGGCGCTGTCCAACCTGGCGCTGCTGCGCGCCGAGTTCGCCGCGGTCGAACTGGCGCAGGCGCGCGCGCAACTGCTGCGCTGGTTCGCGCTCGTGCTGTGCGCGGCACTGCTGGCCGCCGTCGGCCTGATGTCGCTCGGCGCGCTACTCGTCTACCTGCTGTGGCCGCTGCTCGGCGCCTGGGCCTTCCTGGTGCCGGCGGCTGCCGCCGGGCTGGCCGCGGCGCTGCTCGCGCGGCGTCTGCGGCGCGAGATCGCCGAGGCGCCGCCGCTGCTGGCCGAGACCTTGCGCGAACTGGGCCGCGACCGCGATGCGCTGTGCGCAGCCAGCGGCGAGCAGGCATCGGAGCCGCGGCGATGAGTTCGCGCCGCGAGACGCTGTCCCTGCGGCTCGAATTGCTGCGTATGCGCGGCGAACTCGAACGCGTGCAGGCGGCCTCGGCGCTGGGCGAACTGCGCTCCGGCACGCAGCGGCTGCGCCGCTTGGCGGCTGCTGCCGGCACGCTGGCGCGCGCCGGCGACTGGGCCGGACCGATTGCCGCGCTCGTCGGCGGCCGGCCGTGGGTCGCGACACTCGCGGTCAAGGCGTTGCGATCGGTGCGCCGCCATCCGCTGCTGGCCGTGGCCGCGGCCGGCGCCGTCTGGCTCCTGCGCCGGCGCCTGCACGCGGGCGGCGAGGCGCAGTCGCCAGCGGCAACGCCCGAAGCCGAGGCCGCTCAGCGACGCTCGTCCGGCGGCGACTGAAAGCCGCCGCGACGATAGGTGACGACGAGCGAGTCGCGCCAGCCCGGGCCGTCGTCGGCGACGATCGCTGTTGTCTCCTGGATCGCGCGCGCATCGTCGAGCAGCAGCGCGCTCCACGGCTCGCTGATCGTGAAGCGCAGGCCGAGCGCCGAGTCGGTCTCGAACACGCGCGTCTCGCCGCCGCGCACGCGGCTGCGCTCAACCAGGATCAGCGCCACGTAGTCGACGCCGGCGCGGTGCGCGCCCTGCGGCGAGGGCCGGCCGATGCCAGGCCCGGCGACCGTGCGGATCGGGTGCGCCTCGATGAACCACAGGTCGGGCGCATCGTGCGCCGCCGCTTCGGCGAACAACAGGCCAAGATGGCGCAGTACCGCGCCCCAGGCCGGCATGGCATCGACCGCCGGATCGACCGGCTCGAACCAGCGCGCAAGACCGCCGTGCAGCGGGTTGAGTTGCGGCGACTGCCAGTGCGGTCGATGCGGCGTGCGCGTCAGCGTGCCGTCGACCAGATCGAGCAGATACGAGGCATGCCGGCGCCGCCGGTAGGCGCCGGCATCGCGCAGGTGCGCATCGGGCGGCAGCTCCGGCCACAGCGGCGCGAGCGCGCGCGTCGCTTCCTCGTCCAGGCCGCAGATCGATCGCAACTGCGCCGCGCCGACGAGAGCGAAGCCGTGCGCGCGCAGCGCCGCCACCGGATCGGGGTCGTCGAGCGCCGACCAGGGGCCGGCGGCGCGCTTCGGGGCCGAGACTGCCATGCGCGATTTATAAGGCGCGCTGCCCCGCCATGCCGCCCTGCACCCGTAAAGACGGGGCGCAAGCGCCTTCCGGCGCGGCGCCGACCGCGCCAAGGCCGAGCGCGCGCGCCACCGCCTCGGCCGCCTCGATGCCGTCGACCCCGGCCGACATGATCCCGCCGGCGTAGCCGGCGCCCTCGCCGGCCGGGAACAGGCCGCGCACGTTCAGGCTCTGCAAATCGGCGCCGCGCACGATCCGCAGCGGCGACGAAGTGCGCGTCTCGACTCCGGTGAACACCGCATCAGGCAGCGCGAAACCGCGCAGCCGCCGCTCGAAGGCGGGAATCGCCAGCCGGATCGCGTCGAGCACGTAGCCGGGCAGGCACTCGCGCCCGGGCGCGGCCAGGTCGGTCGCGGTCACCCCGGGCGTGTACGAGGGCTGCACCGAGCCGAAGGCGCTCGACCGCTGGCGGTGCAGAAAGTCGCCGAGCCGCTGGCCGGGGGCGCGGTAGCCGCCGCCGCCGAGTTCGAAGGCGCGCGCCTCCCAGTGGCGCTGGAAGGCAATGCCGTCGAGCGGGTCGACTTGCGCCGCCGCGCGATCGCGCGCGTAGTCGCGCGGCTCGATGGCGACGACGATGCCGGCGTTGGCGTTGCGCTCGGCGCGCGAGTACTGGCTCATGCCGTTGGTCACGACGCAGCCCGGCTCCGAGGTCGCGGCCACCACGGTGCCGCCCGGGCACATGCAGAAGCTGTAGACCGAGCGGCCGTTGGCGGCGTGGTGCACGAGCTTGTAGTCGGCCGCGCCCAGCAGCGGATGGCCGGCGTGCGGGCCAAGCCGGGCGCGATCGATCAGCCGCTGCGGATGCTCGAGGCGCAGGCCGACCGCGAACGGCTTGGCCTGCATGTGCACGCCGCGCCGCTGCAGCATGGCGAAGGTGTCGCGCGCGCTGTGGCCGACCGCGAGCACGACCTGCTCGGCCGCCAGCGTCTCGACCGCGCCGCTGTCGGCATCGGTGACCTCGAGCGCGCGCAGCGCGCCGCCCTCGAGCACGAGGTCGGTCAGGCGCCGGCGGAAGCGGATCTCGCCGCCGAGCGACTCGATCTGCGCGCGCATCTTCTCGACCATGCTCACTAGGCGGAAGGTGCCGATGTGCGGCTTGGCGGCGGTCAGGATCTCCTCCGGCGCGCCGGCCTGCACGAACTCGCAGAGCACCTTGCGCGTCAGGTGGCGCGGGTCGGCGATCTGCGTCCACAGCTTGCCGTCGGAGAAGGTGCCGGCGCCGCCCTCGCCGAACTGCACGTTCGACTCCGGGTCGAGCACGCCGCGCCGCCACAGCCCCCAGGTGTCGCGCGTGCGTTCGCGCACCTTGCGGCCGCGTTCGAGCACGATCGGCCGCAATCCCATCTTCGCCAGGATCAGGGCGGCGAAGATGCCGCACGGGCCGAAGCCGACCACCACCGGCCGCGGCCGTGCACTCGCGTAGAAATCAACCGGCGCGTGCCCGATCGGCCGGTAGCGCAGGTCGGGCGCCGGCCGCACCTGCGGATCGCCGGCGCAGCGCGCGAGCACGGCGGCCTCGTCGGCGACTTCGCAGTCGACCGTGTAGGTGAACACGATCGCCGAGCGGCGGCGCGCGTCGGCGCCGCGCCGGAACACCGCGAACGACAGAAGCTCGGCCGCGCGCAGGCGCAGCCGGGCGACGATCGCCGCGCGCAGCGCCTCGGCGTCGTGGTCGATCGGCAGGCGCAGTTCGGTCAGGCGCAGCATCGGTCGGCGGTTCCGGCGCGCATTGTCGGCGAAGTGCCGCGCCGGCCGGCGCGGCCGCCGGATTCGAGGCTTTCGTCGAGCGCGAACGGAGCGCATCGGCGCGATGATTGCCGTTCCTCCAACGCAGCCACCGGAGCCTCACCATGGCCGAAGCCTTCATCGTCGCCGCCGTGCGCACCGCCGGCGCCCGCAAGGCAGGCGCGCTCGCCGGCTGGCATCCGGTCGACCTCGCGGCGCGAGTGATCGATGCGCTGCTGGCGCAGGTCGACGTCGATCCGGCGCGCATCGACGACGTGATCCTCGGCTGCGTCGGCCAGGCCGGCGAGCAGGCAAACAACGTCGCGCGCAACGCCGTGCTCGCCTCCTGCCTGCCGCAGTCGGTGCCGGGAGTGAGCGTCGATCGCCAGTGCGGCTCGTCGCAGCAGGCGCTGCACTTCGCCGCGCAGGCGGTGCTCTCGGGCACGCAGGACCTGGTGATCGCCGGCGGCGTCGAGAGCATGACGCGCGTGCCGATGGGGCTGCCGTTCAGTCTGCCGCTCAAGCACGGCTTCGGCAGCTACATGAGCCCGGCGCTGCAGGCCCGCTATCCGGGCGTGCAGTTCAGCCAGTTCACCGGCGCCGAGGCGCTCGCGCGCAAGTACCGGCTGACGCGCGAGGCACTCGACGACTATGCGTTCGCCAGCCACCGGCGCGCGCCGGCCGCTTCGCCGCCGAGATCGTCGCCGTGCCGGCGCGCGCGGCCGACGGCAGCGGCGACGGCGCCGCGCATGCGATCGACGAAGGCATCCGCTTCGACGCCTCGCGCGAGGCGATCGGCGCGGTCAAGCCGATCCAGGAGGGCGGCCTCGTCACCGCCGCCAACGCCAGCCAGATCTGCGACGGCGCCGCCGCCCTGCTCGTGGCCAACGAACGCGGGCTGGCCGCGCTCGGCCGCGCCCGGCCGCTGGCGCGCGTGCACCAGATGAGCGTCATCGGCCATGATCCGGTGATCATGCTCGAAGCGCCGCTGCCGGCGACGACGGCAGCACTGCGCAAGGCCGGACTGAGGCTCGAGGACATCGACCTGTTCGAGGTCAACGAAGCCTTCGCCTCGGTGCCGCTCGCCTGGCTGGCGGCCACCGGCGCCGACCCCGAGCGATTGAACGTGCACGGCGGCGCGATCGCCCTCGGCCACCCGCTCGGCGCTTCCGGCGCGAAGCTGATGGCGACCCTGGTCCATGCACTGCACGCGCGCGGCGGCCGCTGGGGCCTGCAGACGATGTGCGAAGGCGGCGGCCTGGCCAACGTGACGATCGTCGAGCGGCTGTAGCGCACTGGCCACGGCACTGCGCGCGCCGGGCGCCCGCCGGCGCGGGCAAACTCGGGGGCGGGGTGTCGCCTTCGCCCGGTGACTCACAACTTGCCGGCCGGCAAGTCCGCCCTCGGCGGCTGCCCCTATAGTCGGTTCGACCTGCGCCACCCGGAGCGTCGCCCGCGATGAAGCCGCTGCTCGAACGACACTGGCATCACCTGCCGAATGAAGAAGTGCTCGACCTGCTCGATGCGCGCGCGCCGACCGGGCTCGACCGCTTCGAGGTCGAGCGCCGCCAGCGCGAGCACGGGCCGAACGCGCTCAAGCCGCCCAAGGGCAAGGGTCCGCTGCTGCGCTTCCTGCTCCAGTTCCACCAGGTGCTGGTGCACATCCTGCTTGTGGCGGTGGTGATCAAGCTGGCGGTCGGCGCCTTTGCCGACGCCTCGGTGATCTTCGGCGTCATCTTCCTGAACGCGGTGATCGGCTTCATGCAGGAGGGCAAGGCGCTGACCGCGCTCGAAGCGCTGGCGCGCACGCTCGTCACCGAAGCGACCGTGCTGCGCGCGGGCAACCGCCAGCGCGTCGACGCGCGCGAGCTGGTGCCGGGCGACCTGGTGCTGCTCGCCTCCGGCGACAAGGTGCCGGCCGACCTGCGCCTGCTCGAGGTGCGCAACCTGCGCGTCGAGGAGGCCGCGCTCACCGGCGAATCGGTGCCGGTGGAAAAGCGCGCCGGCGTGCTGCCGCACGACACCCCGCTTGCGGAGCGGCTGAACATGGCCTACTCGTCGACGCTCGTGCACTACGGCACCGCCACCGGCGTCGTGGTGGCCACCGGCGACGGCACCGAGATCGGCCGCATCTCGGAGATGATCGCCCGCACCGACGTGCTCGACACGCCGCTCACGCGCCGCATCGCCAGCTTCAGCCGCCTGCTGATGGTCGCGATCCTGAGCCTGGCGGCGCTGACCTTCACCGTCGGCAGCTTCTGGCACGGCAAGCCGCTGGTCGACATGTTCCTGGCCGCGGTGGCGCTGGCGGTGGCGATGATTCCAGAGGGGCTGGTCGTCGTGCTGACGATCACGCTGGCGATCGGTGTCGCCCGCATGGCCCGCCGCAACGCGATCATCCGCCGCCTGCCGGCGGTCGAGGCGCTGGGCAGCACGACGGTGATCTGCTCGGACAAGACCGGCACGCTGACGCGCAACGAGATGACCGTGCAGCGGCTGTGGGCCGGCAGTGGTGATGGCAGTCGCGAAGTCGAAGTCGCCGGCGTCGGCTACGCGCCGGTCGGTGCCCTGACGGCCGGCGGCCAGCCGCTGAAGGTCGCCGGCGGTGCGCTCGCCGAGCTGGTGCGCGCCGGCCTGCTGTGCAACGACGCCGTGCTGCGCCAGGACGGCGCTGACTGGCGAATCGACGGCGACCCGACCGAGGGCGCGCTGCTGGTGGCAGCGGCGAAGGCCGGCTTCGATGCGAGCGCCGAGCTGGCGGCCCGCCCGCGCCTGGACACGCTCGCCTTCGAGTCGCAGCACCAGTACATGGCGACCCTGCACGGCGGCGCGCCGCCGACGATCTACATGAAAGGTTCGGTCGAGGCGGTGCTGGCGCGCTGCGCCGGCCGACTGCTCGACGACGGCGGCACGGCGCCGCTCGACACCGACGCCGTGCAGTCACAGGTCGAGCGCATGGCGCGCCTGGGGCTGCGCGTGCTCGCCTTCGCGCGCCGGCCGGCCGAGCCCGGCGTGGCCCGCATCGAGCACGCCGACGTCGTCTCGGGCCTCGTCTTCCTCGGCCTGCAGGGCATGATCGACCCGCCGCGCGAGGAGGCAGTGCGCGCGGTCGCTGCCTGCCGCAGCGCCGGCATCAACGTCAAGATGATCACCGGCGACCACGCGATCACCGCCGCCGCGATCGCCGCCGAGATCGGCCTCGACCCGGCCGCGTCCCGCGAGCGGCCGCCGCAGGCGCTCAGCGGCCGCGAGTTGGAGGCGCTGAGCGACGCCGAGCTCGTGAACGCCGCCGCCGAGACGGCGGTGTTCGCGCGCGTCACGCCGGAGCAGAAGCTGCGTCTGGTGCAGGCGCTGCAGGCGCGCAAGCACGTGGTGGCGATGACCGGCGACGGCGTCAACGACGCGCCGGCGCTGCGCCGCGCCGACATCGGCGTGGCGATGGGCATCACCGGCACCGAAGTGTCGAAGGAAGCCGCCGACATGGTGCTCACCGACGACAACTTCGCCAGCATCGAGGCCGCGGTCGAGGAAGGCCGCGGCGTGTTCGACAACATCGTCAAGTTCATCGGCTGGATCCTGCCGACCAACGCCGGCCAGGGCCTGGTGATCATCGCCTCGGTGCTGGCGGCGCAGCCGCTGCCGATCCTGCCGGTGCAGGCGCTGTGGATCAACATGACCACCGCGGTGCTGCTCGGCTTGACCCTGTGCTTCGAACCGCGCGAGGCCGGCATCATGCAGCGGCCGCCGCGCCGGCCCGAGGCGCCGATCCTGACCGCCGAGCTGATCCTGCGCATCCTGCTGGTCGGAATCCTGCTGATGGCCGGCGCCACCTACTTGTTCCACGACGCGCTGGCGCGCGGCCTGTCCGAGTCCGAGGCGCGCACGATCGCGCTCGGCGTGTTCGCGGTCGGGCAGTCGTTCTACCTGCTCAACGTGCGCTCGCTGCGCCACTCGATGTTCCGCATCGGCCTGATGAGCAACCCGTGGATCTGGGTCGGCATCGCGGCGATGATGGCCTCGCAGTTCCTGGTCACCTACGCACCGGTGATGAACCGGCTGTTCCACACGGCGCCGATCGCCGCTGCCGAGTGGCTGCCGATCGTCGCGGTCGGGCTGGCCGTCTACCTGATCATCGGTGCCGAGAAGCTGCTGCGGCAGTGGCTCGAGCGGGGCCGTCGCTGAGCTGCCGCTCAGGCGCCCACAGCCGCGCACTCGTTGCGCAACCAGCCGACGGCCGCGCGCAGCGCCTGCTCGAGGTCGCGCTCGGCGGCCGCGCTCAGTCCGGCGCCGAGTTCGAACGAACGGCCGCGGATCGCCAGCAGCCAGGCCGGCGGCGGCGCGCCGATCAGCGTGCGGTGCACTTCGAGCACCGCCGCCGGCGCCAGCGCGTGGCTCGCGCCCAGGCGCTCGGCGCCGGGCGCGATCGGCGCCAGCGCGAACGGCGCATCGAGCGCCGCATGGGCGTCGATGAACAGCACGCGGCGGCGACCCAGCACGTCGAGCGCATGCTCGACCTGCAACTGGAAGTCGATCAGCACCTCGACCCCGGGCAGGCGCAGCGCCTCGATCCGCTCGGCCGCAAGCGGCCCGAGCGCGTCGTCGCCGCGGCTGGCGTTGCCGACCGCCAGCACCAGCGTCGGCGCCAGACCCGGTGCCGGATGGAGGCTCAGCATGGCAGCAGCTCGAGCGCGCCGCCGGCGCCGCGGCGCGCGCGTGCGATGCGGCGGCCGGCGCCGTTGACCAGCGCCACCTCGAGCGGCATCTGCCCGAGCGCATGCGTGGCGCACGACAGGCAGGGGTCAAAGGCGCGGATCGCCACCTCGATGCGGTTGAGCAGCGCCTCGGTGATCTTGCGTCCGTCGAGGTGGCGCTGCGCCACCTGGCGGATCGCCTCGTTCATCGCCTGATTGTTGTGCGTGGTCGAGACGATCAGGTTGGCGCGAACGATCTGGTCGTCCTCGTTGACGCGGTAGTGGTGGATCAGCGTGCCGCGCGGGGCTTCGAGCACGCCGATGCCGCGCTCGGCGCGCTCGCCGCGGGTCACGAGTTCGGAGCCGACGATGTCGTCGTCGTGCAGCAGTTCCTTGATCTTCTCGGCCGCGAACAGCATCTCGATCATGCGCGCCCAGTGGTAGGCGAGCGTGGCGTGGATCGGCGCGCCGTGGCCGTGGGCGAGGAACTCGCGCCGCGCCGCGTCGGCAAACGGCGTGTCCATCAGGTCGCAGTTTTGCACCCGCGCCAGCGGCCCGACCTTGTACCAGCCCGCCTCGGGTCCGAGCGCCTTCAGGTACGGAAACTTCATGTACGACCAGGGGCGCACTTCCTCGGTGATCAGGTCCCAGTAGCGGCCGGTGTCGAAGTGGTCGAAGAGGATCCGGCCGTCGGCGTCGCGCGCGCGCAGCTTGCCGTCGTACAGGTCGAGTGTGCCGGCGGGGCCGACGATCGACAGCAGGTTCGAGCGGAAGCTGCCGAAGCCCTCGTACAGCTCGGGCTGCGCCAGGTGCAGTTCGCGCGCCAGTTCGACCGCGCCGCGCGCCCAGCCGATCACGGGGTAGATGTCGGCCAGCAGTTCGCTGCGCTCGGCGGCGCTGAGCGACTTGTTGACGCCGCCCGGCACCGAGCCGGTGCCGTGGATGCGCTTGCCGGCGGTATGGCGGATCACCTCCTGCCCGTACTTGCGCAGCAGCACGCCCTGGCGGGCGATCTGCGGATGCGCGGCCGCGACGGCGACGATGTTGCGCCGGCCGACCTCGCTGTCGAAGCCGAACAGCAGGTCAGGCGAAGCGAGATGAAAGAAGTGCAGCGCGTGCGACTGCAGGATCTGCCCGTAGTGCATCAGGCGGCGGATCTTCTCGGCCGTGGGCGTGATCACGCTGCCGACGATCATGTCGAGCGCCTTGGACGCCGCCAGATGGTGGCTGACCGGGCAGATGCCGCACAGCCTCTGCACCATCACCGGCACTTCCCAGTACGGCCGGCCCTGGATGAACTTCTCGAAGCCGCGGAACTCGACGATGTGCAGACGCACCTGGCGCACGCGGTCGTCGTCGTCGAGCAGCAGCGTCACCTTGCCGTGGCCCTCGACGCGCGACAGCGGATCGATCGCCACCCGGCGCAGCGTCTCGGGGTGGGCGGCGGTTTCGAGGGCGAAGGTCATCGTGTCCTCTCAGTCGTAGTGCAGCAGCCCGTGGCGCAGGCGCGGCGTGTGGCCGGCGATCAGGTCGTTGAGGAAGGCCCAGATCGCGTCGGCCGACGGCGGGCAGCCGGGCAGGAAGTAGTCGATCTTCACCACCTCGTGCAGCGGGTGCACTTTGTCCAGCGGCAGCGGCAGCTCCGGATCGTTCGGGATGCCGCCCTTGGCGAGGCTCACCTCGGTTTCGTAGACCTCTTGCAGGCAGGCGCGCAGGTCGAGGTGATTGCGCTGCGCCGGCAGGCCGCCGGTGATCGCGCAGGCGCCGACCGCGACCAGGATCCGGCAATGGGCGCGGAACTCGCGCAGCACGTGCACGTTCTCGGCGTTGCAGATGCCGCCCTCGACGAAACCGATGTCGCAGGCGCCGCAGGTCTTGATGTCGGTGAACGGCGAGCGGTCGAACTCGACGCGTTCGATCAATTCGAACAGCCGCTCGTCGATGTCGAGCAGCGACATGTGGCAGCCGAAGCAGCCGGCGAGCGAAGTGGTCGCCACCCGAAGCTTGCGCCGCGCGTGGGCGCGCGGCGCGCCCGCGACCTCGACCCTGAGATCGTCCGGCCGGTTCATGTCGGCTCCTGCGCCGCGGCCGGCCGCGGCGCATCGCGCAGCGCCTGGGCGCTGATCGGCTCGGCGTCGAAGCGGCGCGCGCCGATCGGCGTGGCAAAGCCCACCCGCTTCCTGAGGATCGCGCCCACCGGACACACCTCGACCGCCTTGTCGGTCACGGCGACGTCGGTGTCGGCCAGCCGTCCCGACTCGCTGTTGACGATCAGCCGCTTGCCGATGCCGCGGCCGCCAATGGAGAAGACCTGCTTGCCGTCGACCTCCCACGAGGCGCGCACGCACAGCTCGCACAGGATGCAGCGGTTGAAGTCGAGCAGCAATTCCGGATGCGAGGCATCGACCGGCCGGTCGGGGAAGAAGTGGTCGAGCTGGGTCGAGACCATGCCGAGGTCATAGGCCACCGCCTGCAACAGGCACTGCCCGCTCTTCTCGCACGACGGGCAGAAGTGGTTGCCCTCGACGAACAGCATCTGCACCAGCAGCAGCCGCTGGTGGTTGACTTCGTCGCTGTTGCTTTCCACGACCATGCCGGCGCGTGCCGGCCGAGTGCACGAGGTCGCCCAATGGCCGTCGATTTTGACCGTGCAGAGCTTGCAGCTTCCGTGCGGCCGGAACTGCGGGTGGTAGCAAAGATGCGGCACGTAGCAGCCGGCGGCGAGCGCCGCCTGCAGCACCGTCTGGCCGGGCGCAAACGCGATCTCGCGACCATCGAACGTGAAGGTCGCCGGCACGGCTTCGGCATCGCTCATGAGCGACCCCCGACGACGGCGCTCGGGGGCAGGCCACCGAGGTGCGCGGCGGCATCGTCGCGGCCGGTGGCCAGGCGCGCCGCCTGCAGGCTGCGGTCGAGATCGAAGATCGGCTCGAAGCCGCCGGCCAGCAGGCGCCGCTCGTAGGCCGGACGGAAACGCGCCAGCGTGTCGACCACCGGATTGCACGCCGAAGACCCCAGCTCGCACTGGCTGGCGATCTTCAGCAGATGGTTGAGCTCGCCGACGCGCTCAAGGTCGTAGCGGCCGGCGCGACCGGCGGCGATCTTGCCCATCAAGCGGTCGAGCAGCGCCGTGCCGACGCGGCAGGTGGTGCAGAAGCCGCAGCTCTCGTGGGCGAAGAAGCGGGTGAAGTTGCGCGCGACCTCGAACATGTCGCGCGAGTCGTCGAACACGGTGATCGCGCCGTTGGTCGGCAGATCTTCGAAGCACAGGCGGCGGCCGAACTCGGCGCCGTCGACGCAGCGCCCCGAGGCGCCGCCGACCTGCACCGCCTGCGGCCGGCGCGCGCCGCACTCGGCGAGTAATTCCGCCAGAGGCATGCCGAACGGCACCTCGTAGATGCCCGGCCGCTCGCAGTCGCCGCTTACCGCCATCAGCTTGCTGCCGGTCGACTTCGGCGTGCCGATGGCGGCGAACCACTGGCCGCCGTGCAGCGCGATGAGCGCCGCCGCCGCCAGCGTCTCGACGTTGTTGACCATCGTCGGATGGCCGTGGTAGCCGATCTCGACCAGACGCGGCGGCCGGTTGCGCGGCACGCCGCGCTTGCCTTCGAGCGACTCGACCAGCGCCGAAGCCTCGCCGCACACGTAGGCGCCGGCACCCAGATGGATCTCGATCTCGAAATCGAAGCCCGATTCGCCGCCGATCGCGTGTCCAAGCCAGCCATCGCGGCGGCGGCGCGCGAGCACCTCGCGCAGCGGCGCCAGCAGGTGGCGGTACTCGCCGCGCAGGTAGACGAGGCCGCGTTGCGCGCCGCAAGCGTAGGCGGCCACGGTCATGCCGTCGAACACGAGGTCGGCGCAGCGCGCCAGCAGCACGCGGTCCTTGAAGGTGCAGGGTTCGCCCTCGTCGGCGTTGCAGACGATGTACCGCTGGCGATCGGCGGCGCGCCGGCAGCCGTCCCATTTGATGCCGACCGTGAAGCCGGCGCCGCCGCGACCGAGCAGCGCCGAGCGCTTCAGCTCCTCGACCAGCACCGCCGAGCCGTCGTGCGCGACATAGGCGCCGGCGGCGCGCTGGCGCGCGATCGCCGCCGTGATCGCCGCACCCGGCGCGTAGCCCGGCGCGAGCAGCGGGCCGGCGCGGCGCAGGTTGTCGTCGATGCGAAAAAGCTCGGCCGGCCACTGCGCCAGTTCGATCCGGTCGCGGATCAGCGCCGCGATCGCGTCGATGCGCGCCGCGTCCAGGCGCGCGATCGCATGGCCGTTGACCAGCAGCGCCGGCGCCTGGTCGCACATGCCGGTGCACGACGTGGTGTCGACCGAGACGAGACCGTCCTCGGAGACCTTGCCGCGCTCGACCCATAGTTGCGAGCACAGGCGCTCGAGCAGCGCCTCCGAGCCGGCCATGCGGTCGGTGATGTTGTCGGAAAAGCGCACGCGGTAGCGGCCCGCCGGTCGCAGGTGCAGGAACGAGTAGAAGCTCGCCACGCCCTCGACGCGGCCGCGCGGCCAGCCCACCGCCTGGGCGATGCGCGTGATCGCCGCCGGCGGCAGCCAGCCCTCGGGCTCCTGCGCCTCGATCAGGATCTGTAGCAGGTTCGAGCGCTCGCCGCCGTAGCGTTCGACGACGGCGTCAATATGCGCGAGGTTGGGCATCGCGTTTGGCATAGGGTCAGCGGCACGCAGGTCCATCGATCCTCCTGCCACCATGCTCGTCGCACCCTTCGTATGACTACTGATTGAGGTCAACGCCGGCCGCGGGCGGCCACCGGTCGCACGCTCGCATCGGGGTCTATGCGGGCAGCCGCGCGCCGCCCGCGCGAAAACCCGCATCGTTCGGGCGGCGCAACCGCGGCACCGGCAGCGCCATAGACCGCGCGCAAGCGCCGCCGGGGCCTCGCCTTCTATCATTCGCTCATGTCGTCGCCGCCCACGAACGAGAGTCCGCTTCCCGGACCCGGGCAGCGGCTCCGCTCGTCGCTCGCCTTCGGGCGGCAGGCGCTGCTGAGCGGCGCGCGCATCCTGGTGCTCGCGCTTACGCGCTCGAGCTACCGCGGCGCCAATCGCGCCGCGATCGCGCGCGCGATCTATCTCGACTCCGCACCGGTACTGACCTGGTTCACGGTGCTGGCGGCGGTGATCAGCCTGGTGATCATCCGCATCGTGATCGTCACCGCCGACACTTACGGCCTGTCGCGCTACGCGGTCGAAATGCTGGTGCGGGTGCTGGTGCTCGAGCTGATCCCGCTCGCGGCCACGGTGTTCGCGGCGCTGTACTGCGCGATCCCGCACGCGGCCGACATCGCGCGGCTGCGCGCCGGCGGCCAACTGCAGGCGCTGGCGCGCAGCGGCGTCGACCCGCTGCAGCGTGAGGCGCTGCCGCGTGCGCTTGGCGCGCTGGTGGCCATGCTGCTGCTGACCGCGGTGGCGGCCACGGTGGCGGCACTGTTGTCCTATCTGTCGCTGTACGGATTCACCACGCGCGCGCTGCCCGGCTTCACGCGCGAGTTCGGCAAGATCTTCGATCCCGCCTTCGCCACCGTGTTCGTCCTGAAAACGGCGCTGCTCGCGCTCGCGGTCGCACTGGTGCCGGTGCTCTCGGCGCTGCACGACGAGCGGCCCGCGCGCACCGGCATCGAGCTGCGCAGCCTGGTGCGGCTGTTCGTCGCCATCCTGCTGATCCAGGCGGGCGCGCTCGCCGGCCAGTACCACTGACCCGATTTCGCCGACGCCGATGTCCGACGATTCCGCCCCCGCCCGCCCCGACCCGATGGAACGCAAGGCGCTGGCGCTGCTGCTGCTGCTGGCAGCGCTCGTCGCCGGCGCGGTCGCCTACGTGCTGTACGCGCGCGGCGCCTTCGAGGCGACACAGCAGCTGGTGTTGATCGTCGACGACGCCGAGGGTGTGAAGGTCGGCATGGACCTGAACTTCTCCGGTTTTCCGATCGGCCGCGTGCGGCGCGTGCAGCTTGCCGACGACGGTACCGCGCGCATCGTCATCGACGTGCCGCTGCGCGAAGCGCACCGGCTGCGCGAATCGAGCGTGTTCACGCTCACGCGCGGCCTGCTCGGCACGACCCATATTCGTGCCTTCACCGGCATCCCGACCGACCCGCCACTGCCGCCCGATGCCGAGCGGCGCGCGCTGGTCGGCGATGCCGCCGCCGAGCTGCCGCGACTGGTGGCCGACACCCGGCGCCTGGTGCAGAACCTGACCGACCTGGCCGCCGCCGACGGCGCCGCCGCGCAGACGCTCGCCAACCTGCGCGACACCAGTGCGCGGCTGCAGGGTCCGCAGGGCGCGCTCGGCGTGCTGTTCGGCAACGAGGCTGACGCGCGCAAGCTGATGGCGGCGATCGAGCGCACGAACGCGCTACTGGCGCGCATCGACGGCCTGGTAGTGAAGGCCGAGCAGCAGACCTTCGGCGCCCAGGGTCTGGTGCCCGAAGCGCAGGCGACGCTGGCGCAGATGAACGCGGCCCTGGTCGAGGCGCGCGCCAGCCTGCAACGGGTCGACGCGATCCTCGCCGACGGCCAGGCGATCGCCGGCAACTTGCGCGGCGCCAGCGACGAGCTGGCGACCTTGCGCGCTGAGGTCGACGCCAATTTGCGCAAGCTCTCGCGCATGATCGACGAGGTCAACCGCCGCTGGCCGTTCGCGCGCGAGCCGGCGCTGGAGCTGCCATGACGATCGTCGATCGACTCAGTGCCGCAGCGCGGCGTTCGACCGGCCTGAGCTGCTACCGCAGCGCTGGCAGGAGCGCCGGCAAGTCATGCTCGCCGGCAGTCGCACCGGCAACCTGCGAGCCGGCGCGCTCTCCGGCGGCCCGGCGCTCGCCGGCGCGAAGTGCGGTGCGCGCGCTCGCGCTCGCAGCGGTGCTCGCCGGCTGCGCCGGCGCGCCGGTGCCCGACTGGCAGTCGAACGCGCGCCTGGCGCTCGACCGCGGCGCCGCCGCCTATCTGCGCGGCGAGGCGGCGGTGGCCCAGGCCGAGTTCGCGCTCGCGCGCAGCGAGCTGGCACGCACCGGCCGCGCCGATCTGGTGGCGCGCGCCGAACTCACGCGCTGCGCGGTGCAGGTCGCAAGCCTCGTGCTCGATGCCTGCGCCGGCTTTGAGGCGCTGCGCGATCAGGCCGGTGCCGCCGAACGCGCCTACGCCGACTATCTGGCCGGCCGCATTGCGCCGGCAGAAGTTGCGCTGCTGCCCGTCCAGCACCGCGCGGTGGCAACGGTGGCTGCCGGCGAGGCCGAAGCCGCGTTGCGGCGGATCGACGACCCGCTGGCGCGGCTCGTGGCCGCAGGCGTGCTGATGCGCAGCGCGCGCGCCAGCCCGCAGGCGATCGCGCTCGCCGCCGACACCGCCTCGGCACAGGGCTGGCGCCGGCCGCTGCTCGCCTGGCTCGGCGTGCAGCGCGAGCTTGCGACCCGCGCCGGCGATGCCGCCACGGCCGAGGCGCTGCACCTGAGGATGCGGCTGGTGGCCGGTGAGAAGTAGCGCCCGGCGCGCGGCCCGGCGCATCGTCGTCTTCGGCGCGTTCGACCGGCACAACTTCGGCGACCTGCTGTTCGCGCACGTGGCGGGCGCGCTGCTGCGCCGGCGCGGCACGCCGGCGACCGGCTATGCCGGCTTGGCCGCACGCGACCTGCGCGCATGCGACGGCCACGCGGTAAGCGCGCTTTCGACCTTGCTTGCCGCCACAGATTCGCGGCCGCTGACGCTGCTCCACGCCGGCGGCGAGCTGCTCACCTGCGACGCCTGGCGCGCGGCGGTGATGCTGCTGGCGCCGGACGAAGTGCCGACGACCGTCGCCTGGCTCGAGTCGCGGCCGGCCGAGCGCGCGCAGTGGATCCGGCAGCGACTCGGTGGCGACTCGCTCGCACCGTACACGGCCTCGGTCGCGCCCGCAGCCGGCACGCGCGTGATCTACAACGCCGCCGGCGGCGTCGACCTCGACCGTTGCGACGCCGCGCTGCGCGCCGAGGTGCTGGCGCGGCTGCGCGCGGCCGCTGCGGTCAGCGTGCGCGATCGCGTCACGCTCGACCATCTGCGCGCGGCCGGCGTGCGCGCACGGCTCGCACCCGACGCGGCCTGGCTCGTGGCCGAGCTTTTCTCCGGCACGATCGCCGAGCGCGCCGCTGCCGGCGCGCTCGCCGGCCTGCCGCAGCGCTATCTCGCGGTTCAGTTCAGCGCCGAGTTCGGTGACGACCGCACGCTCGATCTGCTGGCCGCGCAGCTCGATCAGGTGGCGGCCGCCACCGGCTTCGACCTCGTGCTGTTTCGTGCCGGTGCCGCCCCCTGGCACGACGATGCAGCCGTCTACCGGCGCCTGTGCGGCCGGCTGCGCCGCGCGCGCGCGCGGCTGTTCGCCTCGCTCGCGCTGTGGGACCTGTGCGCGCTCGTCGCCGCCAGCCGCGGCTACTGCGGCAGCAGCCTGCACGGCCGCATCGTCGCCGCCGCCTTTGCGCTGCCACGCGTCAGCCTGCTGCCGGCCGGCGCGCGGCAGCCGTCGAAGCAGTCGGCCTGCGCCGATTGCTGGGAGCCTGAGGCGATGCCGGGCGCGGTCACGGCGGAGAAACTCGCCGCCGCCACCCTCGCCGCGCTGGCCTTGCCGGCGCGCCTGCTGCGCGACCACGCGGCAGCACTGGCCTGGCAATGCCGCGCCGGCTTCGACGCGCTGCTGGACGCGGCGCTCTAAACCTCTCGAACTCATGCGCCTTGCCCTCACTCGCCGCTGCACTGCTGTCGCCATCGTCTGCCTGCTGGCGGCGCCGGCCGCTTCGGCGCAGGAACTCTGGCTCGACGCGCAGCGACCCTCGGCGCAGGCGCTGCAGGCTCTGGCGTTGCTGGAGGACGCCGGCGCCGACGGTCTCGATCCGGCCGACTACGACGTCGCCGGGCTGCGCCATGCGGCGGCGGCGGCGGCGCGGCCGCAGGCAACGGACGCTACGCGACGCGCGTTCGACGCGGCGCTGACGCGCGCCTTCGAGCACTTCCTCGCCGATCTGGCGCGCGGCCGCGTCGAACCGCGCGCCGTGCGCGCCCTCTACCCGCGGCCGCCGGCGCCGGACACGGCGGCGCTGCTGCGCGCG
>JBBIST010000045.1:0-25477 GCA_037441125.1 Burkholderiales bacterium
CCGAGGATGAAGCCGAGCAGCAGCGGCGCCGGCTCGCAGCGCAGCTTGTAGAACAGGTAGCCGAGGACGGCGAAGCCGACCGTCATGTAGACATCGAAGGTGTTGTTGTTGATCGAGTACACGCCGATGCAGCAGAACACCAGGATCGCCGGGTAGAGCAGCCGGTACGGCACCTTCAGCAACTGGATCCACAGGCCGATCAGCGGCAGGTTCAGGATCACCAGCATCAGGTTGCCGATCCACATCGAGGCGATCAGCCCCCAGAACAGCGTCGGGTTGCTGGTCATCACCTGCGGGCCCGGCTGGATGTTGTGGATTGTCATCGCGCCGATCATCAGCGCCATCACCGCGTTGGGCGGGATGCCGAGCGTGAGCATCGGGATGAAGCTGGTCTGGGCGCCGGCGTTGTTGGCCGACTCCGGGCCGGCCACACCGCGCACGTTGCCTTGGCCGAACGGCGGATCGGCCTTGTCGCCGGCCACTTTCTTCTCGACCGTGTAGGCAGCGAAGGCCGCCAGCAGCGCGCCGCCGCCGGGCAGGATGCCGAGGATCGAGCCGAGCAGCGTGCCGCGGCCCACCGCCGGTGCCGCCTGCTTGGCCTCGCTCCAACTGGGCAGCAGCGAGCCGACCTTGCTCGTGAACACCTCGCGCGTGCCGCGCTTCTCGATGTTGGCGATGATCTCGGCGAAGCCGAACACGCCCATCGCCACGGCGACGAAGCCGATGCCGTCGGACAGCTCCGGGATGTCGAAGGTGAAGCGCGCCACCCCCGAGTTGACGTCGGTGCCGACCATGCCGAGCAGCAGGCCGAGCAGGATCATGCCGATCGCCTTGAGCAGGCTGCCCGAGGCAAGCACGACGGCGCCGATCAGTCCCAGCACCATCAGCGAGAAATACTCGGCCGGCCCGAACTTGAAGGCGAGCTCGATCAGCGGCGGCGCGAAGGCCGCCACCAGCAGCGTGGCGAAGGTGCCGGCGACGAACGAACCGATCGCCGCCACTCCGAGCGCTGCCCCGGCGCGGCCGCGGCGCGCCATCTGGTAGCCGTCCAGGCAGGTCACCACCGACGAGGACTCGCCGGGCAGGTTGACCAGGATCGCGGTGGTCGAGCCGCCGTACTGGGCGCCGTAGTAGATGCCGGCGAGCATGATCAGCGCGCTCGTCGGCTCGAGCGCGTAGGTGGTCGGCAGCAGCATCGCCAGCGTGGCGATCGGGCCGATGCCCGGCAGCACGCCGATCAGCGTGCCGATCAGCACGCCGGCGAAGGCGTAGAAAAGGTTGTGCAGCGACAGCGCGGTCGAAAAGCCGAGCGCGAGATTCGACAGCAAATCCATCGACGGCTCCGGCTAGGGGCGCAGGAAAGCGGGCAACACCGGGATCGTCAGTCCGAGCCCGTAGATGAACACCGCCAGCACCAGAAGGCACAGGCCGACCGCGAGCAGCGCCGTGTCGCGCGCGCGAAACTCGTGGCTGCCGAGACTGGAGACGACGATCAGCACCACCAGCGACACCATCAGCCCGGCCGGTCGCAGCAGCACGGCGAAGGCGATCACCGCGCCCAGCACCCAGGCGATCGGCCCGAGATGGAACGGCTCCATCTTGCCGTCGGTGGTGCGGCCGGCGAGCGCCTTGAGGGCGATGCCGGCGCCGATCAGCGCCAGCAATCCACCGAGCACGGTCGGGAAGTAGGCCGGCCCCATGCGCTGCGGCGTGCCCATGTCGAACTCCTGGGCGAAGCCTGCGAAGCCCAGTCCGAACACGAGGAACATGACGCCGGACCAGAAGTCCGTCTCGTTTCTGATCCGCACCGCTGCCTCCGTGATTGCCTGTCGCCGCCGCAGCACCGGCGCGATTTCATCGCGCCTCGAAGGCCGGGTTCGCCGCCTCGGGCGCGGCGCGCGCGCCAGCGAGTGGCGGCGGATTCTAAGGGCGAATCACCGTCTGGCGGCGGCCGGCGCGAGGGCGCCGACGCGTTGCCGGCGCCGCCCTCAGTCGACGCGTGCGCCGGAGAACTTCACCACGCGCTCGTACTTGGCGAGTTCGCTGCGGATCAGCGCCGCAAACTCGGCCGGCGCGGTCGGCGCCGGCTCTGCGCCCATGCGCGCCAGCCGCTCGCGCATCTCGGGCGAGTCGAGCGCCGAGCGCAGTGCGGCATTGAGTCGGTCGATGACCGCCGGCGGCGTGCCCGCCGGCGCCAGGACGCCGAACCAGGTGCTGATGTCGAAGCCGGCGAGCTCGCGGCCGCCGGCCTCGGCGATCGTCGGCAGTTCGGGAAACGCCGCCGCGCGGTTGCGCGTGGTCACGGCGAAGGCTTGCAGCCGGCCGGCGCGGATCTGCGGTGCGGCCGAGGCCAGGTTGTCGAACATCAGGTCGGTCTGGCCGGCGAGTAGCCCGAGCTGCGCCGGCGCCGCACCGATGTAGGGAATGTGCACCATCGACACGCGCGCCATCGACTTGAGCAGCTCGCCCGCGAGGTGGCCGGCGCTGCCGTTGCCGCCGGAGGCGAAGTTCAGCCGCCCCGGGTGCTTGCGGGCGAAGGCGAGCAGGTCGGCCAGCGAGCCGATACCGAGCTTGCGCCCGTTGTCGGGCGTCATCACCAGCACGTTGGGCACGTGCGCGATCAAGGTGATCGGCGCGAAGTCGCGCACCGGATCGAACGGCAGGCGCGCGAACAGCCACGGGTTGATCGCATGCGTGGCCACGGCGCCGATCACCAGCGTGTGGCCGTCGGCCGGCTGGCGCGCGACGTACTCGACGCCGATGTTGCCGCCGGCACCCGGACGGTTCTCGACCACGACCACGCCGAGATCGCCCTTGAGGCGCTCGGCCAGTGCGCGCGCCGCGATGTCGAGCGGGCCGCCGGGCGGAAACGGAACGATCAGCCGGATCGGCCGGGCCGGGAAGGCCGCCGGCTGCGCCAGCGCGGGCGCGGCCGCGGCGAGGCCGGCGGCGAGCGCCAGCGAGACACGCAGGAATGAACGACGCAAGGGCACGAACAACCTCCATCAAAGTCTTCGGGCGCGCGGACCGCGCGGTCGCCGATTAGACCGCAACCGTGGCGCCGGCGCGCGCCGGCGCAGGTGTGCGCGACTGCGTAGCATTCACGACTCAGGCGGTCGGCCGGCACTCGAAGCCGACCGGCAACTCGCTGCGGGCCGCCGCGATCGCGGTCGCCTGCACGGCGGCGACGCGAGCGGCGGGTGGGCCGCGGCGCGCCCAGGCGAGCACCTGGTCGCAGGCGTCGCCGGGGCCGTGCAGCACGGCCTCGACGCTGCCGTCGGTGCGGTTGCGCACCCAGCCGCGCAGGCCTCGCCGCAGCGCCTCGCGCTGCAGCGCCGCGCGGTAGCCGACGCCCTGGACGCGGCCGTCGATGCGCAGGTGCAGGGTGACCGGGGCGGACATCGAGGCAGTCGACGTTTGCCGGCGGGTCGCTGCGGCATCGGGCGGACGACCTCAGATCACCCGCTGCGCCGCGAGCGCGTCGAGATCCTCCGGCGGCAGGTCGAGCAGCCTGGCGAGCACCTCGCGCGTGTGTTCGCCGAGCAGCGGCGGCGGGCGCCCGGCGGCGGCGCGCGCGCCGTCGATCACGATCGGACTGGCCACCAGCGGCACCGTTCCGGCGGCGGCGTGCGGCCGCTCAATGCGCAGGCCGCGGGCGACGATCTGCGGGTCGGCGAAAGCCTGCGCGATCGAGTTGATCGGTCCGCAGGGCACACCGGCCGCTTCCAGTCGCTCGGTCCAGAACGCAATCGGCTGCGACCGCACGCGCGATTCCAACAGCGGCAGCAGCGCCTGGCGGTGGCGCACGCGGTCGGCGTTGCGGGCGAAGCGCGCGTCCGCGGCCAGTTCCGGGCAGCCGGCGACGGCGCAGAACTTCGCGAACTGCGCGTCGTTGCCGACGGCGATGATCACGTGCCCGTCGGCGGTCGCGAACACCTGATAGGGAACGATGTTGGCGTGCGCGTTGCCGCAGCGGCCCGGCGCGGCGCCGGTGACGAGGTAGTTCATGTTCATGTTGGCAAGCATCGCCACCGTCGTGTCGAACAGCGCCAGGTCGATGTGCCGGCCGCGGCCGCTGTGTTCGCGCTCGGCGAGCGCGGCCAGGATCGCCACCGCCGAGTACATGCCGGTCATCAGGTCGCTCACCGCCACACCGGCCTTCTGCGGCCCGCCGCCAGGCAGCTCGTCGCGCTCGCCGGTGATCGACATGAAGCCGCCCATGCCCTGGATGATGAAGTCGTAGCCGGGCCGGTCGCGGTACGGCCCGCTCTGGCCGAAGCCGGTGATCGAGCAGTAGACGAGCTTCGGGTTGAGCGCGGCGAGCGACGCGTAGTCGAGCCCGTAGCGCGCCAACTGGCCGACCTTGTAGTTCTCGACCAGCACGTCGCAGCGCGCGGCGAGCGCGCGCACCAGCCGCTGGCCGGCTGCGGTCGCGAGGTCGATCGTCACCGACTGTTTGCCGCGGTTGGCGGCCAGGTAGTAGGCGGCCTCGCCGGTGTCGCCGCCCGCCGCGTCCTTCAGGTAGGGCGGCCCCCAGGCGCGCGTGTCGTCGCCGCTGCCCGGCCGCTCGATCTTGATCACCTCGGCGCCGAGATCGGCGAGCAGTTGCGTGCACCAGGGGCCGGCGAGCACGCGCGTGAGATCGAGCACGCGCAGATGCGACAGGGCGGTGACGACGGTCATTGAACTACCTTCGCGCTGCGCGCTGCGGGATTCGCCCTTCGGGCGGCCGTGCGGGCTCATGGCGGCGCAGGATAAACGCTGGCCGGCCTCGCTACACTGGCCGCATGGCCCGCAAGATCTCGGCCCGTCTGTTGCGCTGGGGCATCAACCTGTGGCCGCCGTACCTCGGTGCCGGCATCCGGGTGAAGCGAATCTCGCCCGACTTCCGCGCAGTCGAGGTCGAACTGCCGCTGCGCTGGTACAACCGCAACTACGTCGGCACCCACTTCGGCGGCTCGCTGTACGCGATGACCGACCCGTTCTACATGCTGATGCTGGTGCACAACCTCGAAAGCGACTACCTCGTCTGGGACCGCGAGGCGTCGATCGACTTCGTCGCCCCCGGCCGCAGTCGCATGCGCGCGCAGATGCGGTTGACCGACGAGGACCTGGCGCAAATCCGCGCCCGCACCGCCGACGGCGACAAGCACCTGCACCTGTTTCGCACCGAGATCGTCGACGCCGAGGCGCTGGTGGTGGCGCGGGTCGAGAAGATCGTCTACGTGCGGCGCCGGCGCGCGCAAGCGGTGCCGTGATGCGGCGCGCTCCGGCCTGGCCGTATCCGCGCGTGCTCGCCCATCGCGGCGGCGGCACGCTGGCGCCGGAGAACACGCTGGCGGCGATCCGGGTCGGGCGACGTTACGGCTATCGCGGCATCGAAATCGACGCGATGCTCGCCGGCGACGAGGTGCCGGTGCTGATGCACGATCCGACCCTGTCGCGTACCACCAGCGGCCGCGGCGCAGTGGCCAACTTCGATGCGGCGCAGCTTGCCGCTCTCGACGCCGGCGCCTGGCATTCGCCGCAGTTCGCCGGCGAATCGGTGCCGACCCTGGCGGCCGCGGTCGCCGACTGCCGCGCGCACGGCACCTGGATCAACATCGAGATCAAGCCCGCTCCCGGCACCGCTGCGCGCACCGGGCAAGTGGTGGCGCGCGAGACCGCGCGCCTGTATGCGGATCTGTTGCGGCCCGGCGGCGACCGCGCCGAGGGCGTCGATGCGCGCGTGCCGCTGTTGTCCTCGTTCGAGCCGGAGGCGCTGGCCGCGGCGCGCGCCGCCGCGCCCGACATTCCGCGCGGCTATCTGCTGCACTTCGTGCGGCGCGACTGGGAACGCGTCCTCGTCGACCTCGGCTGCGTGGCACTGCACGTCAACCATCGGCAGCTGAACCCTGAACTCGCGCGCGCGGTAAAAGCGGCCGGCTACTGGCTGTTCTGCTACACGGTCAACGATGCGGCGCGCGCGCGCGAGCTGTTCGGCTGGGGCGTCGATGCGTTGTGCACCGACCGCATCGACCGCCTGCTTCCCGGCCTGGAGGCGCCGGCCGGAGCACAGCGATGACCGCGGCCAGCGCAGCGGCACGCCGGCGGCCGCGCTTCGTCCAGTACGAGGCGCCGGCGCCCGAGGTCGCCGCCGGCATCCTCGCCGGCCTGCGCGGCCGTCCGCCGGCGATCGCGCCGCGCTACTTCTACGATGCCCTCGGCTCGCGCCTGTTCGAGGCGATCTGCGAACTGCCCGAGTACTACCCGACGCGTACCGAGGCCGAGATCTTCGCCGACTGCGGCGCGCAGATCGCCGCCGCGGTCGGTCCCGGCGCGACGCTGATCGATCTCGGTGCCGGCGACTGCGAGAAGGCGGCGCGGCTGTTCGGACTGCTGCAGCCGGCGCAGTACGCGGCGCTCGACATCTCGGCGCAGTTCCTGCGCCAGCGGCTCGAGTGCCTGCAGGAGCGCTTCCCGCAGATCGACATCGTCGGTGTCGCGCTCGATTACGCGGCCGACCTGAGGTTGCCGCAGGCGGTGGCGGCGCAGCGGCGGCTGTTCTTCTTTCCCGGCTCCTCGATCGGCAACTTCGCGCCGGACGAGGCGGTCGCGTTCCTGCGCCGCGTGCGCGCGCTGGCGGGCGAAGACGGCCAGCTCCTGATCGGCGTCGACCTGGTCAAGGCCAAGCCGATCCTCGATGCCGCCTACGACGACGAGCTCGGCGTCACCGCGGCCTTCAACCGCAACCTGCTCAATCACGTCAACCGCCTGGCCGGCACCGATTTCGATCTGCGCGACTGGCGCCACGTCGCCTGCTACGACGAGGCGGCCGCGCGCGTTCAGATGCACCTGGAGGCGCGCCGCGACGTGACCGTGCAACTGCCGGACGGCGCGCCGCTGCGGCTGGCGGCGGGCGAGCGCATCCACACCGAGAACTCGTGGAAGTACACCGGCGCCGGCTTCGAGCGGCTGCTGCGCCAGGCCGGCTTCGGCGCAACGCGCCGCTGGACCGACCGGCGCGACTGGTTTGCGTTGTTCCTCGCCCGGGGCTAGCCGATGGCCGGCGCCGATCCGCGCGCGCTCGATCGCCGCCAGCTTGCGGCGGCGCTGGGCGAGGCGCGCGCCACGACGCGGGCACTGCTCGATGACCTCGACGACGCGCTCTGGGAGGTGCCGCAGCTTCCGATCCTCAACCGCCCGCTGTGGGAGCTTGGCCACCTCGGCTGGTTCATGGAGCACTGGTGCCTGCGCCGTGGCGACCGCGCGCAGCCGGCGCTGCTCGCCGCTGCCGACCGCTGGTACGACTCCACCACGGTGCCGCACGCGGCGCGCTGGCGGCTCGACTTGCCGTCGCGCGCCGCCACCTGGCAGTACCTGGCCGAGGTTTCGGCGCGAACGCTGGCGCAGCTCGCGCAGGAAGATGACAGCGACGCGGCGCTGTATCCGTACCGGCTGGCGCTGTACCACGAGGACATGCACGACGAGGCCTTCGTGCTGCTGCGGCAGGTGCTCGGCTATCCGGCACCGGCGTTGCCGTCCTGTGAGCCGGCGCCACCGCCGGCGCAGGCCACGGCAGAGTTCGATCTCGAGGTGCCGCGCACGCGCTTTCTGCAGGGTCGCGCCGCCGGCGGCTTCCGCTTCGACAACGAGGGCGAGCCGCACGAGGTCGAACTGGCGCCGTACGCGATCGCCGTGCGGCCGGTGAGCAACGCGCAGTACGCGCGCTTCGTCGAGGCCGGCGGCTACGCCGACGAGTGCTGGTGGGACGATGCCGGCCGAACATGGCGCCAGGCCACCGGCACCCGCCATCCGGCGGCCTGGCGGCACGAGGACGGCCGGTGGCGCGAGCGCCGCTTCGACTGCTGGCAAGCGCTCGATCCGCAGGCCGCGGTGCGCCACGTCAGCGCCTACGAGGCCGAGGCCTGGTGCCGCTGGGCCGGGCGCCGCCTGCCGACCGAAAGCGAGTGGGAGTGCGCGGCGGTGCTGGGTCTGATCGCGCCCGGGACCGATGCGGCGACGTCCGTGTGGGAGTGGACGAGTTCGATCTTCGCCCCGTATCCGGGCTTCGTGCCGGGGCCGTACCGCGACTACTCGCTGCCCTGGTTCGGCAGCCACCGCGTGCTGCGCGGCGCGAGCGCCTTCACGCCGGAGCGGCTGCGCGATGTGCGCTTGCGCAACTTCTACACGCCGGATCGGCGCGACATGTGGTGCGGCTTTCGCACCTGCGCCCGCTAGTCACGCGCGGCAGCGCCTGCCTGTCACGGGCTGCGTCACTTGGCGCCGCGCCGTGTGAGCGTCTACGGGTCGAGGGCCGGGCAGGCACTCGCGCGCCGGTGACAAGTCCATGTGCGGCGGATAGCCGCGGCTGTCCGACCGGTGGCCGCTGCGCCATACTTGCGCCGCCGTCAGCACGCTGCCGCGCCGATCGACCCCGTGCATCACGTTTGCCGCCATGTCTGCCTCCCCAGTCCTGCGCAAAGCCAAGGTGTCCGCCGGCGACGGCAACGGCGGCGATGCGACTTGCGATCACTGCGGCGATGCGCTCGCCGGCCTGAAGGTCGAGCGGCGCCAGCTCGGTGCTCGCATGCAGTCCTACTGCTGCCTCGGCTGCGCCTTCATCGCCGAGCAACTGCATCTGGCGCAGGCCGGCAACCGCGACCGCGCCGCGCTCGGGCAGGCGGTGGGCGAGGCGCTGCCGCGACCGCAGGCGGCCGACGCGCAACTGACGCGGGCGCAGATCGCCGTGCACGGCATGGTGTGCGCCGCCTGCGCCGCCCTGATCGAGTATCGGATCCGGCAGGTGCCGGGCGTGGCCAGCGTGCACGTGGACTTCGCCGGCCGGCGCGCCTACGTCGCCTTCGACGGCGCGCGCACCGATGCGCAGCGCATCGCCCAGGCGATCCGCAAGGCCGGTTACACCAGCGGCGACGCCGCCCCCGGTGCGCGCGCCCAGCGCATCGAACTGCTGCGCGTGCTGCTCGCCTGGCTGATGATGATGCAGGTGATGATGCTCGCGGTGCCGGCCTACCTGGCGCGGCCGGGCGACATCGCGCCCGACATCGAGCAGTTGCTGCGCATCGCCCAGTTCGTCCTGACCCTGCCGGTGATGGCGTTCTCGGCGGTGCCGTTCTTCCGCGCCGCCGCCAGCCAGGTGCGCGCCGGCAGGCGCAGCCTGATCGGCATGGACATGCCGATCGCTCTCGGATTGACCGCGGCCTTCGCCGCCAGCGTCTGGGCGACGGTGATCGCGCACGGTCCCGTCTACTACGACACGGTGACGATGTTCGTCGCTTTCGTGCTCGGCGCGCGCTGGCTGCAGAGCCGCGGCCTGGCGCGCGCCTACGAGTTCATCGATGCCGCCCATCGCCACACGCAACTGAGCGCACAGCGGCTGCGCGCCTGGCCCAAGTCGCCGGTGGCCGACACGGTGCCGGCGGCGACCCTGGCGGTCGACGACCTGGTGATGGTGGCGCCGGGCGAGACCGTGCCGGCCGACGGCGTGGTCGCCGGCGGCGCCTCGGCGGTTTCGCAGGCCTGGCTCACCGGCGAGCCGACGCCGATCGAGAAGTCCGACGGCATGCCGCTACTGGCCGGCAGCCTGAACCTCGAGCAGCCGCTGGTGTTGCGCGTGACGCGCAGCGGCGAGTCGACTTCGCTCGCGGCGCTGCGCCGCCTGGTCGACGCCGCCGGCGCCGAGCGTCCGCGCGTGGTCGAACTGGCGAGCCGGGTTGCCGTGGTCTTCCTCTGGGTGGTGCTGCTGACGGCGGCGGCGACGACGATCGGCTGGTGGATCGTCGACCCGGCGCAGGCGCTGCCGAACGCGATCGCGGTGCTCGTGGTCACCTGCCCGTGCGCGCTGTCGCTGGCGGCGCCCTCGGCGCTGGCAGCGACGCAATCGGCACTGGCGCGGCGCGGCGTGCTCACCGCGCGCGTGGCCGCACTCGAGCAACTGGCGCGCATCGATCGCTTCGCCTGCGACAAGACCGGCACCCTGACCGCCGCCGAGCCGCGCTTGACGCAACTGGTGCCGCTGCGCGCCGGCGATCCGATGAAACTGCTGGCGCTCGCCGCCGGGCTCGAGTCTCTGTCGTCGCACCCGTTCGCGCGCGCGCTCGCGCGCGCCGCCAAGGACGCCGGCGTGAGCGTGCCGCCGGTGGCCGAGGGCCGCACCCTGCCGTCGGCCGGCGTCGAGGCGGTGATCGAGGGCCGACGGTTGCGCCTGGGCAAGGTCGACTTCGCGCTCGGACTGATCGACGCCGACCCGATGCCGGTGGCGGCGCGCCTGCTCAAGCGGATGGAACGCGACAAGCTGGCGCGCGACAGCGTGATCGTGCTCGCCGATCGCGACGGTCCGCTGGCGCTGCTCGCGTTTGGCGAAGTGCTGCGCGCCGACGCGGCGCAGTTGGTCGAGGCGCTGCGCCGTTCGGCGGTCGAGGTGCTGCTGGTCTCGGGCGACCGGCGCGCGCCGGTCGAGCGCGTGGCGCGCGAACTGGGGATCGACGCCGTCTATGCGCACCAGACGCCCGAGTCCAAGCGCGAACTGGTGCGCGAGCTGCAGCGCGCCGGCCACACGGTGGCGATGCTCGGCGACGGCATGAACGACGCGCCGGTGATCGCCCAGGCCGACGTGTCGATCGCGCTCGCCGAGGGCAACGCGCTGGCGCAGGCACGCGCCGATCTGATCGTGCTGTCGTCGCGGCTGGGCGACGTTGCCCATGCCGCCGCCGGCGCGCGGCGCGGGATGCGCATCGTGCACGAGAACCTGGGCTGGGCGATCGTCTACAACGTGATCGTGATTCCGCTGGCCGCGTTCGGCTACATCACGCCGGCGCTGGCCGCGGTCGGCATGGCCGCGAGCTCCCTGCTGGTGATCGGCAATGCGCTGCGCGCGGCGCGCTGACCGACCCCTTTGAACCCTGACCTGGGCCCGACGCCGATGGAATCGCTCTACCTGCTGATCCCGATCTCGCTGCTGATCGTGCTGCTGATCGGCGCCGTGCTCGCGTGGTCCGTGCTCGGCGGCCAGTTCGACGACCTCGACCGCGAGGGTCGGCGCATTCTCGACGACAGCGACGAAACAGGTCGGCCGCCGCCTGTCAAGGCGAGCGAACCTGCGCGACGACACAGTTCACACGCCGAGTCCGGACCTAAAGGCGATTGATCTGCATCAATCTCACCGAGGGAATACCCCCTACGATCCGCCGCGGTTTTGTCTCTGCACGGGCGTGCGTCGCTCGAAGTCGAGGCGGCGTGCGCAACTTTGCCGAGAGCAGTGCCATGGCTGCGCAATGCGCAGCCGCGATCCGAGCGGCAGGCGAGGGCTGCAGCACAACGGTGAACCACCTGACGTGAGCCGCGGATCAGGCCGGCAGCATCGGTGCCACACGAGGAAGAACACATGAGCCAAGCGAAAGCGCTGACCTACGACTACGGCGTGGTCCGGGCCTTCTCCGTGATGACCATCGTCTGGGGCATCGTCGGCATGCTGGTCGGCGTCGTGATCGCGGCGCAGATGATGTGGCCGGCACTCAACTTCGACATCCCGTGGCTCAGCTTCGGACGCTTGCGGCCGCTGCACACGAACGCGGTGATCTTCGCCTTCGGCGGCTGCGCCCTGTTCGCCTCGAGCTACTACATCGTCCAGCGCACCTCGCAGGCGCCGCTGTTCCTGCCCAAGCTGGCGTGGCTGACGTTCTGGGGCTGGCAACTGGTGATCGTGCTGGCGGCGATCACGTTGCCGCTGGGCATCACCAGCGGCAAGGAGTACGCCGAGCTCGAGTGGCCGATCGACATCCTGATCGCCGTCGTGTGGGTGTCGTATGCGGTGGTGTTCTTCGGCACGATCGCCGTGCGCACGGTCAAGCACATCTACGTCGCCAACTGGTTCCTGGGCGCGTTCATCCTGACGGTGGCGATCCTGCACATCGTCAACTCGCTGGCGGTGCCGGTGAGCCTGACCAAGTCGTACTCGATCTACGCCGGCGCGCAGGACGCGATGGTGCAGTGGTGGTACGGGCACAACGCGGTCGGCTTCTTCCTGACCGCGGGCTTCCTCGGGATGATGTACTACTTCATCCCGAAGGCCGCCGGCCGCCCGGTCTACAGCTACCGCCTGTCGGTGGTGCACTTCTGGGCGCTGATCTTCACCTACATGTGGGCCGGCCCGCACCACCTGCACTACACGGCGCTGCCCGACTGGGCGCAATCGCTCGGCATGCTGTTCTCGCTCATCCTGCTGGCGCCGTCCTGGGGCGGCATGATTAACGGCATCATGACCCTGAGCGGCGCCTGGCACAAACTGCGCGACGATCCGATCCTGAAGTTCCTCGTGGTCTCGCTCGCCTTCTACGGCATGAGCACCTTCGAGGGGCCGATGATGTCGATCAAGACCGTCAACGCGCTGTCGCACTACACGGACTGGACCATCGGCCACGTGCACTCGGGGGCGATGGGCTGGGTCGGCCTGATCACGATGGGCTCGATGTACTGGCTGATCCCGCGCCTGTACGGTCGCACCGAGATGTTCAGCATGCGCGCCGTGACCCTGCACTTCTGGATCGCCACCGCCGGCATCGTCCTGTACATCGCCGCGATGTGGATCGCCGGCGTCATGCAGGGCCTGATGTGGCGCGCGGTCAACGACGACGGCACGCTCACCTACTCGTTCAGCGAGAGCGTGGCCGCGACCTATCCCTTCTACCTTATCCGGCTCGCCGGCGGTGCCCTGTACCTGGGCGGCATGTTGCTGATGGCGTGGAACGTCGCCAAGACGATCGCCGCCGGACGGCCGGTGTCGGAGCCGGTGCCGACGCTGGCGCATGCGTGATGGCGGGTGCGACGCGGAGAGCCTGGTCATGAAACTGAACCACGATTACATCGAGCAGAACTCCTGGTGGCTGATCATCCTGATCGTCCTGGTGGTCTCGGTCGGCGGCCTGGTGCAGATCGTGCCGCTGTACTTCCAGCGCCAGACCACCGAGCCTGCGGCCGGGATCAGGCCGCTCGAGCCGCTGCGCCTGGTCGGCCGCGACCTGTACATCCGCGAGGGCTGCTACGTCTGCCACTCGCAGATGATCCGGCCGTTCCGTGCCGAGACGCTGCGCTACGGCCACTATTCGGTCGCCGGCGAGTTCGTCTACGACCATCCGTTCCAGTGGGGCAGCAAGCGCACCGGACCGGACCTGGCGCGGATCGGCGGCCGGTTCTCGGACGAGTGGCATCGGATCCACTTCAACAATCCGCGCGACGTGCTGCCGAACTCGAACATGCCGGCCTATCCGTGGCTGGCCGAGCGCTCGGTCGAGGGCGTGAACGTCCAGGCGCGCATGCGTGCCCTGAAGGCGATCGGCGTGCCCTACACGGCAGAGCAGATCGAGCGCGCGCCGGAAGAGCTCAAGGGCAAGACTGAGCTGGACGCGATGATCGCCTACCTGCAGGGTCTGGGCGTCGAGCTGCGCAAGATGCGCTGAGGAGCGGCCGCATGGACATCAACGACTTCGGCGCCGCGGTCACGCTGCTCGGCTTCGTCGTCTTCATCGGCATCGTGATCTGGGCCTACCGCGCCAAGAGCCGACCCGGCTTCGACGAGGCCGCCCGGTTGCCGTTCGCCGACGAGACCACCGAGGCCGATCGCGCGGGCGGCTCGCGCAACAAGTAGGGGCGGGGACAAGCGATGACCGACTTCACGAGCATTTTCTGGGATTACTACATCGCCATCATCACGCTGGTGTCGGTGATCGGCTGCGCCGTGTTCCTGTGGATGCAAAGCAAGCCGCGGCCCAAGGTCGGCACCGGCCCGGATCCCGACACGACCGGCCATGTCTGGGACGGCGACCTGCGCGAGTACCACAACCCGCTGCCGCGCTGGTGGATGTGGCTGTTCTACGTCACCGTGGGATTCTCGCTCCTGTATCTGATCCTGTACCCGGGGCTCGGCACCGCCTATCGCGGTCTGCTGAACTGGACTTCGAGCGGGCAGTACGCGGCCGAGGTCAAGGCAGCCGAGGCCCGGATCGGTCCGGTGCTCGCCGCCTTCCAGGCGCAGCCGATCGAGAAGGTGGCCGCCGATCCGCGCGCGCGGCAGATGGGCGAGCGGATCTTCCTCGTCAACTGCGCCCAATGCCATGGCTCGGATGCGCGCGGTGCGCCCGGTTTCCCCAACCTCGCCGACGGCGTCTGGGATTGGGGCCGTACGCCCGAGGCGATCGTGCAATCGATCGCCGCCGGACGCGTCGCGGTCATGCCGCCGCTGGCGGCTGCGGTCGGCACCGCCGAGGACGTGACCGACCTCGCGCACTACGTCCTGTCGCTGTCGACCTCGGCGCACGACACGGTGCGCGCGGCGCGCGGCAAGGACAAGTTCGCTGCCTGCGCCGCCTGCCATGGGCCGGAGGGCAAAGGCAATCCGGCCCTCGGCGCACGTGACCTGACGCAGAAGGATGGATGGCGGCACGGACGCACGGTGGCCGACGTGACCGAGGCGATCGTCAAGGGTCGTACCGGCGTCATGCCGGCGCAGAAGGGCATCCTGAGCGACGCTCAGATTCACCTCGTTGCCGCCTACGTTTACTCGCTTGCCCATCCGCAGGTGGCGGCGGGGCGCTGACGCTGCGGCGCGAATTGCCGCTGCCGGCTGCGCGGGCCGCCCTCGGGCGGCCCGCGCAGCCTTGGAGCGAGCAATGTCCATTTTCTCGTGCGCGGTATGCCCTGTGCTCGCTGCACACGAGGCCAACGGCCGCGGGCGGCCTGGCGCCGATATGCGCTGCGTCGGCGAGCGGGCAAGTGGTGGTGTCGATCCTCTTCTGGCGTGGTGTCGCCGGCGGCGCCAGCGAACGTGCGTTGATAGGGACCATCGATGAGCGTTGAGCAGGATCCGAGGGCCGGTGGCGAGCGAGAGGGCGCGCTGCCAGCCGGCGCCGTGATCCCGATCCGGCCGGTGGCGCCTGCCGCCGCGACCGACCTGGAAGAGATGTACGCAAAGCGGCGCGAGATCTATCCGCGCAGCCGCATCGGCGATTCGCTCGGACTGTTCCAGAAGTGGCGCTGGGGCTTCGTCTGGCTGACCCAGATCGTCTTTTACGGGTTGCCGTGGTTGACCTGGAACGACCGGCAGGCGGTGCTGTTCGACATCGCCGAGCGCAGGTTTCATCTGTTCGGGCTGATCCTGCTGCCGCAAGACGCGATTTTCCTGACGGCGCTGCTGATCATCTGCGCCTACTCGCTGTTCCTGTTCACCGCCGTCGGCGGCCGGCTGTGGTGCGGCTACGCCTGCCCGCAGACCGTCTACAGCGAGATCTTCATGTGGATCGAGCGGCGCATCGAGGGCGATCGCGTGCGCCGCATGACGCTCGACCGGGCGCCGTGGAGCGCGGCCAAGTTCGGGCGCAAATCGGCCAAGCACGCCGCCTGGGCGATGGTGGCCCTGTGGACCGGCTTCACCTTCGTCGGCTACTTCACGCCGATCCGCGAACTCGGCGCCGACGCGATCCGGCTTGATCTCGGCGGCTGGTCGCTGTTCTGGATCCTGTTCTACGGCTTCGCTACCTACGGCAACGCCGGCTGGATGCGCGAACAGGTGTGCAAGTACATGTGTCCCTACGCGCGCTTTCAGAGCGCGATGTTCGACCGCGACACGCTGATCATCACCTACGACTCAGGGCGCGGCGAGCCGCGTGGCGCGCGCAGCCGCAGCAAGGGCAAGGCGGCCGGTCTCGGCGACTGCGTCGACTGCGGCCTGTGCGTGCAGGTCTGCCCGACGGGAATCGACATCCGCAACGGCCTGCAGATCGACTGCATCGCCTGCGCTGCCTGCATCGACGCCTGCGATCACGTGATGGACCGAGCCGGCCTGCCGCGCGGGCTGGTCCGCTATGCGACCTCGAACTCGCTCGCGCACGGCTATTCGCGCGCCGGCATCGTCCGGCGCATGCTGCGGCCGCGCGTGCTCGTCTACAGTGTTCTGCTGCTGGCGGCGGTCTCGGCGCTGGCGCTCGCACTCGTGACCCGCGTGCCGCTGAAGGTCGACGTGATCCGCGATCGCGCCGCGCTCGCGCGCGAGGTGGTAGACGAAGCCGACCAGACCTGGATCGAGAACGTCTACCGGATCCAGGTCATGAACGCCACCGAGCGCGGCCAGACCTACGTCCTGCGTGCCTCGGGGCTGCCGGGGCTGGCGGTGGCGAGCGCGACCGAGTTCGAGGCGCCGCCTCTGGGCAAGGTGTCGGTGCCGCTGCGGCTGCGGGCGCCGGCGCGGTCGGTGCCGGCCGGCTCGAGCGCGATCACGATCGAGGTGCAGGCGCTTGCCGATCCGGCGCTGCGCCAGCACGATGACACGACTTTCCTTAATCTGCGCCGCTGAGCGGCGCGCCCGACGAACGCCGACCGGAGCGACGATGAGCAGACCCGAGACACTCGACACCAAGCCCTGGTATCGCTATCTCTGGCCCTGGCTGCTGATGCTGCCGCCGGCCACCGCAGTCGTGGGCAGCGCGATTTCGATCACGCTCGCGATCCGCAGCGCCGACGGCCTGGTGGTCGACGACTACTACCGGCAGGGACGGGCGATCAATCAGCAGATCGCGCGCAAGCAGATGGCGGCGTCGCTGGGGCTGGAGGCGAGCCTCTATGCGCAGGGACTCAGTCCGGGCGACGAAGTCCGGGTGCGCCTGAGTGCCGAGCGCAGCATTCCGCCCGAGGCGTCATTGAAGCTGCGGCTGGTGCACCCTGGGCGCGACGGCGCCGACCGCGAGGCGATCGTGGCGCGGGTGGCGGTGAACGGCGACGGCCGCCAGGTCGAGTACGTCGGCCACTGGAAGGAGACGGCGCCGGTGACGGCGCAGGTGGGCTGGCGCTTCGTGCTCGAAGCGCGCGACTGGCGACTCGCCGGTGATGCCTCGACGATCGCCGCCGGCGTGCCGCTGCGCATCAGCGCCGGCGGCTTTTGATCGCCGGCGCCGGGCCCTCAGCCCTGGGCGTTGCTGCAGGTCGCCTGGGTGCCGGCGACGATCGCGCGCAAGCCGTCGGTGCTCAGGATGCGCACGTGCTTCTGATTGACTTCGATCAGGCCGTCGTGAGCGAAGCGCGACAGCACGCGGCTCACGGTCTCGAGCTTCAGGCCGAGGAAACTGCCGATCTCGGCGCGCGTCATGCGCAACACGAACTCGGTGCGCGAGTAGCCGCGCGCCTCGAAGCGCTGCGACAGGTTGAGCAGGAACGCCGCCAGCCGCTCTTCGGCGTGCATGCTGCCCAGAAGCAGCATGACGCCGTGCTCACGCACGATCTCGCGGCTCATCACCTTGTGGAAGTGGGTGCGCAGCATCGGCACCGCGTGCGCGACTTCCTCGATGCGCTCATAGGGAATCACGCACACGTCGGTGTCTTCGAGCGCGACCGTGTCGCAGGAGTGCTGCTCGGCGCTGATGCCGTCCATGCCGACCAGTTCGCCGGCCATGTGAAAGCCGGTGACCTGCTCGCGACCGTCGGTCGACATCACGGTGCTCTTGAGGAAGCCGAGCCGGACCGCGTACAGGGAGTCGAAGCGGTCGCCGGCGCGGAACAGCGCCTCGCCGCGCTTGATGCGCCGGCGCGTGGCGACCAGTTCCTCGAGCTTTTCGATGTCGGGCAGCGACAGGCCCAGCGGCAGGCACAGCTCGCGCAGGTTGCAGTTCGAACAGGCAACCTTCAGATGGGAGATGGAAAATCCTGGACCATTCATGTGGTGACGCCTCTCGACTCTCCTCCGCACCCGATGAACAGATCGACCGCGCCACACCGATTCCGTGGTTACGCCGGCCGCGCTGCGGATTACCGTCAAGGGGACAGGTCACCCGCCAGATTGACTCGCATCAACCGATCCCGATGGGGCGGGCAAATAATACACGGGTCGACATGCGTCATTGACCCGGACCTGCCACCGGACGTGTAACAGCGAAGGAAGTCCCTGGATGCTGATGTCTGCCCGCAACGAGGTCGCCGTTCCGGCACCGGCGCTTCTGCAACGATTCGATATCCCGGGTCCGCGCTACACGTCGTATCCGACCGCCGATCGCTTCGTCGATGCCTTCGACGCTCAGGCCTTCGCCGGCTGGCTCGGCAAGCGCGCCGAAGCAGGCGCGCAGACTCCGCTGTCGCTGTACGTGCATCTGCCCTTCTGCAGCACGGTCTGCTACTACTGCGCGTGCAACAAGGTCATCACGCGCGACCACGGCCGCACCGCCGAGTACCTGCAGGCGCTCGCCAAGGAGGTCGAACTGGTCGACGGCCTGCTCACCGGCGCGCGCCAGATCGAGCAGTTGCACCTGGGCGGGGGCACGCCGACCTTCCTGTCGAGCGACGAACTGCGGCAGTTGATGGCACTGCTGACCGCGCGCTTCCCGCTGGCGCCGCGCGGCGAGTACAGCATCGAGGTCGATCCGCGCTCGACCCCGGCCGACAAGGTGGCGGCGCTCGCCGAACTGGGCTTCAACCGCATGTCGGTGGGCGTGCAGGACTTCGAGCCCGAGGTGCAGAAGGCGGTCAACCGACTGCAAAGCTTCGAGATGACGCATGCGACGATCGACGCCGCGCGCCGCGCCGGTTTCAAGTCGGTCAATCTCGACCTGATCTACGGCCTGCCGAAGCAGTCGCGCGCGACCTTTGCGCGCACGCTCGACAAGGTCCTGGTGCTCAGCCCGGAGCGGATCGCCCTGTATCACTACGCGCACCTGCCCGAGCGCTTCAAGCCGCAGCGCCGGATCGAGGCTGCCGAGCTGCCGTCGCCGCAGGAGAAGATCGGCATCATGCTCGACGCCATCGGCCGCCTGCGCGAGGCCGGCTATCGCTACGTCGGCATGGATCACTTCGCCAAGGCCGACGACGAGCTGGCGCGCGCGCAGCAGCAGGGCCGGCTGCACCGCAACTTCCAGGGCTACTCGACGCGCCCCGACTGCGACCTGATCGGGCTGGGTGTGTCCAGCATCAGCAAGATCGGCCCGACCTACTCGCAAAACGTGCGCGAGCTCGACGAGTACTACGACCGCCTGCGCAACGGCATGCTGCCGACCGCGCGCGGCGTGCTGCTCGACCTCGACGATCTCGCCCGGCGCGCGGTGATCATGGCGCTGATGTGCCACTTTGAGGTCAGCAAGGAGGCGATCGAGCAGTCGCACCTGATCCGCTTCGACGAGTACTTCAAGCGCGAACTCGCCGCACTGCGGCCGTTCGAGGAGGAAGGGCTGGTCGAGGTCACGCGCGAGTGGGTCAGCGTGCTGCCGCGCGGCAAGCTGCTAGTGCGCGCGATCGCGATGAACTTCGACCGCTACTTGCGCAGCGACGAGCGCATCCGCAAGTACTCGAAGATCGTTTGACGGTCGGATTCGGGATTCGGGGGGGCGTGCGCCTGCGCAAGGCCGCTGCCGATTGACGCGGCGGCTGGCCGGCCGTCGATTGGGTGGCTATCTCGCAGGCGATGAAGTCCGCGCCCGCGATTCTCCAACGACAATCCCGAATCCCGAATCCCGAATCCCGAATCCTGAATCCTGAATCCTGAATCCCAAAGTCCATGGACTTCCTGCCGCAACTATTCGCCGCCTTCATGCTGTCGCTGCTCGGCGGCCTGCACTGCGTCGGCATGTGCGGCGGCTTCATCGGCGCGTTGCAGATGAACCGGCCGCCCGAGGTGCCGGCGACGCGCCTGGCGGCCGGCTATCACCTCGGGCGCCTGCTGAGCTACGCCGCGGCCGGGGCTCTGGTCGGCGCGATCGGCGGCGCGCTGTACGCGGCCGACGTGCTGCCGGTGCAGATCGTGCTGCTGGTGATCGGCAGCACGATCCTGGTGGCGATTGCCGCGGCGATGTTCGGCGCCGGCCGCTGGCTGAAGCGCATCGAGCCGATCGGCGCCGGCGTCTGGCGCCTGGTCGCGCCCTTCGCTCGCCGCGTCTACCCGCCGCGGTCGGGCCGCCAGTCCTTCGTCGCCGGCCTCGCCTGGGGCTGGATCCCGTGCGGCCTGGTGTACGCGGCACTGCCGCTGGCGCTAGTGGCCGGCGGTCCGGCGCAGGGCGCACTGGTGATGCTCGCGTTTGGACTCGGCACGTTGCCGAACCTGCTGCCGGTGGACGTGGTCGCGGCGCGCCCGGCGTTCATGCACGGTGCGGCCGCGGGCGGCGGCGTGCGCGCCTGGCTGCGACCGCTGGCCGGTGCGGTGATGCTGGTGTTCGCGCTGTCCGGGCTCGCGCATGCGGCGCGCGTCGCCGGCGCCGAGCATCCGGCGATCGAAGCCTTCGCGTCGATCTGCCACACGCCGCCGGCGCGTTGAGGCAGCGTCAGAAGCGCTGCGCGCCCGGTGCGCGCCGCCGCCGCGAGCAGGGGCGCAGACCCCCGCTGCTATCATCGAACGCCCTCGAAATCCTCAATGGCGGCGCACCCTTAGCCGCGCTGCCGCGCCATCCCCGCGAAGTCCATCCATGAAAAGCGCACAGATCCGCGAACGGTTCCTCAAGTATTTCGAGTCCCGGGGCCACACGATCGTGCGCGCGTCCTCGCTCGTTCCGGCCAACGATCCGACGCTGCTGTTCGTCAACAGCGGCATGGTGCAGTTCAAGGACGTGTTCACCGGCCGCGAGCAGCGCCCCTACAGCCGCGCCGTGACGGCGCAGAAAAGCCTGCGTGCCGGCGGCAAGCACAACGACCTGGAGAACGTCGGCTACACGGCGCGCCACCACACGTTCTTCGAGATGCTCGGCAACTTCAGCTTCGGCGATTACTTCAAGCGCGACGCGATCCGCTATGCCTGGGAGCTCTTGACCGAGGTTTACAAGCTGCCGGCTGAGCGGCTGTGGACCACGGTCTACGTCGACGACGACGAGGCCTACGACCTGTGGACGCGGGAGATCGGCGTGCCGCGCGAGCGCTGCATCCGCATCGGCGACAAGCCGGGCCAGCCGAAGTACGTCTCCGACAACTTCTGGCAGATGGCCGACACCGGCCCGTGCGGGCCGTGCAGCGAGATCTTCTACGACCACGGCCCGGCGGTGGCCGGCGGCCCGCCCGGCTCGGCCGATGCCGACGGCGACCGCTACATCGAGATCTGGAACCTGGTGTTCATGCAGTTCGACCGCGACGCCGACGGTCGGCTCAGCTCGCTGCCGCGACCCTGCGTCGACACCGGCATGGGACTCGAGCGGCTGGCGGCGGTCCTGCAGCACGTGCACTCGAACTACGAGATCGATCTGTTCCGCAGCCTGATCGAGGCCGCGGCGCGCGCCACCGGCAGCCGCGATCTGGCGAGCAACTCGCTGAAGGTGATCGCCGATCACATCCGCGCCTGCGCCTTCCTGATCGCCGACGGCGTGATCCCGGGCAACGAAGGCCGCGGTTACGTTCTGCGCCGGATCGTGCGGCGGGCGCTGCGCCACGGCTACATGCTCGGTCGCAGCACGCCGTTCTTCCACACGCTCGCGGCCGACCTCGAGCGCGAGATGGGCGACGCCTATCCGGAACTGCGCGAACAGCGCGCGCGCATCGAGGCGGTGCTGCGCCAGGAGGAGGAGCGCTTCGGCGAGACCCTCGAGCACGGCATGAAGATCCTCGACGGCGCGCTCGGGCGCCTGAGCAGCGGCGACGCGCGCCTGCTCGACGGCGACACCGTGTTCCTGCTGTACGACACCTACGGCTTTCCGGTCGATTTGACCGCCGACATCTGCCGCGAGCGCGGCATCAGCGTCGACCATGCCGGTTTCGAGCAGGCGATGCAGCGACAGCGCGAGCAGGCGCGCGCCGCCGGCCGGTTCCGCAGCGCCGCCGGCATCGACTACGCCGGCGACAAGACGCGCTTCACCGGCTACGAGCAACTGCGCGGCGAGGGCCGGGTGGTGGCGCTGTACGTCGACGGCGTGGCGGTCAACGAGATGCGCGCCGGCCAGGCCGGCATCGTTGTGCTCGACGCCACGCCGTTCTACGCCGAGGCCGGCGGCCAGGTCGGCGACCGCGGCGAACTGGTCGGCAGCGGCGGCCGGTTCGAGGTCAGCGACACGCAGCGCATCCAGGCCGACGTCTACGGCCACCACGGCGTGCTGCGCACCGGCTCGCTCGAGTTCGGCGACCGGGTCAGCGCCCGCGTCGACGGCGCGCTGCGCGCGCGCACGATGCACAACCACTCGGCCACGCACCTGATGCACGCGGCGCTGCGCCGGGTGCTCGGCAGCCACGTGCAGCAGAAGGGTTCGCTGGTCGACGCCGAGCGCACCCGCTTCGACTTCTCGCACGACAAGCCGATGAGCGCCGACGAGATCCGCCGCGTCGAGGAGATCGTCAACCGCGCGATCCGCAGCAACGCCGCGGTGGCGCCGACGGTGATGAAGTACGACGACGCGATCCGCGCCGGCGCGCTCGCCTTCTTCGGCGACAAGTACGGCGACGAGGTGCGCGTGATCGCCATCGGCGGCAACGACGGCGACGACGCCGAGCGCCACTCGACCGAGCTGTGCGGCGGCACGCACGTCAGGCGCACCGGCGAGATCGGCGTCTTCAAGATCGTCGCCGAGACCGGGGTGGCGGCCGGCGTGCGGCGCGTCGAAGCGGTCACCGGCGAGGGCGCGCTCGCCTACCTGCAGGCGCTCGATCGCCAACTGGCCGAGGTGGCGGCAGCGCTGAAGGCGCCGGCGTCGGAAGTGACCGCGCGCATCGCGCAACTTCAGGGCGACCTCAAGGCGCTTGACAAGGAGTTGTCACGGCTCAAGGGCAAGCTCGCGTCCAGCCAGGGCGACGATCTGGCGGCGCAGGCGATCGACATCAAAGGCATCAAGGTGCTGGCGGCCACACTCGAAGGCGCCGACGCCAAGGTGCTGCGCGACACGGTCGATCAGTTGAAGAACAAGCTCAAGACCGCGGCGATCGTGCTGGCTGCGGTGGAAGACGGCAAGGTGCAGCTCGCAGCGGGCGTGACGTCGGATGCGACGGCGAAGATCAAGGCCGGCGACCTGGTGAACTTCGTCGCCCAGCAGGTCGGCGGCCGCGGCGGCGGCCGGCCGGACATGGCGATGGCCGGCGGCACCGATCCGAGCAAGCTCGGTGCGGCGCTGGCCAGCGTCAAGGGCTGGGCCGAACAGCGCGCCTAGCTTCGCCGCCGTCGCACAGGAAGCTAATACTCGCGCTGCGCGCGTCCGGGCCCGGCATCCTGGAAAGGAGCCTATGACAGTCGTGTATCGACGTGCCACGGTCGACGACGCGCCCGCGGTGGCTGCGCTGCTAGCGCACCCGGAGGTCTTCGGCAGCCTGATGCAGATGCCTTACGAGTCGGTCGCCTTCTGGCGCAAGCGACTCGAAGGACAGGCCGAGCAGATGGACCGGCTGCACTTGCTGGCGGTCGACGACGACCAGGTGGTCGGCAGCGCAGGCATCTTCCCGCAAGGTTGGAGTCCGCGCACGCGGCACGTGGCGGGGCTCGGTATGTCGGTGCGACCGAGTCACCAGCGGCGCGGCATCGGCGCTGAACTGCTGCGCCGACTGCTCGACTGGTCCGACAACTGGGCTGGTTACCTGCGCCTCGAGCTCGACGTCTACACGGACAACCTGGCCGCGATTTCGCTGTACGAGAAGCATGGCTTCGTCAATGAGGGCCGCATGCGTATGCACGCGTTGCGCAGCGGCGCCTATGTCGATTCCTACCGGATGGCGCGGCTGCACCCGCGCCCGCCGCAGCACTTTTCGCTCGAGGAGGCGCGTTGATCACCAGCAATCTCGAACTGATTCCCGGCAAACGTGTGGTCGCGCACCTGGGCATCGTCCAGGGCTCGACCGTGCGTGCCAAGCACGTCGGCAAGGACATCTTCGCCAGCCTGAAGAACATCGTCGGCGGCGAGCTCAAGGGCTACACCGAGCTGATGCAGGAGGCGCGCGCCGAGGCGACCGAGCGCATGATCCGCGAAGCCGAATCGATCGGCGCCAACGCAGTGCTCAACATCCGCTTCGCCACCACCTCGATCGCCGCCGGTGCCGCCGAGATCCTCGCCTACGGCAGCGCAGTGCGGCTCGAAGACGCGTAGAACCCGTGGGCGCGCTGTTCGAACTCGGCCTGCTGGCGGCGCTGCTGGCGGTCGGCTTTTTCGCCGGCCGCGTGATCGAGAGGCGCCACTATGCGTCGATCCGCCGGCGCGAACAGCAGTACGGCGACGTGCTCGCCTTCTCGATGCGCTTTCCGCCCGACCGGGTGCGCGCGCAGCAGGCGTTCCTGGTCACCGGCACGGTGGTGGTCAGCGCCGACTACTTCAAGACCTTCGTCGCCGGCCTGCGCAACCTGTTCGGCGGCCGCTTCCGGAGCTACGAAACGCTGATGGAGCGCGCACGGCGCGAGGCGCTGCTGCGCCTGAAGGCGCAGGCGCGCCGGCGCGGCGCGCGCCTGGTCGTGTGCGTGCGCTTCGAGTCGACGGCGATCTCCAGCGGCTGGGCGCCGTCGATTGAGGTCTTCGCCTACGGCACGGCGCTGGTACCCGCGGCCGAGGCGGCGAACTTCGTCGGCGGCGAGCGTTCGCGCTTGCTGGGCGAGGGCTCGATCCGCAGCGCCGCTGCGGCGCCGCGCTGAACGGTTGGCGCGATGCCCGAGCGCCGCCGCGCCGACCGCGACCGGCCGCAGGTGCAGCCGTGATCGACGGCAATCGCACGACGCGCGCTGCGGGTCGGCCACGCCTGGAGAACCGTGCGCCGGCCGAAGGGATCAACGCCACGCACGAGAACCCGCTGCGCGAGTTCGCCTGGCTGCTCGCCGGCGGCCTGGCGCTGCTGGTGGCGGCGGTGACTGCGGTGTCCTTGGCCGCGCAGTGGCTGGCGCCGCTTGTTCCCTATCGCTACGAGGCGAGCCTGGTCGCGGGCATCGATCTGGTGCCCGTGCCCGGCAGCGCGCAGGCGCGTGCGGCACAGGCTGAACTGCAGGCGCTCGCCGACCGCCTGGCCGCGCACATGGATCTGCCCGAGGGCATGCGCGTGCGCGTCGGCTATCGCGACGAGGCCACGGTCAACGCCTTCGCCACCCTCGGCGGCCAGACCGTGTTCTTCCGCGGACTCGTGGCCCGGCTCGACAGCGAAGACGCGCTGGCGATGGTCATGGCGCACGAACTCGCGCACCTCAAGTACCGGCATCCGGCGGCCGCACTCGGCCGTGGCGTGGCCGTGGGTGTGCTGTTGTCGATGATCTCGGCCGATCTCGGCCGCAGCGCCGCCGGCGGCGCGCTCGGCCAGGCCGGAATGCTGACCGTGCTGTCGTTCAATCGCGAGCAGGAGCGACAGGCCGACGCCGAAGCCCTGCGCGTGCTCGCCGCCGAGTACGGCCACGTCGGCGGCGCCGTCGACCTGTTTGCAGCCTTCGCTGCCTTGCCCGGTGCGCAACGCGATCACAACTTGCCGGCGATCGAGTTCCTGCGCACGCACCCGCTGACCGCGCTGCGCGCCGCCGCGGTCGAGACCTGGGCCGGCGAGCGCGGCGTCGCCGTCGACGGGCCGCGCCGGCCGCTGCCGCCGGCGCTCG
>JBBIST010000046.1:0-25007 GCA_037441125.1 Burkholderiales bacterium
CGCTGCAGCGCCGGCGCGGTCGCGCGCGCGCTGCGACGGGCGGCGAGCCCTGCGCGCCGTGCATCGCAGTTGTGCGCGGCGCGCGTTTGCCTGCCGGCGCCGGCGCGCGTTCTAATCGCCTGCCCTGCCGGAACAGTCGATGGTCGCTGCCGCACGCACGCAACAGCACTGGTGGTTCGTGGTGATCGCAGCCGCGGCGCTGCTGATGGTCACGATGGGTGCGCGCCAGTCGCTCGGGCTGTTCGTGTCGCCGCTGAACACCGCGACCGGACTGGGGATCGTCTCGATCAGCTTCGCGCTCGCGGTCGGCCAGTTCATCTGGGGCGCGATCCAGCCGATCGCCGGCGCCGCGGCCGACCGCTACGGCCCCGGCCGCGTGCTCGCTGCCGGCGTGCTGGTCATGGCTGCCGGCCTGGCCGCCACACCGTTCATCGACAGCGGCTTCGGTCTGACCCTCGCGCTCGGCTTCCTGATGGCCGCCGGCGCCGGCGCCGCCAGCTTCTCGGTCCTGATCGGCGCCGCCGCGCAGAGCGTTCCGGCGGCCGCGCGCGGCACTGCTTCCGGCGTGATCAACGCCGGCGGCTCCTTCGGCCAGTTCGTGTTCGCGCCGCTGGTGCAAAAGCTGATCGGCCTGTCGGGCGTGCTCGGCTTGCTGTGGCTGGCCCTGATCTCGCTTGTCGCGCTGCCGCTTGCCTGGCTGCTTCGCCGCTCGCCCGAGGCGGCCGCCGCGCAGCAGGCGGCGAGCGCCGCCGACGGCGGCCTGCGCAAGGCGGTCGCCGGCGCGCTGCGCGACCGCAGCTACCTGCTGCTGCACGCGGGCTTTTTCACCTGTGGCTTCCACATCGCCTTCCTGGTCACGCACTTGCCGGGCGAGGTCAGCCTGTGCGGACTGCCGGCGACGGTGGCCGGCTGGTCGCTGGCGCTGATCGGGCTGGCCAACATCGCCGGCTCGCTCGCCGCCGGCTTCTGGGTCAACCGCTACCGCAGCAAGATGATCCTGTTCTGGATGTACGCGTCGCGCGCGCTGCTGATCCTGCTGTATCTGGCGGCGCCGAAGACCGAGTGGACCTTCTACCTGTTCGCCATCGGGCTGGGCTTCACCTGGCTCGCCACCGTGCCGCCGACCGCGGCCGTGGTCGGCAAGCTGTTCGGCACCCGCTACCTGGCGACGCTGTTCGGTCTGACGCTGCTCAGCCACCAGATCGGCGGCTTCTTCGGCGCCTGGCTCGGCGGCGTGGCGCTCGACCAGCAGGGCAGCTACCTGTGGATGTGGTACGCGGACGCGCTGCTCGCCGCTGCTGCGGCACTGTTCAACCTGCCGATCCGCGAAGCGAAGGTGGCGCGCACGGCGCCGGCCTGAGCCGGCAGCACCCCGTTCGCGGCCGCTCTTCGCGCGCCGCGACCCGTTGGCGCGGCGAGCCGGAGGGCGCAGGCTCAGCCGCCGCCGCGCGCGGCGCCGCCGCGCTCCTGCCGCACCAGCTCGCGGAAGTAGGCCTGGAAATCCGGGTCCTCGCCGACCAGCAGCGGCTCGATGCGGGCGTGGAAGTCGTCGCGCCGGATCCACTCGCGCATGAAGTCCTCCCACACGTTCCAGCGCCGCTGCTGCGCCTGGTTCATGTCGTCGCTCCAGGCGGTCAGGTAGGCGCGCTCGAACAGCGACATCAGCATGTCGAGGATGATCTGCATGCGCTCCTGCTGCTCGGTCGTCAGGTCGCGCGTGGCGGCGCTGGTGAACAAGTGCAGGTCCGGGTTGTCGATCACGACCTTCAGGAAGTCGTTGTAGGCGTTCGACAGGATCTGGTAGGACTCGGCCTCCTCGTTGTCGCGCTCCTTGCGCTGCTCGTGCACGAAGATCGCGATCGCCAGCGGCAGGCCGAGCGCGGTGACGATGTAGCTCGCCAGCTCCCATAGCTCGAGGTCGAACATCGCCGCGCCTCAGATCATCGCCAGCGGCCGCTTATGCGCCGGCGGCGGGTGGGCGCGGTCGATGCGCGCAAGGTCCTCTGCGGTCAGCGCCAGCGACGCGGCGGCGAGGTTTTCGCGCAGGTGCTCGGCGCGCGCCGCCTTCGGGATCGCGATCACGCCCGGCTGCGCCAGCAGCCACGCCAGCGCCACCTGCGCCGCGGTGGCGCCGTGGCGCGTGCCGATCTCGGCCAGGGTCGGATCGCGCGCCAGGGCGCCGAGCGCCAGCGGCGTGTAGGCGATCAGCGGCACGGCGCGCGCGCGCAGCGCCGGCAGCAGGTCGAACTCGATGCCGCGCTCGCTGGCGCAGTAGTAGACCTGATCGGCGGCGCAATGGGCGCCGTGCGGCAGCCGCCACAGTTCTTCCATGTCGTCGCGGTCGAAGTTGCTCACGCCCCAGTGGCCAATGCGACCGTCGCGCCTCAAGGTCTCGAACGCGGCCACGGTCTGGGCCAGCGGATGGCGGCCGCGCCAGTGCAGCAGGTACAAGTCGATGCGATCGATCCCGAGCCGCTTCAGGCTGCGTTCGCAGGCAGCGACCGTTCCGGCGCGGCTGGCGTTGTGCGGGTAGACCTTGGTGACGATGAACACGTCCTGGCGCCGCGCGCCGGGCGCGGCCAGCCAGGCGCGCAGCGCCGCGCCGACCACGTCCTCGGCGCCGCCGTCACCGTACATTTCGGCGGTGTCGATCAGGCGATAGCCGAGGTCGAGCGCCAGGCGCACGGCATCGACCTCGGCCGCGCGCGTGCGCAGCCGCGCGGCCGTCTCGCCCAGGTGCGCGGTGCCGAGCCCGAGCGCGGGCAGCGCGACCTCGGACCGTGGCAACCTGACGCTATGCATGGCCGCGATCATAGAGACGGTGCCGGTCGCGCCGCCGGTTGCTTGCTCAGGGCTGGCGCGCCGGCTTCAACAGCAGCCTGCCTTCGGCGCTGACTCGCCCGTGCAGCGGCAGGGTGCGGCCGCGCAGCCACAGTTCGAGCTGGTCGCCGTAGTGGTCCGAGGCCGGATGACCGGATTGTCCGGTGGCGAGGATCCAGGAGACACCGCGGTCCAGGCCGTGCGCGAGATCGAACACCAGGCGCGTGCCGGCGCCATGCACGGCGGCAAACGGCGCCTCGCCGCGCGCGGCCAGCGCCGCCACCGCCGGGCTGTGCGTGTCGCCGCCGACGGCCACGCGGTGCTCGAACAGGCTGCGCAGGAAAGCTACGTTGGACAGAGGCCGATGCTCGAGACGGGCGAAATGCAGATCGCCCCAGCGCAGGCCGAGCACGTCGCGGCCGCTGTCGCGCGCGAGTTCGGTCGCGGCGGCATCGAGCGCTTCGCCGGCGAGCTCGGCGCAAGTCTCGGTGCGTGCCGTGTCGCGCCGATCGCACCAGTCGCGCGCGCGCGCGCGACCGGCGAGCACGTTGATCAGCGCCTGGGTCATCTCGCTGCGCTCGACCGTCAGCGGCGCCAGGTCGCCGAGATCGTCGCCGAAGATCGCCAGTCGCAGCTTGCGCTTCCAGGCGTGCAGCAGCAGCGGCTCGGCGGCGTCGACGCGCATGTCGCCGTCCCATGCCTGCAGCCGCTCGAACGCCAGCCGCCCGGCGGTGGTCTGCGGCGCCGCCTGCGCCGCCGCGGCGAGCAGCGCGCGCGCTGCGAGCGAGACGGTGTCGACCTGGATCGCCTGCATCGACGCCGCATCGTGGCGGTCACGCGCGAGCAGCCGCTGCTCGATGCGCTGCGCGCGCCAGGGCGGCGCGAACTCGTGCCCGAGCCGGTGCGGGTAGCCGGCCGGCACGGCGTTGTGGTTGGCGCTGACGACGAAGCCGCGCGCCGGATTGCGCTCGCCCGGCAACTCCTGCGGCGCGACGAATCCGCTCCAGTCGTAGCGCGCCTGCCAGCCGGGCGCGGGTGCGATGCCGGCGAAGTCGTTGTCCGTGGCGCGCAGCGGAAAGCGGCCGGCGACCTGCCAGCCGATTTCGCCGGCGCGGTCGGCGAAGACGAAGTTCTGCTGCGTCAGCGTCCAGCCCTGCAGCGCCTGCCGGAAGTCGGCGGCATCGCGCGCGCGGTTCATCGCCCGCAGCGCCGCCAGCGTGCGGTCGCCCGGTTCAGCCGAAGCCCAGCGCAACGCCAGCACTAAGCGGCCGGCGTCGAGCGGCGGCTCGAAGGCGCCGAACAGGCCGCTCACCACCGGTCCGTGGCGCGTGCGGCGGACGCTGACGACGACGTCGTCGGCGCCGCGCACGCGCACGGTCTCGCTGTGGCTGTCGAACGGCGCGAAACCCGCGGCCGTCTGGTACTGGCCGGGGTCGGTCGGGTGCAGGCGCTCGAGGTAGAGGTCGGCGCCGTCGCCGTGAAACGCGGTCGTGCCCCAGGCGACCTGCTCGTTGCGTCCGATCAGCACCCACGGCAGTCCGGGCAGGGTGGCGCCGGCGACTTTGAGCCCGGGCGCGTCGAGGCGTGCCAGGTACCAGATCGTCGGTGTGGTCAGCGCCAGGTGCGGGTCGTTGGCGAGCAGCGGCCGGCCCGAGGCGCTGCGCTCGCCGGCCACGGCCCAGGCGTTGGAACCGATGCCGGCGGCGCCGAGCCCTGAAAACGACGGCAGCCGCGCGAGCCGGCCGGCGCCTTCACCGAGACCGCTGCGGCCAGGCGCGGCGGCGGTGAAGACGCCGAGCAGCCGGTATTGCTGCGGGTAGTCGGCGGTGGTGACCACCGGATCGTTGGCGAACGGCGGGTGCAGGTCGTTGAGCTCGGCGAGCGAGAAGCGCGCCGCCAGCCGCAGGCGCGTGATCTCCTCGCGCCACTCGGGCGACAGGTCGAGCGCCATCAGCATCGCAAAGGCCATGCTGTCGAGCGCGGTCCACGGCGCCGGCGGCGGCGCGCGCAGCAGCACGAACTCCGGCGGCAGCGGGCCGCTGCGGGTCGCGAGCGCGGCGTTGACGCCGGCGACGTAGGCGTCGAGCAGCGCCCGCGTCTCGCCGTCCATCGCCGCCAGCAGCGCCTGCGCGCTGCGCCCGATGCCGAGCGTGCGCAGAAATCGGTCGGTGTCGAGGCCGGCCGGCCCGACCAGCTCCGCCAGCCGGCCCTGGGCGATGCGCCGGTTGAAGTCCATCTGCCACAGCCGGTCCTGGGCGTGCGCGTAGCCGAGTCCGAACAGTGCATCGGCCTCGCTCGCCCCGGCGATGAGCGGGATCGCGTGCGCGTCGCGGTCGATGCGCAGCGGCGCCGACAGGCCGTCGACGCGCAGCGTGCCGCCGTAGACCGGCAGGCTCGCCTGCCGGTACCACAGCGCCAGCCCGACGAGCAGCACGAGCAGGAGCAGCAGGCCCGCGCCCAGCCATTGCAGCGCGCGCTTCATCGGCGGGCACTCATCGGCCGTAGCGACGCAAGCCGTCGAGGTCAGCGATCACGATCGACCCGTACTCGACGCGCAGCAGCCGCGCCTGCTGCAGTGCCTGCAGCGCCTGATTGACGCGCTGGCGCGAGATGCCGACCAGGTGGCCGATCTCCTCCTGCGAGACCTCGATGCGCGCACCCATGCCCGGGTACAGCACCGGATTGAACAGGCCGGCGACGCAACGCGCCACGCGCGCATCCGGGTCGTGCAGCCGCTGCGCCTCGAGCATGCCGATGAACTGGCCGAGCCGTTCGTTGACCTGCACCAGCAGGTAGCGGTTGAAGGGAATGCTGGTGTTCAGCAGCCATTCGAAGGTGCGCCGCGGGATGCGCGCCACGCGCGCGGCGCGCAGCGCCACCACGTCGTAGCGACGCGGCTCGGCCTTCAGCAGGCTGCCCTCGCCGAACCAGCTGCCGGCGGGGATGCCAGTGAAGGTCGCGGTCTTGCCGTCCGGGGTCGTGACGATCATCTTGAGAAAACCTTCGATCACGCCGAACCAGGCGTCGACCGGCTCGCCGTTGCGGCACAGGAAGCCGGCTTCGGCCACCTCGACCGTGCCCGACTCGCCGACCACGCGCGACAACTGCTCGGCCGCCAGCAGCGAGCCCCAGGCGGTCGCGCGCAGGAACAGATCGAGAGACTCTCTGGCCACGCGAACAGGCTACGCCTGCCTCCCGATTGTGCGAACGCACATCGATTGTTGCCTTCCGACCCGCATTCTGGCGCGGGATTGTCGTTGCGGCGACAGCAGCGACCGCGCGAAGCGACTACCTTGTTTGCTCGGATGCGGCGATCATTGGCGCCGCACTTGAACGGGCAGCGGCCACACGAGAGCCAGGCGCCCGCACAGCGAGGAGACAGCGCATGGCGATCCCGGGGCCGGATCTGGCAGCGGCGGACACCTTTCCGCGACTGCTCATGTATCACGCGCACTGGCGCGACAAGCACACGGCGCTGCGCGAGAAGGACCTCGGCATCTGGCAGACCTGGACCTGGGCCGAAGCCGCGGCCGAGGTCAAGAAGCTGGCGGCGGGATTGCACGTGCAGGGTTTCAAGCGCGGCCAGCACCTGGCGATCATTGGCGAGAACCGGCCGCGACTGTACTTCGCGATGATGGCGGTGCAATGTCTGGGCGGCATTCCGGTGCCGATGTACCAGGACGCGATCGCCGGCGAGATGGTGTACGTGTTCGACAACGCCGAGATCGAGTACGCGATCGTCGAGAACCAGGAGCAGGTCGACAAGCTGCTCGAGATCCGCGAACAGCACCCGCGCCTGACGCACATCTACTACGACGATCCGCGCGGTCTGCGTCACTACACGAACCCCGGCCTGCTGCCTTACGAGCAGTTGCTGCAGTTGGGCGAGCGGCTGCTGGCGGTGCAGCCGAACTTCGTCGACGAGGAGATCGCCCTGGGCCGCGCCACTGACACCGCGGCGCTGTTCTACACCTCGGGCACGACCGGCAAGCCCAAGGGCGTGGTGCAGACGCACGCGGCGCTGATCGACCGCGCGCGCGTGTGCACCGAGATGGAGGGCCTGAGCGTCTACGAGGACGTGCTCGCCTACCTGCCGATGGCATGGATCGGCCAGAACATCTTCTCTTACGCGCAGGCACTCGCCACCGGCTACACGGTGAACTGCCCGGAGTCGCCGAGCACGGTGATGAACGACCTGCGCGAGATCGGGCCCACCTACTACTTCGCGCCGCCGCGTGTGTTCGAGGCGATGCTCACGCAGGTGTCGATCCGGATGGAGGACGCCGGCCGCATCAAGCGCGCCATGTATCGCCATTTCATGGGCGTGGCGCGCCGCGTCGGCGGCCGGATCCTGGACGGACAGCCGGTCGGCCTCGGCGAGCGCCTGCACTACGCGCTCGGCAACCTGTTCGTCTACGGCCCGCTGCGCAACGTGCTCGGCCTGAGCCGGGTCAAGGTCGCCTACACCGCCGGCGAGGCGATCGGTCCGGACCTGTTCTCCTTCTACCGCTCGGTCGGCATCAACCTCAAGCAGTTGTACGGATCGACCGAGACCGCGGTGTTCGTCTGCGTCCAGCCCAACGGCCAGGTGCGCTCCGACACCGTCGGCCCGCCGATCAAGGGGGTCGAGCTCAAGATCAAGGACAGCGGCGAGATCCTGCTCAAGAGCCCGGGCCTGCTCAAGGAGTACTACAAGAATCCGCAGGCCACGCGAGAAGTGCTCGACGAGGAAGGCTGGTACCACACCGGCGACGCCGGCTGGCTCGACGCCGACGGCCACCTGAAGATCATCGACCGCGCCAGCGACGTCGGCCAGCTCGCCGACGGCACCCTGTTCGCACCGAAGTACATCGAGAACAAGCTCAAGTTCTTCCCCTTCATCAAGGAAGCGGTGGTGTTCGGCAACCGGCGCGACCGCGCCACCGCCTTCATCAACATCGACTTCGAGGCGGTCGGCAACTGGGCCGAGAAGCGCGGCCTGCCCTACGGCGGCTACCTCGATCTGGCGGGCAAGCCGCAGGTGCTCGACCTGATCGACGAGTGCGTGCAGAAGGTCAACGCCGATCTGGCCGCCGACGCGCGCCTGGCGAGCTCGCAGATCCACCGCTTCCTGATCCTGCACAAGGAGCTCGATCCGGACGACGACGAGCTCACGCGCACGCGCAAGGTGCGGCGCCGCTTCATCCAGGACAAGTACGGCGTGCTGGTCGAGGCGATGTACGACGGCCGCGCCGAGCAGTTCATCGAGACGCAGGTGAAGTTCGAGGACGGGCGCAGCGGCAAGATCAGCGCCACGCTGAAGATCCGCGACGCCAAGACCTTCGCGCCGGTGGCCAAGGCGGCATGAAGGAGCTGATCAATGACGAATGACCGCCGCTTCGCGACGATGAGGCGCTCGCGGCCGGCACTGCCCTCATCCATCATCCATCATCCATCATGAAGTCCAAAGGCTTGATCGCCGTGGCCTGCCTGGTGACCGGGGTGCCGGTGGCCGCCTACGGCCTGACCTACGGGCCGTGGCCGCTGGCGCTGGTCGGGCTGGCGCTGGTGCTCGGCTTCGTGTTCCTGGCCTACGAGTGGATCGCCGGCGGCCACAAGCCGATGGGGGCCGAAGAGCGGATCCGTCCGGCGGCCAAGCCGGCCTTGTCGATGAAAGACGAGCCGGTACCGCCGGCGCGCGACGACGGGAAGAGCTAGATGAACGGCAGAAAGATCGGCGGTGTGATCCTGCAGGTCGAGGGGATTTCGCTCGCCTTCGGCGGCGTCAAGGCGCTGTCCGACGTCTCCTTCGACGTGCGCGAGCACGAGATCCGCGCCATCATCGGCCCGAACGGCGCCGGCAAGAGCTCGATGCTCAACTGCATCAACGGCGTGTACACGCCGCAGCAGGGCCGGATCACGCTGCGCGAACGCTCGTTTTCCGAGATGACGCCGCGCCGTGCCGCCGAGATGGGCATCGCGCGCACCTTCCAGTCGCTGGCGCTGTTCAAGGGCATGAGCGTGCTCGACAACATGATGGCCGGCCGCAGCCTGCGCATGAAGACCAACCTGCTGCTGCAGGCGCTGCGCCTCGGCCCGGCCGAGCGCGAGGAGCTCGAGAACCGCGCCTTCGTCGAGAAGATCATCGACTTCCTCGAGATCCAGGCCTATCGCAAGACGCCGGTCGGACGCCTGCCCTACGGCCTGCAAAAGCGCGTCGACCTGGGCCGTGCCCTGGCGATGGAGCCGACGCTGCTGCTGCTCGACGAGCCGATGGCCGGGATGAACACCGAGGAGAAGCAGGACATGTGCCGCTTCATCCTCGACGTCAACGACGAGTTCGGCACCACCATCGTCCTGATCGAGCACGACATGGGCGTGGTGATGGACATCTCGGACCGGGTCGTGGTGCTCGACTACGGCAAGAAGATCGGCGACGGCACGCCCGACCAGGTGCGCGCCAGTCCGGAAGTGATTTCCGCCTATCTGGGCGTCGCGCACTGAGGCCGGCGATGACACTGAACCTGAAGCGCAACTGGCCGGTGGCGACCCTGTTCGGGCTGCTCGCCTTGGGCATGGCGCTGCCGCTGGCCACCGGGCAGAGCGCGCCCGGCTTCTACCTCGAAGTGCTGCTCGGCGGCCTGATGGCGGGGGTTCTGTACTCGCTGGTGGCGCTCGGCTTCGTGCTGATCTTCAAGGCGAGCGGGGTGTTCAATTTCGCCCAGGGGGCGATGGTCCTGTTCGCGGCGCTGGCGCTGGCGCGCATGTCGGAGGTGATGCCTCTGCCCGTGGCCTTCGGTCTGGCGATCCTGATCATGATCGTCTTCGCCTGGATCGTCGAACGGCTGGTGCTGCGTCACCTGGTCAACCAGGAAGGCGTGGTGCTGCTGATGGCCACCCTGGGCATCACCTACTTCCTCGACGGTTTCGGCCAGACCGTGTGGGGCAGCGACATCTACCGCATCGAACTCGGACTGCCGAAGGAGCCGATGATCGTCGGCCAGTCGGTCTTCGAGGGCGGCATCCTGATCGGCCAGCACGAATTGTTCGCGGCGATGATCGCGGCGCTGCTGGTGATGTGCCTGGCGGTGTTCTTCCAGAAGACGCCGACCGGGCGCGCGCTGCGCGCGGTGGCCGACGATCACCAGGCGGCGCAGTCGATCGGCATCCCGCTGAACCGGATCTGGGTCATCGTCTGGTCGGTGGCGGGCTTCGTGGCGCTGGTGGCGGGAATGATCTGGGGCTCCAAGCTCGGCGTGCAGTTCTCGCTGCAACTGATCGCTCTCAAGGCGCTGCCGGTGGTGATCCTCGGCGGGCTCACTTCGGTGCCGGGAGCGATCATCGCCGGGCTGATCATCGGCGTCGGCGAAAAGTTCGCCGAGGTCTTCCTCGCCCCCGTGCTCAGCAGCCAGTTCGGGCTGGCCGGCGGCGGCATCGAATACTGGTTCGCCTACGTGCTCGCGCTGCTGTTCCTGCTCGTGCGGCCGGAGGGGCTGTTCGGCGAGAAGCACATTGATCGCGTCTAGGTCCGGCGTCGTGCGTCAAGCGACTTGCGCGCAGTCCACGCTCTTGCCTAACGCGCAGTTCCGTTCTCGCACTGCAGACCAGGCAGCTGTCGACTTCCGTCACGCAAGACGCTAGACACTCGACCTCAGACCATGCTCTACAGAGAAAACGGCCAGTTCAAGACCAGCTACCGGCTGGATCAGCAGATGCTGCCGATCCGGCAGGACCGGCTGCTGATGATCGGACTGCTGCTGGCGGCATTCCTGGTGGTGCCGCTGGTGGCGTCCGACTACATGTTCCGGGCGCTGATCATCCCGTTCCTGATCCTGTCGATCTCGGCGATCGGGTTGAACATCCTGGTCGGCTACTGCGGCCAGATCTCGCTCGGCCAGGCGGCGTTCATGGCGGTTGGCGCCTACGCCGCCTACAACCTGACGGTGCGCATTCCGGAGCTGAACTTCCTGATCGTGCTCGCCCTGTCGGGAACGATCGCCGCGGCGGTCGGGGTGGTGTTCGGCATCCCGAGCCTGCGCATCAAGGGCCTGTACCTGGCGGTGGCCACGCTCGCCGCCCAGTTCTTCATCGACTGGCTGTTCATCCGCGTCAAGTGGTTCACCAACTACTCGCCGTCCGGATCGGTGTCGACTTCGCCGATCGAGATGTTCGGCTGGGTCGTCGACCGGCCGGTCGACAAGTACTGGCTCGTGCTCGGCATCGTCGTGGTCATGACCCTGATCGCCAAGAACCTGGTGCGCTCGGCGATCGGCCGCTCGTGGATGGCGATCCGCGACATGGATGTCGCCGCGTCGGTGATCGGCATCCGGCCGATGCACGCCAAGCTCACGGCCTTTGCCGTGTGCTCGTTCTACGGCGGCGTGTCCGGCGCCCTGTGGGGGTTCGTGCACCTCGGCGCCTGGGAACCGCTTGCCTTCGGCATCTTCCTGAGCTTCAACATGCTGTTCATGATCATCATCGGCGGCATGGGCTCGCTGCTCGGCAGCTTCTTCGGCGCCGCCTTCATCGTGCTCACGCCACTGTTTCTGAACCAGTTGCCCACCTGGGTCGGGATACCGATGTCGACGGCGATGATCTCGCACCTGGAGTTCATGATCTTCGGCGCGCTGATCGTGTTCTTCCTGATCGCCGAGCCGCACGGGCTGGCGCGGCTGTGGGCGATCGGCAAGGAGAAGCTGCGGCTGTGGCCGTTCCCGCACTAGGTAGGGCGGGCGGCTTGACCAAGACTGCAAGTCCGCAGCGCGCGCGGCGCGCGGCGGCGTTGTAGAGAGAAGGGCGCCGGCTGTCCGGACGCTGCGTTCAACCAAGGAGACGTCACCATGGCAAGTTCGCTTTCACTCAGGGCGATGATCGCCGCGGCCGGTGTTGCCGCGCTGACCTCGCTCGCCGTGACGCCCCAGGCGGCCGCCCAGCAGAAGGGCGCCGCCGCCAAGGGGCCGATGGAACAGTTCATTCCCGTGCTCGTGTACCGTACCGGGCCGTTCTCGCCGAACGGGGTGCCGTGGGCGAACGGTTTCGTCGACTACCTGAAGCTGGTCAACGCCCAGGGCGGTATCAACGGCGTGCGCATCATCTGGGAGGAGTGCGAGACCGCCTACACCACCGACCGCGCGGTCGAGTGCTACTTGCGCCTGAAGGACCGCGGTCCGACCGGCGCCGCCGCCTTCAATCCGCTCTCGACCGGGGCCACCTTCGCGTTGACCGACCGGGCGCCGACCGACCGGATTCCGATCGTCACCATGGGCTACGGCCGCTCCGAGTCGGCCGACGGCGAAGCCTTCCCGTGGAACTTCCCGCTGCTCGGCAGCTACTGGGTCGCCTCCGACATCCTGATCCAGCACCTGGCGCGCATCAGCGGCGGCTTCGAGAAGCTGCGCGGAAAGAAGATCGCCCACGTCTATCACGACTCGCCGTTCGGGCGCGAGCCGATCCCGCTGCTGCAGGAGCGCGCCAGGATGCACGGCTTCGAGCTGCAGTTGCTGCCGGTGACCTCGCCCGGAGTCGAGCAGCGGTCGACCTGGCTGCAGATCCGGCAGGCCCGGCCCGACTTCGTGCTGCTCTGGGGCTGGGGTGTGATGAACTCGACCGCGATCCGCGAGGCATTGGCCACCGGCTTTCCGCGCGACCGCATGTACGGCGTCTGGTGGGCCGGCGCCGAGCCGGATGTGGCGCCGGTGGGCGCCGACGCGCGCGGCTACAACGCGCTCGCCCTGCAGCACGGCGCCGGCCAGGCGCAGGTGCACCGTGAAGTCCTGCGTCTGGTACACGACCGCGGCCAAGGCACCGGCCCGCGCGAGGAGGTCGGTCAGGTGCTCTACACGCGCGGCCTGATGAACGCGATGCTCACCGTCGAAGGCATCCGCCGCGGCATGGTGCGCTTCGGCAACCGCCCGCTCACCGGCGAGGAAGTGCGCTGGGGCCTGGAGAACCTGGCGCTCGACCAGAAGCGGCTTGACGCGCTCGGCTTCGCCGGCGTCATGCGGCCGGTGTCGACCAGTTGCAAGGACCATCAGGGCTCGCAGTGGGCGCGCATCCAGCAGTGGGACGGATCCAAGTGGGGATTCACCTCCGACTGGTACGAGGCCGACATGGCGATCATCACGCCGATGATCCGGCGTGCCGCCCAGGCCTATGTCGCAGAGCGCAAGCTGACCATGCGCGACTGTGCCGCCGAGTTGGCCGCCCCGGCCGCTCCCGCCAAGGGCGCGCCGGCCAAGGCAGCCCCGGCGCCGAAGAAGTAGCGACAGCCGGGGCTCGCGCTCCGGCCGTGTTGCCGCAGCGCCGCTGCAATGGACATCGGCCACACCGATGCCGCGCGGCGGCGCGGGCCTGGCTTGGCCAGGCCGCTTCGATCGGCGCGGCGTGCCGTGCCGATCGAAGCGCCAGCAGGATCCCGCGCCGACGCGGGCACTTTGTTCGAGGGTCCCAGACCGTGACCGCCACCGCTACCGCATCAGCCGCAGCAACTGCACCGCCCGCCGCGGCGCCGCTGCTCAACGTCAACGGCATCGAGGTCATCTACAACCACGTGATTCTCGTCCTCAAGGGCGTGTCGCTGTCCGTGCCCGAAGGCGGAATCGTGGCCCTGCTCGGCGCCAACGGCGCCGGCAAGACAACGACGCTGCGCGCGGTGTCGTGCCTGCTCGGCGGCGAGCGCGGCGAGATCACCAAAGGGGTGATCGAGTACGCCGGCGAGCGCATCAACCAACTGACCGCCTACGACCTGGTCAAGCGCGGCGTGGTGCAGGTGATGGAAGGCCGGCGCTGCTTCGCGCACCTGACGGTCGAGGAGAACCTGCTCGCCGGCAGCTACTCGCGCGGTGCGGCGCGGGCCGAGGTCGCGCAGGATCTGGAAAAGGTCTACGCCTACTTTCCGCGCCTGAAGATGCGGCGCGACTCGCAGTCCGGCTACACCTCGGGCGGCGAGCAGCAGATGACGGCGATCGGGCGGGCGCTGATGGCGCGGCCGCGCATGATCCTGCTCGACGAGCCGTCGATGGGGCTGGCGCCGCAGATCGTCGAGGAGATCTTCTCCATCGTCCTCGACCTCAACGTCAAGGAGAAGGTCTCGTTCCTGCTCGCCGAGCAGAACACCAACATGGCGCTGCGCTTCGCCCACTACGGCTACATCCTGGAGAGCGGTCGCGTGGTGATGGACGGCGCCGCGCGCGATCTCGCCCACAACGAAGACGTCAAGGAGTTCTACCTCGGCATCTCGAAGGAGGGGCGCAAGAGCTTCCGCGACGCCAAGTTCTACCGCCGGCGCAAGCGCTGGCTGGCCTGAGAGGCTGTGAGCCGGGCACGCACCAACGGCGTGCCGCGCGCCCAGCGACGAGAACGGAAATGGCACAACACTTCGACCCGCTCGAGACCCGCGCGCCGGCGGCGCGCGAAGCCGATCTCATGCGCCGGCTGCCCGACCTGCTGCGCTCGGCGCTCGCCGCCCCCGGCTGGCAGCGGCACCTGGGCGCGATCGACCCCGACCGGATCGACTCGCGCGCGGCGCTGGCACGCCTGCCGCTGTTGCGCAAGCCCGACCTGATCGCGCTGCAGAAGGCGGCACCGCCTTTCGGCGGCTTCCTGCGCGCGTCGCCCGAGTCGATCGCCGCCGTCGGGCGCGTGTTCACTTCGCCCGGACCGATCTACGAGACCGAAGGCCGGCACGACGACGCCTGGCGCAGCGCGCGCGCTCTGTCGGCCGCCGGTCTGCGCGCCGGTGACCTGGTCCTGAACACCTTTTCGTACCACCTGACGCCGGGCGGCTTCATCTTCGATGCCGGCGCGCGCCGGATCGGCTGCGCCGTGATCCCGGCCGGGCCCGGCAACACCGAGCAGTTGCTGGACTTGATCGAACACTTGCGGCCGTCGGCCTACACCGGCACCCCGGACTTCCTCAACATCCTGTGCGAGACCGCCGCCCGGACCGGCCGCGACATCTCCTGCCTGCGACGCGCCGTGGTCTCGGGCGCGGCCTTCCCGCCCAGCTTGCAGGCGCAGATCAAGGCGCGCGGCATCGACGCCTACCAGCTTTATGCGACCGCGGACCTCGGACTGGTCGCCTACGAGACCGAGGCGCGCGCAGGCATGGTGGTCGCCGAGGACGTGCTGCTGGAAATCGTCACGCCGGGCGGCGAGCCGGTGCCCGACGGCGAGGTGGGCGAGGTCGTCGTGACCTCATTCGATCCGCATCGCCCGTGGATCCGGCTCGCGCTCGGCGACCTGTCGGCGGTGCTCACCGGGCCCTCGCCCTGTGGGCGCACCAACACCCGGATCAAGGGCTGGCTGGGCCGCGCCGACCAGACGGTCAAAGTCAAAGGCATGTTCGTGCGGCCGGAGCAGTTGGCCGAGATCGGACGGCGCCACCCGGACCTGGGACGGCTGCGGCTTGTGGTCGCGCGCCAGGGCGAATCCGACGTGATGACGCTGCGCGCCGAATGCGCAACCCGCTCCGACGGCCTGGCCGAGGCGCTGGCGGCGACCCTGCGCTCGGCGACGCGACTGGGCGGCCGGGTCGAATTGCTTGCGCCCGGCAGCCTTCCCGACGACGGCAAGCTGATCGACGATCAGCGCGGTCTCGCCGCGGGCTGAGGTTCGGGCCGCTAGCGCCGGCGCGCGGCAGCCTTCTCCGGTGCGGCTTTCTTCGCCGCCGGCTTCTTCGCCGGCGCCTTGACCACCGCTCGGGCCGTGGGCTTCGCCGCTGCCGGCGTCAACCCCGTCGCCTGCCTGGGAGCGACCGCGGCAGGCGACAGCAGTGGCGCCGGCTTGGCATTAACGACCACGGGCTTGTTGTTAGCCGGCACCTTGCCCTTGACCGCGACCTCGGGCAGCGGCGGCATCGTGGGCTTGAGACTGATCGTCTGGCGCGGCGGCGGCGGTGTCGCCGCTTCCTCGCGGATCGACCACAGCTTGAGCAGATCGGCCTGAGTCGGAATCGTCCCGGCCGAGGCGCGCACGCGGCGCGCGGCCACAGAATCGCGCACGATCTTCTCCACCAGGTCGAGCGGCAACCGGTTCAGGTCGGAGAACTTGACGAAGCTGCGCTTGACGTCGACACCGGCGATCGCGTCCTTGTGCTTGACGACCACTTCCTGCTCGGCCACGTACAGCGACATGTGGCGCTTGCCCGACTCGAGCGCGAACAGCGGCCCGTCGAGTTCGTAGAAGGCCAGACCGTAACGCATGCTCTCGCGCACACCGCGCGCCGAACGGCGAATCATGCTGCACACGCGCGCCATTGCGACCCGACGATCCGGCGGCAGCTCGCGCAGATAGGCGCCCACGGTCGTGGGCTGATTGACGCCGTGGTTCGTTGCGGCGGCGCTGGCGGCTGCGACTGTCATGGATGCATTCCCCTGCCGGGCGAGGTCACTGGCGGCGCCGATATTTTAGCGGAAGGCCGGCACACGGCCGCGGCTCGGGCACTCCGACGCGACACCGTGCAGCACTCTTGACCGCCCGCGGCAGGGCGGGCGTGACTCAGCCGGCGGTTGGGTGCGGGTGATCAGCGCTGCTGCAGGCGACGCATCATCGCCTCGCGTTCCGGATGGCGCGCGCACTCGACCTGCGCCAGCGTCGCCGCGACCAGGCGCTGCGTGGCCGGATCGACGCGCATCACGGCACTGGCAGCGGCCAGCCGCAACTCGCCGCCGGTCGCGCGCCACTTGGCGCCGACGACGACGAAGCCCGACTCGCCGGCGTTGCGCCCGACGCACTGGACGCTGGCGCTGTCGCCGGCGCTGTCGCCCGGCAAGCGGCGCTCGTCGGTCACCTGGAAGCGCAGCCTCGCCTGATTGCCGACCATGCCGATGGTCGAGCGGCGCAGCGACCAGACGCGCGCCTCCTCGTCGCAATCGACGACCCAGATCTCGAGATCGGAGTCGGCAAGCCTCCCGCGCCAGCTCGGTTCGACGCGGCAGCCGGGCGGCATTTGCAGTCCGGCGCCGGGCTCGCTGTAAATCGGACGGCCGACGAACGAGGCCGGTTGCGCACCCCCCGCCGGGGCGACAACCGCGAGCAGCACGGCGCCGACGGCGGCGGCGCTCAAGCGAGGTAGCAAAGTTGCGGACACGATCCGGATCCTCCGTGCGCGACCACGAATCTACTGCGCCGACGAACTTCGCGCCCGCCTCGGCCGGCGCCGGCGGCCGCTGCAAGGCTGTGCCCGGCGAGCGGCGGCCACGAGCGCAAGCAAGCCGTCAACGCGGCCGATAGAACACGAACTCGGCCGTGAAGTTCACGCGCAGCAGCTGGTTCGCCTGCACCGACTCGCAGCGCGCCGGCGGCATGCCGCCGCTGGTGTTGACGCGCTGCACGTAGCCGACCTCGGCGAAAGCGCCGCGTCCGAACGAGCGGGTCGCGAGCAGCAGCCAGCGCAGATCTTCGTCGCGCGGCGCGCTGTCGGAGGCGAGCACGCGGCCGAGCAGGCGGCTGCCGTCGACGTGCTCGAAGCTGAAGTCGGCGCCGTGGCGCCCGACCACGGCACCGTGGACATCGATCAGCTCGGCCTCGGGCAGGCGGTAGCGCCAGCCGAAGCCACCCTCGCGCGGCTCGCAGCGAAACACCTGCACGCCGCGCGCCGCCAGGCGCAGCACCGGCAGCTGCCCGTCGGGCACATTGATGCGGCTGAACAGGCCGAGCGACGGCGGCACAGCCGGCGTCGTCGCCTGCCCGGAGGGCGCCGGCTGCCCCGGGGTGAGCGGACCGGGCGCCTGCGGCACGGCGGCACAGCCGGCGAGCAGCAGCACCAGAAGCGGCGCCGGGCGCAGAACGGTTGCGCGGTTCATCAGGAGCAGGCGAGCATGCCGAGTCAGCCAATGCGCTGATTGTGGCCGATCCGCGCGCACCGCGGCGCGCACGCCGGCCACGCTCGACGGCCGCGTCCGGGCGCGGGCGAGGTCATGGCCGCGGCTCGGCGTTGCGCAGCACCTCGCCCTCCTGCGCCGCGGCGCCGGCGGCGACCAGGTCGGCGGCGATGCGGTCGATGAACGCCTCGAACGACGAACCGAAGTAGCGCTCGTTGATCAGCCGCAGGTAGCGCGCGCGCGCGAAGTGCGAGACGAGTTGCGCCCGCGTGACGCGCTGCCGGTCGAGCAGCCAGAACTTGACCAGTACGCGTGCCACCTGGCGCGCGTTGCGCGCCGGATCGGCGGCCAGCGCATCCAGTCGCGCGCGCGCGCGCGCCAGCGCCGCCGCCACGTCGGTGAAGGGCGCGCCGTGGCCGGGGATCACCACGCGCGGCGCGCAGCGCTCGATCTGCGCCAGCGCCATTCTCTGTTCGGCGAATCCCGACTCGCCCTCGATCTCGGGAAAGATCGCGCCGAAGCCGTTCTCCCACAAGGCGTCGGCCGAGATCAGGATCGCGTGCAAGGCGTTGAACAGCATCACCATGTGCGGATCGTGTCCGGGCGCGGCCAGCACTTGCCACGACAGCCCTCCGAGCACGAGCGTGTCGCCGGCGGCGAGCAGCCGGTCGTAGCCGAAGCGACGGCACGTCTGGCCGGTGGCGGCGTAGGACAGCGCTTCTTCATCCCAAGCCGCCACCGCCGGCGCCATGCCGGCGGGAATCTCGGTACGGCAACCTTCACCGGCGAAGCGCGCCTGCAGCGCCGCGTTGCCGCCGACGTGATCGGAGTGCAGGTGCGTGTTGACGATGCGCGCCAGCGGCCGGCCGGCGCGCAGCCGCTCGACCAGCGCCAGCGTCTGCGCCGCGTGCGAGTCGTAACCGGTGTCGACGATCGACACCGCATCGCCGTCGTCGAACACGATGCCGTTGGACGACAGCCAGCCGCGCTCGAGTACGCGCAGCGTCGGCGGCAGCGGCGGCGCGGCCCGGGCCATGATCAGCGCAGCGGAAAGGCGGCGGCGATGCGCTCGAAGGCCGCCAACAGTTGCGGCGAGCCGGCGCGCAGCGAGACGAAGCGGCCGGTGATCGTGCGCACATTGAGCCTGCGCGCCAGCGGCGTGCCGCCGACCTTGGCGTGCGCGATCTCGTCCCAGCGCACGCGCCGCCGCAACAGGCCGCCCTGGCAGATGCCCTCGGCATCGATCGTGGTCGAGGCGGTCATCAGCACCGCGTAGGGGCCGAGGAGCACCGGCGCCAGCCACAGGACCGCGCTCATGTCGGCGTCGAGCGCCAGCCGCAGCAGTGCCAAGAGCAGTCCCAGCACGATCACAGTGGCGAGCGCGCGCAGGGCGCGGCCGTAGGTGGGACCGCGCAGCGGCGCCGCCGGGATCACACCGTCTTGCGCCGCCGCGGCCGCCGCGCCGCTGCGCTGCGCGCTCATCGACCGCCAGCACGCCGCGCCGGCAGCAGCGCAAGCACCGCCCTTCGGGTGGCGTCGTCGTAGGCGCTCCAGGACGCAATCTCGTCGATCGTGCGCAGGCAGCCCTCGCACAGACCGGTGGCGGCGTTCATCCGGCACACGTCGACGCACGGCGAACCGACCGCGCCGGTGGCGGCAGTCGACGGGGAACGCGACTGAGTCGACATCGTGGGCCTACTTGTCAGGCGATTTTCTCACGCGTCGCCCGCGCCCTGCGGCTCGGCGCGGCGGCCGCGGTCGCGCTAGCCTTGGCGGCCCGATCGACCGCCGCCGCCATGCCGTCGCCCGTCCTCAAGCATCTGCCGAACGCGCTCACCCTGCTGCGCGCGGTGCTGATCCCGGTGATCGCGCTGCTGCTGTGGCAGCAACGTTACGGGGCGGCGCTGCTGCTGTTTGCACTGTGCGCGCTGAGCGATCTCGCCGACGGCTGGCTGGCGCGCCGCTTCGACGTGCGCACCCGCTTCGGCGCCATCGCCGACCCGCTCGCCGACAAGCTGGCGATGCTCGCCGCCACGGTCCTGCTCACCTGGCACGGCTGGCTGCCGTGGTGGTTCGCGGCGCTGGTGGTCGGTCGCGACGTGATGATCGTCGCCGGTGCCACCGCCTATCACCTGTGCATCGGCCGCGTCGAAATGGCGCCGACGCGGCTGTCGAAGATCAACACCGGACTCGAGTTCACCTTTCTCACCGGCGTCATGGCAGCGGCCGCCGGGCTGATCGACCAAGGTCTGTGGTGGACCGTCCTGCTCTATCTGACCACGACCACGATCCTCGCCTCGGGCACCCAGTACGCGCTGCTGTGGGGGGCCAAGGCGGTGCGCGCGCTGCGTGCGCGCACGCCCACCTAGTTCAGCAAGCGGTCTTCGCCGTCGTCGAGCAGTTCCTCGACCAGCAGCAGGTCGATCTCGGCTTGCTGGCACCACAGGACCATGAGCACGATCAGCTTGAGCCTGGCCACCGGCACCGGCCACTCGCGCTCGCGCTCGCCGCCGGCAAGCGCGCGCTCGATCACGAGCTCGCGCTGCTCGGCGCTCAACTGTCCGACCGACTCGAGGAAGGCGAGAAAGGCCACGCCCTCGGCGCCCAGACGTTCGCGCTCGTAGCTCGGATAAATGCGCTGGCTGCGGCGGTCGGCGGCGCGCAGCGACTGCGCGCTGCGTGCCACCTGCGCCAGACCGCGCAGCCAGGCGAGCGCCTCGTCGATGTCGTCGCGGTCGAAGCCGGCGGCGGCGAGCTTGCGCTCGAGCGCGTCGGCGTCTTCCGTTGCCGCCAGCGCCGGGAAGTTTTCGTACAGGTAGGCGAGGACCTCGAACATCGCGGCCACTGTACTGTGCCGGCGCGGCGCGCGCAACGCGGCGCCGCGTTCAACGCCTCAATCTCTGGTAGCGGTTACCGGGCAGACGCTCAACATGTTGAGCCAGCTCGAGCTCGAACAGCAGCGCCGTCAGTTCGCCCGCCGGCCGCTGCGTGCGCTGCGCCAGACGGTCGAGGTCGACTGGATCGTGGCCGAGCGCGGCCAGCACTTGGTCCTGCGCCGGCGGCAGCGCCTCCGGCGCGGCCGCCGGCGCCAAGGGCTCGGCGGCCGTCTCGAGGCGCAGCTCTTCGAGCACGTCGTGCACCGACTCGACCAGCTTGGCGCCGTCGCGGATCAGGCGATGGCAACCCTTGGCGAGCGGCGAGTGGATCGAGCCCGGGATCGCGAACACTTCGCGCCCCTGCTCGGCGGCCAGTCGCGCCGTGATCAGGCTGCCCGAGCGCAGCGCCGCCTCGACCACCAGCACGCCGCGCGCCAGTCCGGCGATCAGGCGGTTGCGACGCGGGAAGTTGTGCGCGATCGCCGGCGTGCCCAGCGGCAGTTCGGACAGCATCAAGCCTTCTGTGCGGATTTGATCTGCGAGCGCGCGGTGGGCGCGCGGGTAGTCGAGGTCGATGCCGGTGCCGACCACGGCGATCGTCGCGCCGCGCGCGCCCTCGGCCGCGGCGCGCAGCGCGCCGCGGTGCGCGGCGGCATCGATGCCGAGCGCCAGGCCGCTGGCGATGGTCACCCCGGCGCGCGCCAGGCCGGCGGCGAAGGACTCGGCGGTCGCCGCCCCCTGCTGCGTGGCGTTGCGGCTGCCGACGATTGCCAGCGCCGGCTGCGCCAGCAGTTCGAGTCGACCGTGCGCGTACAGCAGCGGCGGCGGATCGGCCATCGCCAGCAACGCGCGCGGGTAGTGGTCATCGGCCAGCGTCAGCAGATGGCGGCCGGGCTCGCGTTCGAGCCAGTCGACGGCCGTCTCGATCGCCTGCGCCTGAGCCGGCGGCGCCGGCGCCGCGAGCGCGCGCGCCAGCGCCTCGCCGACCACTGGCGCCAGTTGCGCCGGACGCGCTGCGAACACGGCGTCGGGCAGGCCGAAGGCGGCGAGCAACGCGCGCGCGGTGGCCGGTCCGATGCCCGGAGTGAGCGCCAGCCGCAGCCAGCCGCGACGTTCGCCGTCGTTCATGCGGCGAGGCTAGCGCCGACTGGCGCGGCGGTGGGCGCCGATATTCCGGCGCCGGCGGCGCGCTACTGGCGGATCGAGCGCGGCTGGGCCGGCGCTCCCGGCGTGACCGCGCCCTGCGGCGCCTGCGCGGCGCGGCCACCGGCATAGCCGAGCCCGAACTCGGCGGCGCCGTCGTCGGGGCGCGCGAAGCGGTCGCCGACGCGCACCGGCTGCTGCACGCGCATGATGAGCGCGTAGGAGACGGTCTCGAACACGCGGAAGACGAACATCTCGCCGATGCGCTCGTCGGGCAGGCGCACGAACTCGCGCCGCGCCGCCGTGCGGTCGAGCACTGTTTCGCCGGTGTTGAGCAGCGCCAGCACGTGGCCGATCTCGACGCCGTCGCGCCGGCCGCGGTTGATGGCGACGATGCTTTGCGTGCCGGCGTGGTCGACGCCGCCGTAGACCGAGACGATGCGGCCGGCGACTTCGCGCTCGGGCACGCGCGGCACGTAGAAGATCAGCGGCTGGCGCTCGATCGGCACCAGGCGATCGCCGATGCCGATCTCCTGCTTGCTCTGCTGGATGTCGAGCGTGGCGACCTCGCCGCGCTTGGCCATGCGCGCGGTGCCGAGGTAGAAGGCTTCGTAGGCGATCGGCGTGCGCCGCGCAGTGTCGTCCGGGTCGAACAGCGGCGTGGCCGGGCGGAACACGTGGTAGTTCTCGATCCGGTCGTCGCTCACGCCGCGCACGAAGGCGACGTCGCCGCGACCGAGCACCACCCGCCCCTCGCGCGCGCCGACGATGCGCGGATAGGCGTCGAGCGCACGCGCGTCGATCACCAGCGGCTGCGACAGGAACGGCTCGATCACGCTGTGCGGAATCGCCGCCACCGCCTCGCGGCCGGTGGCGCCGAGATCGCGCACGCGCGGCGACAGGCGCACGGTGTCGCCGGGCGCGCCGGGCAGCCCCGGCGCATCGGCCACCTGCAGGATCGCGCGGCCGTCGGCGGTGCGCACCAGGCGCAGGGTCTGGCCGGGATAGATCAGATGCGGGTTGCGCACCTGCTCCTTGTTCATTCCCCACAGCTCCGGCCAGCGCCACGGGCTGGTCAGGAACAGGCTCGAGATGCCCCACAACGTGTCACCCGACTTGACCGTGTAGGACTCGGGCGCGGTCGGCGACAACGCCGACAGCGGCACCCCGGCCTGCGCCACTTGGTCCGCGGTCTGGCGCTGGGCCGGCGTCACCGGGTAGCGGCCATCGGCGGTGGTCTGCGCCGCCGCCGGCAGCGCCAGCGCCACGCACAGCGCCGCGCCGGTCACGATCGACCGCGGCACGGCGCGGCTACTGGCATCGAGGACTTGCATGGACTCTCCCGGCTCGGGGGCGGATCGAAAGTGATCCGGCTCCCGGCCACTGACTGGTAGGCACGGCGAACGGTCCGCGCTGGCCATGATCGTGACAGACTGGATAAAATTCTGCCCCTAATGCCTTGATCCAGCAACGCTTGTCGGCTAATCCCGTTGGCTGCGCCGGCGTGGCCGAGGGCGAGCGGCTGCGGCGCAGGTCGCGGCTCGGCCGCGGCTGCGGGAGACAATAGGCGAGCATTGCGCCCGGCAAAGCACCGAAAAGCGGCGATCCGACCGCAGATCGATTGAATCCGGCAGAACTTGGACGAGGACGCCGTCCTCGCTTCGTCATGGCCCTGTTGCAGATCCTCGAGTACCCCGATGCGCGCCTGAGGAAGGTTGCGCGGCCGGTGGTCGATTTCGGCCCGCGCCTGCGCCAGTTCGTCGCCGACATGGCCGAGACCATGTACACGGCGCCCGGCATCGGCCTGGCCGCGACCCAGGTCGACGTGCACGAGCGGGTGATCGTGATCGACGTCTCCGAGACCAAGGATCAACTGCGCGTGTTCGTCAATCCGCAGATCGTCTGGGCCTCCGAGGAGACCGCGGTGTGCGAGGAGGGCTGTCTTTCGGTGCCGGGCGTCTACGACGAGGTGCGCCGGCCGGCGCGGGTCAGGGTGCGCGCGCAGGACGCCGACGGCCAAGCCTTCGAACTCGACTGCGAGGGCCTGCTCGCGGTGTGCATCCAGCATGAGATGGATCACCTGACCGGCAAAGTGTTTGTCGAATACCTGTCGGCGCTCAAGCAGGATCGGATCCGCACCAAGCTGCGCAAGCGGCGCGCGGCCTGAACGGCCGCCGCTGTCGCGCGCGCAGCTCGCGCACTCGCCCGGCTCCGGCGCTGGCTGCAGCTTCGGGCGCCGAAGATCTCACACCTACAATCGGTCGATGCGGATCGTCTTCGCCGGCACACCGGAGTTCGCGGCGGTGGCGCTCGAGGCGCTGATCGCGCAGGCCGCGGTGGCCAGCTGGTCGATCCCGCTCGTGCTAACCCAGCCCGATCGGCCGGCGGGTCGCGGCATGAAGCTCAGCGCCTCGCCGGTGCGCCTGCTGGCGCAGGCGCACGGCATCGCCACCCGCACGCCGCTCACGCTCAGCCTCAAGAAGGGCGGCGCGCAGGCCCAGGCCGAGCACGACGCCCTGCGCGCGGCGCAGGCCGACGTATTGGTGGTTGCCGCCTACGGGCTGATCCTGCCGCAGGCGGTGCTCGACATTCCAGGCGGGCTCGCGCAGGCCGGCGGTGCGCGCCTGAAGGCGCTCAACATCCACGCCTCGCTGCTGCCGCGCTGGCGCGGCGCGGCGCCGATCGCGCGCGCGATCGAGGCCGGCGACACAGAGACCGGCATCACGATCATGCAGATGGAGGCCGGACTCGACACCGGCCCGATGCTGCTCGCCGAAGCGCTGCCGATCGGCGCCGAACACACGACGGCGACGCTGACCGGCGAACTGGCGCGCCTCGGCGCGCGCCTGATCGTCGAGGCGCTGCATCGCGCCGCGCGCGGCGCGCTCGAGCCGCGCACGCAGCCGGCGGCCGGCGTCACCTACGCGCACAAGATCGCCAAGCACGAGGCCTGGCTCGACTTCGCTCGCGATGCCGCGCTGCTGGCGCGCCAGGTGCGCGCCTTCGATCCGTTCCCGGTCGCCTGCCTGCGGCTGGGCGACGAGACGCTGCGCGTCTGGCGCGCCGGCGCACTTGACAGCGCGCACTCGGCCGCACCCGGCACCGTGCTCGCCGCCGATGCGGCCGGCCTGGTGCTGGCGGCCGGCCGCGGCGCGCTCAGGATCACCGAGTTGCAGCGGCCCGGCGGCAAGCGGCTGCCGGCGGCGCAGTTCCTCGCCGGTGCGCCGGTCGCGGTCGGCGCGGGCGCCGCGCCACCGCTCGCGCCCGCTGCCGCATGAGCGAAGTCGCAGGCGCCACCGCACCCGGGGCACCGCCGCTTTGGCAGGCGCTGTGGATCGCGGCCGTCGCCGGTGCGCGCCTGCGCGCC
>JBBIST010000047.1:0-24795 GCA_037441125.1 Burkholderiales bacterium
GCCGCTGCGCGAACTGCGCGTCGACGGCGGCGCCGCCGGCAACGACCTGCTGATGCAGATGCAGGCCGACTTCGCCGGCGTGCCCGTGGTGCGCCCGCGGCTGACCGAGACCACGGCGCTCGGCGCCGCCTGGCTGGCCGGACTGGCGGTCGGCTTCTGGCGCGACCAGGCCGAGCTGGCGGCGTTGTGGCGCGCCGATCGCCGCTTCGAACCGGCGATGGCGGCGGCCGAGCGCGCCGAGCGCCTGCGGCAATGGCAGCGCGCGGTGGCGCGCGCCCGGGAGTGGATCGAATGACGAACCAGGCACTGGCACCGCAACCGATCGAGCGCGAGCGCTTGCTGGCGCGGCTGCGCGACAAGCAGCCCTGGGACGCGGTGATCGTCGGCGGCGGCGCCACCGGACTCGGGATCGCGGTCGACGCCGCCGCGCGCGGCCTGCGCGTGGCGCTGATCGACAGCGGCGACTTCGGCCGCGGCACCTCGAGTCGCAGCACCAAGCTGATCCACGGCGGCGTGCGCTATCTGGCGCAGGGCAACGTCAAGCTCGTGCGCGAGGCGCTCGAGGAGCGCGCTACCTTGCTCGCGAACGCGCCGCACCTGGTGCACGCGCTCGAGTTCGTCGTGCCCTGCTACCGGCCGCTCGATCGCGCGATCCTGCGCCTCGGTCTGGGCATGTACGACCTGCTCGCCGGCCGCCGCAGCCTCGGGCCGACGCGCTGGCTTTCGCGCGACGAGACGCTGGCACGGCTGCCCGGCATCCGGCCCGAAGGGCTCGCCGGCGGCGTGTCCTACTGGGACGGCCAGTTCGACGACGCGCTGATGTGCGTGGCGCTGATGCAGACCGCGCACGCGCTCGGCGCCACCGCGATCAACTACGTGCGCTGCGACGGGCTGAAGGTCCGCGACGGCCGCATCGCCGGCGTGCGCGCGGTCGATGCCGAGACCGGCGAGGGCTTCGAGCTGGCGACCGGCTGCGTGTTCAACGCCGCCGGCGTCTGGGTCGACGGCGTGCGCCGGCTCGCCGATCCGGCGGCGCGCAAGCTGATCACCGTGAGCCAGGGCTCGCATCTGGTGGTCGACCGCGACTTCCTGCCCGGTTCGGCGGCGCTGATGATTCCGAAGACGCGCGACGGCCGCGTGCTGTTCGTGATCCCGTGGCTCGACAAGCTGCTGATCGGCACCACCGACGGACCGCGAGCGGACGCGCCATGGGAGCCGCAGCCGTCGCGCGAGGAGGTCGAGTTCATGCTCGACACCGCGCGCGGCTACCTGGCGCGACCGATCGCCAGCGCCGACGTGCGCGCGCGCTTCGCCGGCCTGCGGCCGCTGTACGACCCGGGCAAAGCGAGCTCGACCGCGGCGATCTCGCGCGAACATGCGGTACTGACCGAGTTCGGCAACCTGATCTCTATCGTCGGCGGCAAGTGGACCACCTACCGGCGCATGGCGGTCGACGCTCTCGCCGCGGCGGCGCGCGCCGGGATGCTCGCCGCGCGCAGCGCGCGCACCGAGGAGCTGGCGCTGGTGGTCGACCGCGTGCTCGCCGACCCCGCGCGCCGCTGCGCGCCCGACGCAGCCTACGCCGAACACTGCCGGCGCTTCACGCAGGCGCGCACGGGCGAAGACGTGACGTATCGGCGTGCGCGGCTGGGCGTGCTCGACGAGGCAAAGGCGCGCTCGCTCGCAGCGCTCTAAGGCCTGATCACCTTGGCCAGCGACGAGCAGCAGACGCTGCAAAGAAAAAGGCCGCTCCGAGGAGCGGCCTTGAGCTTGCGACAGCCCTTGCTTAGAAGCTGTGGCTCAGACCGATGAAGGTGTTGGTGGTGCCACCCCAGTTGGCGGTCTTGTAGCTGCCCTTGTCGCTCACGTCGCCGTAGACGATGTAGGCGGTCGTGCGGCGCGAGAACGCGTACTCGTAGCCGACCGTCCACACAGTGCGCTCGCCTTCGGGCGTCGTGCCGATCGCGTCGGCCGTGCGGTCCTGGTAGCTGATCGCGAAGCGGTGCGCACCGCGCGGGATCACCGCGCCGATCATCCAGGCGCTCGCGTCGGTTCCGGCGCCCTGCAGGGCCGCGGCGCCGCCGATGTTCGCCGGCAGCAGCGCGAACTGATCGCTCTCCTGCGCGAACGCAATGGAAACGCGCGCCACCTTGAAGTCCCACGCCATGCCGGCCTGCAGGTGCGTCTGCGTCGGGTCGCCAGTGACCTCGCCCAGCTCGACGCGGTCGTACGTGACGACGCCGTAGAACGGACCGGAACGGAAGTTGACGTACGAGATGATGCCGGCGTTGTTGTTGCTGCTGCCGCCGGCGAGTTCCTGACCGCCGGCGCGGAACGTGTAGCCCAGACCGGCGCTGAAGCCGCCCATGTCGGGGGTCACGTAGGCGATCGCGTTGTCCAGGCGTAGCGCGTTCATCGACGCGAAGGTCGCCTGCATGCCCAGGCCGGGATAGCCGGTGCGGAACGGATCGAGCGTGCCGATCCGGTCGAAGTCGCCGGTGCCCGACGAGAACGTGGCCAGACGGCCCATCACGAGCCCGCCGAAGTTGCCGGTCACGCCGAGGTAGGCCTGGCGTCCGAAGAGGCGCCCGCCCTGGCCAGACATGCCGTCATCGATGCCGAACCCGCTCTCGAGCACGAACACGCCTCTCAGGCCACCGCCGAGATCTTCGCTGCCGCGCAAGCCCCAGCGGCTTCCGCCGAGGTGGCCCGAATCGAGGCCGGTTCTCGCGGACTGGTTGGTCACGGTGCCGGCGGACGGATCGATGCGCGCGAAACCGGCATCGACACGACCGTACAACGTCACCGCCGACTGCGCACTGGCCGCGCCGGCGAAGGCGCCCAGCACGGCAAGAGCGAGAAGACTTTTCTTCATGCGAATCTCCATGTTGATAAAAAAGGGCCTACTGAGGCGTCCACCGGGGCCGGTGCGGCAGCCTGTGCCGCCGTGCAGCGCCTCGATGCGAACTTCCATCGGAAGCTGAGGCGAATTCTTTCAGGAAAGAATTGGATGGGCCAAAGCATCGGTCGCCTAATCGTGCAATTCGCGTGGCGCTTGTGCCTTCCGTGCAACATCGACACCCCGGACCTGGGCATCCACGGGACCACGCGTGCGGTCATCCCGATGCAACAAAAGGGGCGCCGAAGCGCCCCTTTTGCATGAGCTTGATGCAGATCAAAACGAGTGACGCATGCCAATTTGCAGCGCGCTTGCGTCTTCGCCGAACGCGCTGGTCCATCCGCCGGCATAGCCGGCGGCACCGAGCGCCATGCGCGACTGGCCGCTGTTGAACGCCATCGCGTAGGTGCCGAACAGTGTGGTTCGGCGCGACATCTCGTGGAAATAGCCGACGGCAATGTGTCGCACCTTGGCGTCTTCGGTGGCCCACTGCGAGCGCGCCTCGTCGCGCGCGTCGTTGTAGGCGAGGCGCAGGTTGCCGCTGCCCAGGCGCCAGTCGAGCCCGAGGTGATAGATGGTCGTGTCGGTCGGTCCGACAAAGCCGCGCAGGCCGTCGAGATCGACGCGGTTGGCGCGCGCCACGAGCGGTGCCAGCAGCGCGTCGATGCCGGCCGGCGTGCCGCCGGCGATCACGATTTGTTGCAGGTCGAGCGGGGTGACAATCGGATTGTCGTTCTGGCGCGACATGTACTGCACGAACAGGCGCGCCGGTCCGAAGGTGTAGGTACCGCCGATGTTCAGCGTCTCCATGCCGGTGCGCGCATTGGTCGGGTCATTGCGCGTGAGCACGTAGTTGTGGTTGTAACCGATGCCTACCGAGAAGTTCGGCGTCGCGTACTGGAAGTTGGCGCCGTAGAAGTCGTCGCCGCGCTGCGGGTCGGCGCCGCGCTCGGTGCGCACGAGTTCTGTGCCGCCGAAGCCGTACATCAGCGACAGCGTGAAGCCGTGCAGTTCGGCGCGATATTGGATCGCGTTGTTGGCGCGGATCGTCAGCGTCGAGTACTCCTGGCCCATCTGGCCGGCGGTGGCGTCGGCGAAGGAGTTGAACTTGTTCAGGATCTCGTAGCCGGGCGTGTACTGGCGGCCGGCGATCACGGCGCCGAACGGCGTGATCAGGCCGATGAAGGCCTGGCGGTCGAACAGCGCTGCGGCGCTGTTGACCGTGGCAAAGCGCTCGAGCAGCGTATTGCTCACCGTGTTCATGCCGCCCGTGACGGCCACCGCAAGCGGGCCGGTCAGGCCGATCGCACTGACGCCCGGACACACCGGCGTGTCGGTGGATCCGACCGGACGGCAGGCGAAGAGGGCGCCGTTGTTGGTCATCGAGCCGCTGTCCAGCTCGATCCGGCTCTCCAGCGTAAACAGCGCCGTGTACCCGCCGCCGAGGTTCTCTCGGCCACGAATGCCCCAACGCGAGCCGGCCGACAGGCCGCTTTGCAGGCGCGTGGCGCTGGTGGCGCCGACGTCCGAGCGCTCGACGCCGATGTCGACGATGCCGTACAGCTCGACCGGCGCCGGCGCCGGCGTCTGTGCTTGGGCGAGCGGGAAGGCCAGCGCGATGGCTGCGGCCAGAAGCGACTTGCGCATAGCGTCTCCTGAGTGTTGTTTGAAATGCGGATGGCGGCCGAGGATAGCGGCGAGTCCGGCACAATGAGGGCGACTCAGCGCAAGCCCGGGTGATCGGCTGCGCCTCATCGTTTGTTTTGCGCAACAGCACGCGAGCTAGGAGATGTCCGAAGTCCCTGCCCTGTCGCCCCTCGATCACGCGCTGTCGCTCGCCGACCGCGCCCTGCGCACGCTCAGCGGCAACGTGTCCGCCAGTCGTCCCTATCCGGCCGATGCGGTGCTCGATGATGCGTCGGTGCCGCCGCTGACCGACGCCGAGCGCGACCAGTCGGTCGCGCTGATGCGCATCAACCACGTGGGCGAGATCTGCGCCCAGGCCCTGTACGAGGCGCAGGCGCTGGGCACGCCCAACGCCGGTCTGCGCGCGATGTTTGTGCACGCGGCGCGCGAGGAAGCCGATCATCTGGCGTGGACGCAACGTCGGATCGAGGAACTCGGCGGCCGCACGAGCCTGCTCAACCCGCTCTGGTTCGCGGGCGCGTTCGCGATCGGACTGGCTGCCGCGCGCATGGGCGACCGCACGAGTCTCGGCTTCATGGCCGAGACCGAGCGCCAAGTCGAGGAGCACCTGCAGGGCCACCTCGACCGCCTGCCGGCGGCCGATGGCGCCTCGCGCGCGATCGTGGCGCAGATGAAGGAAGACGAGATCCGCCACGGCGCCAGCGCGCTCGATCGCGGCGGCGCCGCCTTGCCCTTGCCGGCGCGCGCGGCGATGCGGCTGGCGGCGCGCGTGATGACCGTCACCGCGCACCGCATTTGAGAGCCCGCGTCAATCGGCCTCGACGACCTCGATCGTGGTCTCGATCTTCGCGGTTTTGGCCAGCATCGCCGTGGCCGAGCAGTACTTGTCGTGCGACAGCCGCACTGCGCGTTCGACTGCCTCGGGCTTCAGGCCCTTGCCGCGCACGGTGAAGCGAAACTCGATGCGCGTGAACACCTTCGGTTCCTGCGCCGCGCGCTCGGCCAACAGCCTGACCTCGCAGGCGCGCACGTCGTGGCGGCCGCGCTTGAGGATCAGCACCACGTCGTAGGCGGTGCAGCCGCCGGTGCCGGCGAGCAGCATTTCCATCGGTCGTGGCCCGAGGTTGCGGCCGCCGCCTTCCGGGGCGCCGTCCATCGTCAACCGGTGACCGCTGCCGGTCTCGGCGATGAAGCTCACGCCGTCGCCGCTCCACTTGACGTTGCACTCCATGGGTCTCCTCTCTGTGGCAGGCCAATCGGGCCACCGCTGCCGCGCCGGCCAGAGCCTTGCTTGCGTCGAGTTCGCGGGAGTGGCTAAAATGCCCGGCTTTTCCTGGTTCAGTCAATTCCCGCGCCGGTCGGCTCTTGCCCACGTGCCTCTTCTGCGGCGGGGGCGGCGGGCGGATCGGGTGAGCGGCGCCGCCAGCGGCGGCCCAACTTGAACGCGGGCACTCCTACGGGCTTTTTTCGTCACTGCCTCTCATGAAGACCTTCACTGCCAAGCCGCAGGACGTGCGGCACGACTGGTTCGTGGTCGATGCCAGCGACAAGGTGCTCGGCCGCCTGGCGGCCGAGATCGCGCGCAGGCTGCGCGGCAAGCACAAGCCCGAGTACACGCCGCACGTCGACACCGGTGACTTCATCGTCGTCGTCAACGCCGACAAGATCCGCGTCACCGGCCAGAAGACCACCGACAAGATCTACTACCGCCACTCGACCTACCCGGGCGGCGTCTACGAGACCTCGTTCGGCAAGATGCAGGGCCGCTTTCCCGGCCGAGCGCTCGCGATCGCGGTCAAGGGCATGCTGCCCAAGGGCCCGCTCGGCTACGCGATGATCAAGAAGCTCAAGATCTACGCCGGTGGCGAACACCCGCACAGCGCGCAGCAGCCGCGGGCTCTGGAAGTCTGAGGAACGCAGATGATCGGCGAATACAACTACGGCACCGGCCGCCGCAAGAGTTCGGTGGCGCGCGTGTTCATCAAGCGCGGCAGCGGCAAGATCACGGTCAACGGCCGCGCGCTCGACCAGTACTTCCATCGCGAGACCGGCCGCATGATCGTGCGCCAGCCGCTCGAGCTGACCGGCAACGCGACCGCCTTCGACATCCAGGTCAACGTCGACGGCGGCGGCGAGTCGGGGCAGGCGGGCGCCGTGCGCCACGGCATCACTCGGGCGCTGATCGACTACGACGCCGCTCTGAAGCCAGCGCTGTCCAAAGCCGGACTGGTCACGCGCGACGCGCGCGAGGTCGAGCGCAAGAAGGTCGGCCTGCGCAAGGCGCGCCGGCGCAAGCAGTTCTCGAAGCGCTAGGCTGCGGCCCGTATCCGGCCGTTGCGGCTGAGGTGCGGCCAAGCGGGCGAGGTCTTGGGCGCAGGCGTCAGGCTGATCGCACCATCGTTCGTCGTCGCTTAGCGCCTTTGCGCGGGAATCCGCGGGCGCCGGGCATAGCCGCGCTCTTATACTTTTCCCACTAGACAACCGGGGGCGTCGAGCGCCCGGCAGTTCTGGCCGCGCAGCGCGGCCAAGGTCAGGCGCGCTTCTTTGCTGGGCCTGTCGCGGCGGCGGCGCCGACCTCGGCGCGACCGACGGCAATGGCGCGCCCGCATCCCGAGGGAGTTGCTGCACCGATGAAGTGGAAGCTGTGGATGCGCAATCTGTCGGTCAGCGCGCCGAGCGTGACCGTGCGCTCGCGGCTGCCGTGGTCGGTGCGCGCCGTGCTCGGCTTTCTCGTCCTTGCGGCCGCGGCGGCCGCCGGCGCCGGCATCTACGAGTACGGGCGCAACTTCGCCGGTCCGGATCGCAGGGAACTGCTGGCCGAGATCGATCGATTGCAGTCGGCACTTCGCGAGTCGAACGCAGAGCGCGAGCGCTTTGTAGCGCTGGCCACGGCCTTCGAGGCGCAACTGAAGGTCGAGCGCGCCGCCCAGGAGCAGGTGACGCGCCAGTTGTCAGCGCTGGAAAACGAGGCCAACCGGCTGCGCGAGGATCTCGCCTTCTTCGAAAGCCTGCTGCCGGCGGGAACGGCCAACAAGGGCGTGGTGATCCGCAGCTTCCGGGTCCAGCCCGAAGGCGAGCCCAATCGGATGAGATACCGGCTTCTAGTCCAGCAGGCGGGCAAACCCGAGCGCGACTTCATCGGCACGGTGCAGCTTCAGGTCAACTTCGCGCAGGGGCCGCGCAGTTTCGTGCTGACGATCCCCGAGCCCGACGCCCCGGTGGAGCGGATGCTCCATCTTTCGTTTCGCCACTACCAACGAATCGAAGGATCTTTCGCGCTGCCGCCGGGCGCGGTAGCCCGTTCAGTGCTTGTGAGGATCCTCGCCGGCGGCCAGACTCAGATCCAGCAGTCGTTCACTTTGTAGCGCCGGTCATCAGCGGAGGTCCCATGTTCGGCAAGAAGTCAGCGCCCACCCAGATCGCGAGCCTGATCGGCGTCGGCTCGACCGTCACCGGCGACCTCTCGTTCTCCGGCGGACTGCGCATCGATGGCACCGTGCGCGGCGCGGTACGCAGCGCCGACGGCGCCAAGGCCGGCATGCTGGTGATCAGCGAGACCGGCGTCGTCGAAGGCGAGGTCTGCGTCTCGCACGTGGTGGTCGCCGGACGCATCGCCGGCCCGGTCCATGCCTCGGAACTGCTGGAGCTTCAACCCAAGGCCAAGGTCGCCGGCGACATCCGCTACAAAGCGCTCGAAATGCACCACGGGGCGGTGGTCGACGGCCTGCTGATCCACGACGATGGCGCCCAGATGACGCGTTCTTCGCCGCCACCGACCTTGAAGCTGGCGGCCGGCAAGCCCGAGCCGAAACTGGAGTCGACGGCAGGGTGAAGCCTGCGGCGCTCGCACTCGGCTCGTATAATGCTCGCTCGTTTCCTCAGAGGTGCGCGATGAACGCTGCCGTCGAAATGCCCGCCCCGCTGAACTTCTCCGATTCGGCCGCGGCCAAGGTCAGGCAACTGATCGACGAGGAAGGCAACCCGGAGCTCAAGCTGCGCGTGTTCGTGCAGGGCGGCGGCTGTTCCGGTTTCCAGTACGGCTTCACCTTCGACGAGGTCGCCAACGAAGACGATACGGCGATGGTCAAGAACGGCGTCACCCTGCTGATCGACTCGATGAGCTACCAATACCTGGTCGGCGCCGAGATCGACTACAAAGAAGACCTCGAAGGCGCGCAGTTCGTGATCAAGAACCCGAACGCGCAAACCACCTGCGGCTGCGGTTCGTCGTTCTCGGTCTGACGCTGCAAGTTTCGCAAGAGCGGGGCGCCTGATAGGCGCCCCGACCTTTTTCTACGCCGGATACAGGCAGCCGAGCACGCGCGCGCCGCGCGCGCCGGTCGCGCTCGGCAGGTTGCCGGGCAGGCGCCGCAGGTGCGCAGCCGCGAGCCAGGCGAAGGCGAGCGCCTCGACCTGATCGGGCGCGATCCCCAAGTCCGCGCTCGAGCGCACCAGCCGACCGCCGCATTCTTCATCCAGCATTCGCATCAGCGTGCGGTTGAAGGCGCCGCCGCCGCACACGACGACATCGGCCGCCTGCGGCCAGTGGCGCGCGATCGCATCGCCGATCAGGCGCGCGGTAAGCCGCGTCAGCGTCGCCTGCACGTCGCGCGGGCCGACGCGCTGACCGACCAGCAGGTGCGCGGCCAGCCGCTGGCGCAGCCACGCGAGATGGAAGACATCGCGCCCGGTGCTCTTCGGCGGCGCCAGCGCGAAGAACGGCTCGTCGAGCAAGGTGGCGAGAAGCGGCTCGCTCGCCGTGCCGCCGGCGGCCCAGTCGCCGTCGCGGTCGAGCGGCTGCCCGAGGTGCTCCTGCGCCCAGGCGTCGAGCAGGACGTTGCCGGGGCCGCAGTCAAAGCCGATCACGCTGCCGGCGCCGTCGGCCGGCAGGCCGCTCAGGTTGGCGATGCCGCCGACGTTGACCACCGCACGCGCGTGCGCGCCGCCGAACGCGGCGGCGTGGAAGGCGGGCACCAGGGGCGCGCCCTGGCCGCCGGCGGCAACGTCGCGCGCGCGAAAGTCGGCCACGACGTCGATGCCGGTCAGCTCGGCGAGCGTGGCCGGCGCGTTCAATTGCAGCGTGTAGCCGGCGTCCGGCCGATGGCGCAGGGTCTGGCCGTGGGCGCCGATCGCGCGTACCTGGGCGGCCTCGATCTGCGAGTGCAGCAGCAGGTCTGCGACCGCGGCGGCGTAGCCGCGCGCCAGATGCTGGCCGGCCACCGCCGATCGGTGCAGCTCGTCTTCGCCGGGTGTGGCCAGCCGCAGCAGTTCGGCGCGCAACTCGGGCGCAAAGTCGTGATGCGTGTGCGCGAGCAGTTGCGGCCGCGTTGTGCCGAAGTCGGCCAGCACGGCGTCGACGCCGTCGAGGCTGGTGCCTGTCATCAGGCCGATGAACAGTTCGGAGGCGGGCATGGCGGCGATGGGAGCGGGTTGCGGCGGTTCGGGCGCAGGCACCGTGGGCGGCCGGCGCCGACAGCATCCATTAGACTGCGCCGCGTCCGGCCCTGTCACCTTGCGGTCGGCCCGCCCGAGCGGCAGATGCCGCGTTCATGTCCACCGCGCGCCCGCCGCCGGCACCGATGTCCACCGAAGCCAAGCACGCCGTGGCCGCGCCGCCGCCGATCACGCCCGAAGTCGAGCGCGCGCTGGCGCTCGTCAAGCGCGGCTGCGACGAACTGCTGATCGAAGCCGAGTTCGCGCACAAGCTGGCGCGCTCGCAGGCGACCGGCGAACCGCTGCGCTGCAAGCTCGGGCTGGACCCGACCGCGCCCGACATCCACCTCGGCCACACGGTGGTGCTGAACAAGCTGCGCCAGTTGCAGGACCTCGGCCACACGGTGATCTTCCTGATCGGCGACTTCACCTCGATGATCGGCGATCCCTCGGGCCGCAACACGACGCGGCCGCCGCTGTCGCGCGAGACGATCGAGGCCAACGCGCGCACCTACTTCGAGCAGGCGGCCCTCGTGCTCGACCGCGCGCGCACCGAGATCCGCTACAACTCCGAGTGGAGCGAGCCGCTCGGTGCCGCCGGCATGATCAAGCTCGCCGCCAAGTACACGCTGGCGCGGCTGCTCGAGCGCGACGACTTCGCCAAGCGCATGCGCGACAACGCGCCGATCGCGATGCACGAGCTGCTCTATCCGCTGATTCAGGGCTACGACTCGGTGGCGCTGCGATCCGACCTCGAGCTCGGCGGCACCGACCAGAAGTTCAACCTGCTGGTCGGCCGCGAACTGCAGCGCCACTACGGCCAGGAGCCGCAGTGCATCCTGACGATGCCGCTGCTCGAAGGGCTCGACGGCGTCGAGAAGATGAGCAAGAGCAAGAACAACTACGTCGGCATCACCGAGCCGCCGTTCGAGATGTTCGGCAAGATCATGTCGATCTCCGACCAGCAGATGTGGCGCTGGTACGACCTGCTGTCGCTGCGTTCGAACGACGAGATCGCGCAGTTGAAGCGCCAGGCGCAGGAAGGCCGCAACCCGCGCGACATCAAGGTGCTGCTCGCCAAGGAGATCGTCGAGCGCTTCCACACGAGCCGCGACGCCGACCTCGCCGACTTCGAGTTCATGGCGCGCTTCCGCGCCGGCGCAGTGCCGAACGAGATCCCGGAGTTCAGCCTTCCCGCCGGCGACCGGGGCGGCATCGCCATCGCCGCGCTGCTCAAGCAGGCGCAGCTTGCGCCGTCGACCTCGGAGGCGATCCGCAACCTCGAGCAGGGCGGCGTGAAGATCGACGGCCAGAAGATCGCCGACCGCGCGCTCGTCGTGAAGCCCGGGACCTACGTGGTCCAGGTCGGCAAGCGCAAGTGGGCGCGCGTGACGGTGCGCTGATCGGCCGGCGAGGTAGTGAGTCGCGCTCGGGCGCGGACGAATCAAACGCTCGGCCAGGCGCGGTCGATGATCGCGGCGAACGCCGTGCCGGCGGGCAGCGTGCCGAAGCAGGCGCCGCCAGTGCCTCCAAGACGTGACGCGCAGTACGCGGCCGCCACTTCCTTCGGCGCGTGCCGCACCAGCAGCGCGCCTTGCATCGCAGTCGCGATGCGCTCGGTGAGCCGGCGCGCGATCGGCTCGCGCTCGGCCGCGTCTTCGAGATCGCGGCGCAGGTTTTCGACGAACGCATCGAGCCGGGCATCGCCGCCGCGCGCCGCGGCGAGTTCGTCGAACAGCGCGACCACGCTTTCGCCGTTGCGCCCGGCGGCGCGCATCACGTCCAGGCACATCACGTTGCCCGAGCCTTCCCAGATCGAGTTGACCGGCGCCTCGCGGTAGATGCGCGGCAGGATCGAATCCTCGACGTAGCCGTTGCCGCCGAGCACTTCCATCGCCTCCTCGGCGAACGGCGCCAGCCGCTTGCAGATCCAGTACTTGGCCGCCGGCGTCAGCAGCCGGCGCAGCGCCTGCTCGTGCTCGTCGCTGCGGTCGTAGGCCGATGCAAGCCGCAGCGCGAGCGCGGTCGCCGCTTCCGATTCGAGCGCGAGATCGGCGAGGACGTTGCGCATCAGCGGCTGCTCGACCAGCCTGCGGCCGAAGGCGCCGCGATGGCGCGCATGGTGGATCGCCTGCACCAGAGACTGCCGCATCAGAGCGCTGCTCGCGGTCGCGCAGTCGAGCCGCGTGTAGTTGACCATTTCGAGGATCGTCGCCACGCCGCGGCCTTCTTCGCCGACGCGCCAGGCCAGCGCCTGCTCGAACTCGACTTCGGCGCTGGCGTTCGAGCGGTTGCCGAGCTTGTCCTTGAGCCGCACCAGCCGCAGCGCGTTGCGCGCACCGTCGTCCAGGTGCCGCGGCAGGAAAAAGCACGTCAGCCCGCCAGGCGCCTGCGCCAGCACGAGAAAGGCATCGCACATCGGCGCCGAGAAGAACCACTTGTGCCCGGTGATCCGGTAGGCGCCGTCGCGCCCGGCCGGTTCGGCGCGCGAGGTGTTGCTGCGCACGTCCGAGCCGCCCTGCTTTTCGGTCATGCCCATGCCGATACTGGTGCCGGTCTTGCTGCGGATCGGCGCGAAGCGCGGATCGTATTGCCGCGCGTACAGCCGCGGCAGCCAGATGTCCCTCATGCCGGGCACCGTGCCGCCCTGTCTGGCCAGCACCGGAATCGACGCATAGGTCATCGTCATCGGGCACTGCGTGCCGCTCTCGACCTGCCCGTACAGGACATAGGCAGCGGCGCGCGCCGCATGGGCGCCGGCGCGAGGTTCGGCCCACGGCGACGAGTGCAGCCCGGCGCCGAAGCCGAGCGCCATCAGCTCGTGATAGGCGGGATGAAACTCGACCTCGTCGCGCCGGTGGCCGTAGCGGTCATGCGTGTGCAGCACCGGCAAATGGCGGTTGGCCGCGGCGCCGAGCGCGATCGTCTCGGGTCGGCCGAGTTGCGCGCCGAACTCGGCGAGCCGGCCCTCGGCCCAGTCGGCACCGGCGCGGCGCACCGCTTCGCGCAGCGCGGTGTCGGCCGTGTAGAGGTTGTAATCGGCGAGCGGCGGCGACTGATTGACGGGCGCGCACAGCGCTTCCAGCGAGGCCGGCGGCGCATCGACGCTGTGTTGCCGGGGGCGGTCGACGGTGTCAGGCATCACTGCGCTCCTTAGAATCGGCGCTCATGATTGCGCTGATCCAGCGGGTGTCGCAAGCCCGTGTGTACTCTGAGGGCGAGCTGCTGGGCGAGATCGGTGCCGGCACGCTGGCGCTGGTGTGCGCCGAGCGCGGCGACCGGCGCGCGCAGGCCGACGCACTGCTCGCCAAACTGCTCGCCTACCGCGTGTTCGCCGACGACGCCGGCCGCATGAACCGCAGCCTGCGCGAAGTCGGCGGCGGGCTGTTGCTGGTGCCGCAGTTCACGCTCGCTGCCGACACCAACGCCGGCACCCGGCCCAGCTTCACGCCGGCGGCCCCACCCGAGCTCGGGCGCGAGCTGTACCAGCACTTCGTCGCCGCCGCGCGCCGGGAACACCCGGTGGTGGCGAGCGGCCGCTTCGGTGCCATGATGCAGGTCGAACTCGTCAACGACGGCCCGGTGACCTTCTGGTTGCGCGTCGGGCCGGATCCGCAGGAGGAACGCGCATGAAGCTCACCAGCCGATCGTTCGCCGATGGCGGCCGTATTCCGGGCGAATTCGCCTTCGCGGTGGCCGATGCCGCTCACCACGTGAAACTGTCGTCCAACCGCAACCCGCATCTGGCGTGGAGCGAAGTGCCGGCGGGCACGCGCTCGTTTGCGCTCGTCTGCCACGATCCCGACGTGCCGAGCCAGCCCGACGACGTGAACCAGGAAGGGCGCGAGATCCCGGCGTCGCTGCCGCGCGTCGACTTTTTCCACTGGGTGCTGGTCGACATCGACGCGGCCACGCGCGCGATCGAGGCCGGCGCCTACTCGCACGAGGTGACCCCGCGCGGCAAGAACGGTCCGGCGGCGATCAACGGCACGCGCCAGGGCATCAACGACTACACCGCCTGGTTCGCCGGCGATCACGACATGGAAGGCGACTACTACGGCTACGACGGTCCGTGCCCGCCGTGGAACGACTCGATCGTCCACCGCTACGTGTTCACGCTGTACGCGCTCGACCTGGCGCAGTTGCCGCTGCAGGGCCGCTTCACCGGCGCCGATGCGCGCCGGGCGATGGAGTCTCACGTGCTGGCGCAGGCTTCGATCACCGGCACCTACACGCTGAACCCGCGCCTGAGCGCGGCCTGATCTCGCCCGCGGCCGATCTCGTGCAACGACAGGCGCAGGATGCGGTCGCCACCACGCTGCTGCTGATCCGGCACGGCGAAACCGCCTGGAACGCGCAGGGCCGCATCCAGGGCCAGCTCGACGTGCCGCTATCGGCACGCGGCGTCTGGCAGGCGGCGCGCCTGGCCGACAGCCTCGCCGGCGAGCCGGTCGATGCCGTTGTCGCCAGCGATCTGGCGCGCGCGGCACTGACCGCGCAGCCGCTGGCGGCGGTGCTCGGCCTGCCGCTGCAGCTCGACGCGCGCCTGCGCGAGCGCGACTTCGGGCGCTTCCAGGGCCATACGCCGGAGGAAGTCGCGGCGCGCTGGCCGGCCGAGTTCCAGCGCTGGCGCAGTCGCGATCTGACCTGGGCGATCCCCGAGGGCGAGTCGGGCGAGTGCTTGATCGCGCGCGTGCTCGAAGTGCTGTGCGAGCTGGCCGGCGCGCACCGCGGCCGCTGCCTGGCGGTGGTCGCGCATGGCGGCACGCTCGATGTCATTTACCGCCACGCGCGCGGGCTCAGTTGGGATGCGCCGCGCGAGCACGCGATGCTCAACGCCAGCGTCAACCGTGTCCGTGCCTGGCCCGAGACCGGCGGCCAGTGGCGCTGGTCGGTCGAGTCCTGGGGCGATGTCGAGCACTTGGCCGACGGCGCACGCGACGAGTTCGCCGGCGTTTGACGAGCGACGCTGGGCGGAAGCGGCCGCTGGCATAATTTTCCCGCCATCCGGCTTCGTGTGACTGGCGTCCAGAGGGATCACCCTCAGGGAGCACGAGGCTCTTTGGACCTGCCGTTCGCCTGGGCACGATGGACTGAGCCGACCCTGATCGCCAACCCGCTAAGGCCACGCCATGTTCAACCGTGCCATCCACACCCTTGCCAACGTCGACCCGCAGGTCTGGGCGGCGATCGCCGCCGAGCACGCGCGCCAGGAGGCGCACATCGAACTGATCGCCTCCGAGAACTACGCCAGCCCGGCGGTGCTGGCGGCGCAGGGCTCGCAACTGACCAACAAGTACGCCGAGGGCTATCCGGGCAAGCGCTACTACGGCGGCTGCGAGCATGTCGACGTGGTCGAGACCCTGGCGCTCGAACGCCTGAAGCAACTGTTCGGCTTGCCGACGATCGAGTTCGGCGCCAACGTGCAGCCGCACTCGGGGGCGCAGGCCAACGCCGCCGTGTTCATGGCACTGCTCAACCCCGGCGACACGATCATGGGCCTGAGCCTGGCCGAGGGCGGGCATCTGACGCACGGCATGCCGCTCAACATTTCCGGCAAGTGGTTCAAGGTGGTCAGCTACGGCCTGAACGCGCGCGAGGAGATCGACTACGAGGCGATGGAAATCGCCGCGCATCAGCACCGGCCGCGACTGATCATCGCCGGCGCCAGCGCCTACTCGCTGCGCTTCGACTGGGCGCGCTTCGCCAAGGTGGCGCGCGACATCGACGCCTACCTGATGGTCGACATGGCGCACTACGCCGGGCTGATCGCCGCCGGCGTCTACCCGAGCCCGCTGCCCTATGCCGACGTCGTCACCAGCACCACGCACAAGACCCTGCGCGGCCCGCGCGGCGGGCTCATTCTCTGCAAGCCGCACCTGGAAAAGCAGATCAACAGCGCCGTGTTCCCGGGCATGCAGGGCGGGCCGCTGATGCATGTGATCGCCGCCAAGGCGGTGGCCTTCAAGGAGGCGCTGGCGCCCGAGTTCAAGACCTATCAGCAGCAGGTGCTGGCCAACGCGCGCGTGCTTGCCGAGACGCTGGCGCGGCGCGGCCTGCGCATCGTCAGCGGCCGCACCGAAAGCCATCTGCTGCTGGTCGACCTGCGCGCCAAGGGCATCACCGGCCGCGACGCCGAGACCCTGCTCGGGCAGGCGCAGATCACGATCAACAAGAACGCGATCCCGAAGGACCCGGAAAAGCCGATGGTCACGAGCGGCATCCGCCTGGGCTCGCCGGCGATCACAACGCGCGGCTTCAAGGAAGCCGAGGCCGAGCACACCGCCAGCCTGATCGCCGACCTGCTCGACGATGCGCGCAACCCGGCGACGGTGGCGCGCGTTCGCGGCGAAGTCGAGAAGCTGGTGGCGCGCTTTCCGGTCTATGGCTAAGCCGGCGCGCGCCGCGCGAGGTGCGGGTTCTAGCCCAAGGCTCGAGTCCGCCGGGCGCGCCAGCGCATGAAGTGTCCGTTCTGCCAGCACCCGGACACGCAGGTGATCGACTCGCGTGCCTCCGACGAAGGCGCGACGATCCGCCGCCGCCGCCGCTGCCTGGCGTGCGAGAAGCGCTTCACCACCTACGAGCGGGTCGAGCTGTCGATGCCGACCGTGATCAAGCGCGGCGGCCACCGCGCCGAGTACGACCGCGACAAGCTGCGCTCATCGATGCTGCTGGCGCTGCGCAAGCGGCCGGTGCCGCGCGAGGCGGTCGACGACGCGATCGGCCGCATCGAGGACAAGCTGCTGTCGCTCGCCCAGCGCGAGATCAAATCCGACAAGCTGGGCGAACTGGTGATGCGCGAACTCAAGCGGCTCGATAAAGTCGCGTACATCCGTTTCGCGTCGGTCTATCGGAGCTTCGAAGATGTCGACGAGTTCGCCGAAGTGGTCAAGGAAATCCGTCCCGCCGGCAAGTCGGCGCGTCGCCGGCGCGGCTGAGTCCGGCGCCATCGCCCTGCTGGCCGCGCTCCTGGTGGCCGGCTGCGGCAATGGGACCGGGCAGATCATCGCGCCGCCGGCACCACCCACCTTCGGGCCGGCGTTCACGCTCGCGGTCGATCCGCCGGCGGTGAGCGCGCCGGCGGCCGCCGTCGACGCGAGCGGCACGGCGGTCGTGCTGTGGAGCGAGACCGGCATTGCCGCGGGCGCGGCGCTGCCGATTCCCTATGTCGTCGCGCGCGAGAACGTGAGCGGCGTCTGGGCGGCGGCACGTGCGACGGTCGAGCCCCCGGCCGCTGGCGATGCAACCGGCGACCGCATCGCCGGCCTGCAGGCGCTGGCGCCGGCCACCGGGATCGCTGCCGCCTGGCTGCGCGACATGGCGACCGCGAGCCTCGACGACCGCGTGCAAAGCGCGCTGCGCTCGGCGGCCGACACCTGGATCCTCGACCCGGTGGCCGCCGGCGTCGCCGGCGTCGTGCGCAGCGAACTGGCGTTCGCCGCCAACGACGCCGGCGTGCAGGCGTTGGCGTGGATCGAGCCGGTCGGCGGCGTGCCGCAGGTCAAGCTGCGCGTGCGCCGCGTCGGCCCCGGCGGCTTTGCCTGGAGCGAGCCGGCGATGCCGGTGCAGAGCAATCCACTCGCCGCCGCGCGATCGCCGGCGCTGGCGATCGACGCGGCCGGGCGGGTGATGATCGTCTGGGCGCAGGCGGTCGGGGTCGCGGTGCCCGAGCTGCGCTCGCGCACCTTCGACGCAACGAGCGGCGTCTTCAGTCTCGAACTGCCGGTGCACGATAACCAGCCCGAGCAGCGCGCGCCGCGCGTGGTGGCGATCGGGCTCAACCAGTTCGTCGCCGTCTGGGAGCAGCAGTCCGGGATCACCTTCGACCTGCGCGCGCGCGCCGGCACCTCGTCCAACTGGGAGGGCGTGGGTTCGTTCACGATCGACGGGCGAACGGAACCGGTCAGCGGCGCGAAGCTGCTGCCCGGACCGCTGGCGACCGCGCTCGTCGCCTGGCAGCAGGGCGACCGGCTGTTCGTCTCGCGCCTGGCGGTCGGCGTGTGGTCGCTGCCGGTCGAGATCGGCGCCGGGCTTGTCGGTGTCGCCACCGACCTGCGTCTGGCCGCCGACCGCGATGGCCGCGCGCTCGCGGTCTGGATCCAGCGCGACGGCTCGCTCGCCGACTTGTACTTCGCGCCGGTGTCGGCAGGTGCGCCGGTGGTCGGCGCGGCCGCGCTGCTGGAGAGCGCCGCCGGTGCCGTGAGCGAGCCCGCTCTCGCGATGAATGCCTCCGGGGCGACGGTGGTCGCCTGGCTGCAGCACGTCAGCGGTCAGGCCGGCCCGGAACTCATCGCACGCATCGTGCGCTGAACCGCGCGCGGTCGAAGCGCCGTGGCTTGACCGCGGTCAAGCGCGGCGGCGACACCGTAGAGCACCGGATTGCATCGGCGCGCGCCGAGCCTACATTGAGCTTGCAGTGGCACCGAGGGCCGGACGCCACGGCTCGATCAAGTGCGCCGTTCCTCGGATCCGCGTTGCACACCGGAAGGAGGACACATGAACAGCCTGCTCAGCCCACGGACCAAGGCGCCGCTGGCGCGGCGCGAGATGTTCGGTCCGTTCTTCGACGACTTCTTCGACGACGCGTGGATGCGTCCCGGCTGGATGCCGATGCGCATGTTCGAGCTGCCGACCGTCGCCCGCGCCCGCATGGACGTGGTCGACAAAGGCGGCGCCTTCGAGATCACGGTCGACCTGCCGGGCGTGAAGAAAGAGGACATCAACGTCTCGGTCGAAGGCGATCGCGTCTCGATCAGCGCCGAGATGCGCGCCGAGAAGGAAGTCAAGGACGGCGAGAAGCTGCTACACACCGAGCGCATCGCCACCAGCTACGGGCGCAGCTTCGAACTGCCGGCCGAGGTCACCGAGACCGGCGCCGAGGCACGCTACGAAAACGGCGTGCTGCGGCTCACCCTGCCCAAGCGTGCCCCGACCGCGGGCAAGCGGCTCGCGATCAAGTAGCGCGGCAGCTTGGCATTGGCGTCCCGCGTGCGGGGCGCCCCAGGCACCGGCGGGAAGCCGGCGCGCGGTGCAGTGGCGGACGGCCGGCGGCAGGCACGCGCCGGCCGTCCGCGTCAGGGGTGGCGCTGCGGCCGCCACGGGTGCGGCGGGTGGCGCTGCTTAGAATTCGCGCGCGATGTACACCGCCGCCGATCATGAATTGATGCGCCGCGCGCTCGCGCTTGCGGCGCAGGCGATGTACATCGCCACCCCCAATCCCCGCGTCGGCTGCGTGATCGCGCGCGACGGCCGCGTGCTCGGCGAAGGCTTCACGCAGGCGCCGGGCTCCAACCACGCCGAAGTCGAGGCGCTGCTCGACGCACGCCGCAACGGCCACGACCTGCACGGCGCCACCGCCTACGTGACCCTCGAACCGTGCTCGCACTTCGGCCGTACGCCGCCCTGTACGACGGCGCTGATCGAGGCGCGCCTCGCGCGCGTGATCGCCGCGGTGGAAGACCCCAATCCACTGGTCGCCGGCCGCGGCCTGGCGCTGCTGCGCGACCACGGCATCGACGTGCGCTGCGGCTTGCTGGCGGCGGAAGCCATCGAAGTCAACGCCGGCTTCTTCGCCCGCATGACGCGCGGCCGGCCGTGGCTGCGGCTGAAGATCGCCGCCAGCCTCGACGGCAAGACCGCGCTCGACAACGGCGCTTCGCGCTGGATCACCTCGGAGCCGTCGCGCGCCGACGGCCACGCCTGGCGCGCGCGCGCCTGCGCCGTGCTCACCGGCATCGGCACCGTGCAGGCCGACAACCCGCGGCTGAACGTGCGCGCGATCGACACGCCGCGCCAGCCGCTCAAGGTGCTCGTCGACAGCCGCCTGCAGGCCGACCCGGCCGCGCGCCTGTTCGACGGCATGCCGGTGCTGGTGGCCTGCGCCGGCGCCGGCGCCGAGGCGCGGGCGCGACTGGCGGCGGTCAACGCGCAGGTGATCGAACTGCCCGACGCCGGCGGCAAGGTCGATCTGCCGGCGCTGTTCGCCGAGCTGGCGCGGCGCGGCATCAACGAAGTGCACGCCGAGGCCGGCTACCGGCTCAACGGCTCACTCGTGCGCGCCGGACTGGTCGACGAGCTGCTCGTCTATCTGGCGCCGCTGCTGATCGGACAGGCGCAGGGCATGGTGCACCTGCCGGCGCTCGACGAACTGGCGCAGGCGCGCCGCCTGCACTTCCGCGAGGTGGCGCAGCTCGGCGACGACCTGCGCATCCTGGCGCGACTGAACTGAAGGGGGCCAATGTTTACCGGACTGGTGATGGGCGTGGCGCGCATCGAGCGGGTCGAGCCGCTGGCGGGCGGCGACGGCGGCGTGCGACTGTGGCTCGATGCCGGCGCCGTGCCCGGCTTTGCCGCCAAGGTCGGCGACAGCATCGCCCTGGACGGCGCCTGCATGACCGCGACCGCGGTCGAAGGCTGCCGCTTCAGCGTCGAGGTCTCGCGCGAGAGCCTGAACCGCACCGCCGGACTCGATCACCCGGGCGAGGTCAATGTCGAGACCTCGCTGCGGCTCGGCGATGCGCTCGGCGGGCACCTGGTGTCTGGGCACGTCGACGGCGTCGGCGTCGTGCACAGCATGCAACCGGTGGGCGAGTCCTGGGAGCTGGTGCTGCGGGCGCCGCGCGAGCTGGCGAAGTTCCTCGCCTTCAAGGGCTCGGTCGCGGTCAACGGCGTGAGCCTGACGGTCAACCGGGTGACTGATCTGGCCGGCGACGGCGGCTGCGAAGTCTCGATCAACCTCATCGCGCACACGTGTCGAGTCACGACGCTCGGCGCCCTGCGCGCCGGCGCGCGCGTCAACCTCGAAGTCGACCTGATCGCGCGCTACGTCGAGCGCATGCTGTCGCTGCGCGAGGGGCTTGCATCATGATGGCGGCAGTGCCGCCGCCCGAAAGTGCACTGTTCCGGCCGCTCGCGCTGCGCGAGCTCGAGCTCGCCAACCGGATCATGGTGTCGCCGATGTGCATGTACTCGGCGCGCGACGGCTGCGCCACGGCCTGGCACTGGGCGCATCTGCCGACGCTCGCCCTGTCAGGCGCGGCGCTGGTGTGCCTGGAGGCGACCGCGGTCGCGCCCGAGGGGCGGATCACGCCCGGCTGCCTCGGCCTGTGGTCGGACGAGAACGAGGCCGCTCTGGCACCGCTGCTGGCGATGCTGCGCGAGGCGGCGCCGGCGAAGCTCGCGATCCAGCTCGCGCACGCCGGCCGCAAGGCGTCGAGCAACCTGCCGTGGCGCGGCGGCCGCCTGCTGGCGCCGGCCGACGGCGGCTGGCAGCCGCTGGCGCCGTCGGCGGTCGCGCACGCCGAGCACGAGCCGGCGCCGCGGGCGCTCGACGACGACGATCTGCGGCGGCTGCGGTGCGCCTTCGCCGAGGCGGCCACGCGAGCGGCGCGGCTGGGCTTCGACGCGATCGAAGTCCACATGGCGCACGGCTACCTGCTGCACCAGTTCCTGTCGCCAGTGGCGAACCGGCGCCGCGACCACTACGGCGGCGACTTCGCCGGCCGCACGCGCTTCCCGCTCGAGGTGTTCGACGCCGTGCGCGCCGCCTTCCCGCCCGAGCGACCGGTCGGCGTGCGCGTGTCGGCGACCGACGGCCTCGACGGCGAAGACTCATGGACGCTGGCGCAGACGGTGGAACTGGCGCGCGCGCTGCGCGCGCGCGGCGCGCGCGCGGCTGCGACTGGATCGATGTCTCCAGCGGCGGCATCTCGCCGCGGCAGAAAATCGTGCCCGCGCCCGGCTATCAGGTGCCGCTGGCCGAAGCGGTGCGCAATGAGACCGGGATGACGACGATCGCGGTCGGGCTGATCACCGATGCGCACCAGGCCGAGGCGATCGTGCGCGACGGCCGCGCCGACATGGTGGCGCTGGCGCGCGCCGTCCTTTACGACCCGCGCTGGGCCTGGCACGCGGCGGCCGAACTGCATGCCACGGTGCCGGTGCCGCCGCAACTGTGGCGCGCGTTGCCGCGCGCGGCACCGCCGATCTTCGGCGACATCGTGCTCGGCCAGAGGTAGGCAGCGCCGCGCGTAACATCGCGCTCCCAGACTTCCAGCGCCGGCCGCCGCCCGCGGCAGCCGGCCGACCCGAGCCGATGTCCACCGCCTTTTCCGCTGTCGCGCCCGCGTCGTCGCTGGCAAGCACCGCCGAGATCGTCGACGAGATCCGGCGCGGCAACATGGTCGTGCTGGTCGACGACGAAGACCGAGAAAACGAGGGCGACCTGGTGTTCGCCGCCGACTTCGTCAGCGCCGAGAAGATCAACTTCATGGCCAAGCACGCGCGCGGGCTGGTGTGCCTGACGCTCACCCAGGCGCAGGCGCAGCGGCTGAACCTGCCGCCGATGACGGCGGCGCTCGGCGGCGGCAACGGCACCCAGTACGGCACCAACTTCACGGTCTCGATCGAGGCCGCCGAGGGCGTGACCACCGGTATTTCGGCCGCCGACCGCGCACGCACGATCCTGGTCGCGACCCGGCCGCAGGCGTCCGCAGCCGACATCGTGCAGCCGGGTCACGTGTTCCCGATCGTGGCGCAGCCGGGCGGCGTGCTGATGCGCGCCGGCCACACCGAGGCCGGTTGCGACCTGGCGCAGCTTGCCGGACTGAATCCGGCGGCAGTGATCTGCGAGGTCATGAACGACGACGGCACGATGGCGCGACTGCCCGACCTCGTGCCCTTCGCGCACGCGCACGGGCTGAAGATCGGCAGCATCGCCGACCTGATCCACTACCGCGCCGCCAACGAGTCGATGATCGAGCGCGTGGCCGCGCGCCGCGTGCAGACCGCCGCCGGCGCCTTCGAGCTGGTCACCTACCGCGACAAGCCGAGCGGCGGCGCGCATCTGGCACTGGTGTGCGGCGCCATTCGTCCCGAGCACGAGACGCTGGTGCGCGTGCACGAGCCGACCTCGCTGATCGACCTGATCGACACCGACGCCAGCGCGCACTCGTGGACCTTCGCGCGCGCGCTGCAGGTGATCGCGCAGGCCGGCAGCGGCGTGATCGTGCTGCTGAATTGCGGCGAATCGGCGCCGCTGCTGCTCGAGCGCGCGCGTGCCTTCGGCGCCCTGGCCGAGACGTCGGCGCCGGTGGCGCGCGCCGCCAAGATGGACCTGCGCACCTACGGCGTCGGCGCGCAGATCCTGCGCGACCTGAACGTCGGCCGCATGAAGCTGCTGGCGCGGCCGCGCAAGATGCCGTCGATGACCGGCTTTGGGTTGCAGCCGACCGGTTACCTCGAAGCTTGAGGGGCCGCGCAGCGGGCGCTCGCGTAGACTCGCGCCCATGGCGATCGACTTCATTGCTCCCGACCTCGACGGCGGCGGCCTGCGCATCGGACTGGTGCAGGCGCGCTTCAATGACTACGCCGGCCAGGCAATTGCGGTCGCCTGCATCGACGAACTGCTGAGCCTCGGCGTCGACGAGGACGACATCACCCATGTCACCGTGCCCGGCGCGCTCGAGGTGCCGCTGGCGCTGGCCAAGCTCGCCGCCGCCGACGACTTCGATGCCCTGATCGCCGTCGGCGCGGTGGTGCGCGGCGACACCTACCACTTCGAAGTCGTCGCCAACGAGTCGGCGCGCGGCCTGGCGCAGGTTTCGCTCGACAGCGGCGTGCCGGTGGCCAACGCGATCCTCACCTGCGACAGCGACGAGCAGGTGCGCGCGCGCATGGAAGACAAGGGGCGCGAGGCGGCGCGGGTCGCGGTCGAGATGGCCAACCTGCTGTGGACGCTCGAAGAGGCCGGCGGCGAAGACTTCGGCGACGACGGCGAGCGTCGTCTTGGCGAGGGCTGAAAGGCCGTGACCACGCCAGCGCGCGGCGGTGGCGCGCGCAGCGCGCGCCGGCTGGCGCGCGAGGCGGCACTGCAGGGCCTGTACCAGTGGCTGGTCGGCGGCCAGGACGTGGCGGCGATCGAAGCGCACCTGCTCGAGCACGAGGAGTCGGCCGAAGGCGCGGCGCGTGCCGACATGCGCCACTACCGCGAACTGCTGCACGGCTGCGTCGAGCAGGCCGAGACGCTGCGCGCAGGCTTTGCGCCCTTCCTCGACCGGCCGATCAAGCAGTTGTCGCCGATCGAGCACGGCATCCTGCTGATCGGCGCTTACGAACTGGCGCAGCGCGCCGAGATCCCGTATCGGGTGGTGATCAACGAGGCGGTCGAGCTGGCCAAGACCTACGGCGGCAGCGAAGGCTTTCGCTACGTCAACGGCGTGCTCGACAAGCTGGCGCAGCGGCTGCGCCCGGCCGAAGCCGGGCGCGGCGGCCTGACGTGAACGAATTCGAGCTGATCGGCCGCTACTTCACGCGCCCGCCGCCGGCCGACTCGCTGGTGGCGGCGGGTGTCGGCGACGATTGCGCGCTGCTTGCCGCCGGCGAGGCGCAGCTCGCGGTGACCACCGACCTGCTGCTCGAAGGCCGCCACTTCCGCGCCGGCTGCGATGCCGACGCGCTCGGCCATAAGGCGCTGGCGGTCAACCTCTCCGACCTGGCGGCGGCCGCCAGCACGCCGCGCTGCTTCTTCCTCGCGCTGGCGCTGCCCGCAGCCGACCCGGCGTGGCTGCAGGCGTTCGCGCAGGGGCTGTTCGCGCTCGCCGACCGCCATGGTTGCGTGCTGGCCGGCGGCGACACCACGCGCGCGCCGGCCGTCGGCGCGCAGCCGGGGCCGATTGCGATCTGCATCACCGCCGTCGGCGAAGTGCCGCGCGGCGCCGCGCTCGACCGCGCCGGCGCGCGCGCCGGCGACGACCTGTACCTGTCGGGAACGGTCGGCGATGCGGCGCTGGCGCTGGCGGCGGCCGGCGGCAGCGCGG